>NZ_SDKK01000004.1:59275-279581 GCF_008107625.1 Zoogloea oleivorans
ACGCCCCGCGCCCGCGCCATGGCCGCCTTCGCCCGCCTCATCGCCGGCGACACCGACGCGGCCGCCACCGACTTCCAGAACGCCCTCGACAGCAACGACGCCGAACCGCTGGCCCACTTCGGCCTTGGCCTCGCCCTGCTGCGCCAGGGCCACACCGAAGCCGGCCGCCGCGAAGTCGAAATCGCCGCCCTCCTCGACCCCAGCAATGCCGAACTGCGCAGCTACCTCGGCCGCGCCTACATGGAAGAGGAGCGCAGCAAGGTGGCCGGCAGCCAGTTCGAGCTGGCCCGCCGCCTCGACCCGGCCTCGCCGACCCCGTGGTACTTCGATGCCTTCCGCAAGCTGCTTGATCGCGAACCCCTGGCGGCCATCCGCGACGGCGAACAAGCCGTTGCCCTCAACGACAACCGCGCCGTGCTCCGCGCCGGCACGCTGCTCGACCAGGACCGGGCCGCCCGCAGCGCCAGCCTCGGCGCCGCCTACCAGCAAGTCGGTTTTGCCGCGCCGGCCCAGGTAGCCGCCATGCAGGCCCTCGACGACGACAATCAGAACGCCGCCGCCCATCGCCTGCTGGCCGACGCCTACGCCGACACCCCGCGCTTTGAAGGCGCCCGCCTCAGCGAACTGCTGCAGGCCCAGTTACGCCAGCCCATCGGCCACTGGCCGCTGGCGCCGCAGTTCGTGATGCCGGCGATTCCCATGCTCGACGGGCCACGCGCAGTGTCGCCCGACGAAGCCACCGCCTTCTTCGACCGCAAGCCCACCCGCTTCGCCGCCTCCCTCGCCGGCGGCACCCGCGACACCCTGTCCGGCAGCTTCGTGGCGTCCCACGCCTGGGAGCGCGCCCAGCTGTCCATCGGTGCCTTCGACTACCGCGGCCGCAGCCTCGACCCCCGCGTTGCCGACACCCACCTGGCCGGCAGCCGCATCGACGGCCAGTTCGCCCTCACCCCCCGCACCATGCTGCTGGCCGAAATGCGCCACACCGAGCGCAGCGGCGGCGACCAGAGCAAGAGCTTGTTCGACGGCGCCATCGGCACGCTGCAAAACGTGATCACCGACCTCGGCCGCATCGGCATCCGCCACGAGCTGGGCGCCGGCGAGGAGTTCATCGCCGAGGTGAATACGCGACGTATCCGAGAACGTGAGAAGGATCTCTTCCAGATCGACCCGCCGGGCATCGACATTGACTCGGACTATCGCCTGCAACAGCGCAGCCGTGGCCTGTCGATGCTGTACTCGCTCCAACAGGAGCGGCTTGGCCTGGTCGCCGGCGCCAGCGCCTTCCGCCTGTCAGGCACGCAGGACAACGTCTTCATGACCTCCCTGACGATGGACCGGAGCATTGTTCTGGACGTTACGACCTTTCCCACGGCCAAGCGCAAGAATGACCGGGACACTGCCTTCAGCTACGGCCAATGGCGGATCAATCCGGCCATCATCGTTCACGGAGGTGCCGAATACGTGCGCCTGAACGACCTCGACCGCACCCAGACGGAGCGGGTCAACGGCAAGCTGGGCATCGTCGCCCGCCTCGCTACCGGCACCACCCTGCGGTCAGCCTTCTTCCAGGGCGTATCCGGCTCCAAGTACGACCGGGAGAGCCTCGCCCCGACCCAGTTCGCCGGCTTCAACCAGGTCTTCGACGACCCCACCGGCACCCGCTGGCGACGTGCCGCCATCGGCCTCGACCAGCGCTTCACCGGCGGCATCACGGCCGGCCTGGAAGCCTCCGGCCGCATTCTGCATGTACCCATGTTCAGCACGGGCAGCAACATGGAACTGGGACGCTGGAACGAACAGTTGCACCGGGCGCATCTGTCTGTGCCCTTCGGGCAGAAAGTGGCCCTCAGCGCGGAATGGCGCCATGAAGCAACGCAGACCGAGGTCACCCCCGACTACCGGGCCCTGCCCTACAAGGTCCGCACCGACCTCGTGCCCCTGCGCCTGTGGCTCAAGACCGGGCCCGCCGATGTACTCGTCGAAAACTGGGCCGTCCGCCAGCATGCTTCCCAGCTGGATGGCGCGGGCAGTGACCAGCGCGCCAGCAGCACTTTCTCGATGACCAACCTGCGCGTCTCCATGCCCATCGTGAGCAATCGCCTGACCGCCACGCTGGGCCTCTACAACGTCTTCGACCGACAGTTCCGCTTCCACAACACCGACCTGAACGGCGACCCGAAAGTACCGCTGTTCTACCCGCAGCGCACCGCTCTGCTGCAGGGCCACTTCCGCTTCTGAGACACGGGGGGTTGCGGCTTAAAGACTTACAACCATGAGGAAATCTTCAAGCATGAAGCAGTATCCGCGTCCCTCCCCCCTGCGTATCGCCCTGCTCGCCCTCGGCCTGCTGGCCGGCGCGACGCTGCAGGCCCCCGCCCACGCGGCGGCCGGCCTCGGGCAATTCACCCGGGGCGTCCTCGCTCCAGCCGACATCACCGGCGGCGTCATCTTTGGCAAAAACGGGGAAGTCATTCCCCTCGATGCCCGCGGCAAGCCCCTCAAGCCCTGCGTGATGTCGAGGGCGGGGCAGTCGCCCTCGGCGTCAAAGAAAACGTCCCTGCCGGAGTGCCAGCGCGGTGACGACGCCAAAGAGACGGACGAAGACAAGCCCAGGGGCAGCGGCGTACCGTGCGCCGGCTTCTACATCATTTATGTGGGTGGTTTTCCCGTCAAAGTCTGGTACCCCACCGGCTGCACACCGCCGTAAGCCCGTTCCGATCATGGTCGGAGTCTGAAACGACAAGAGCCGCAATTGCGGCTCTTGTCGTTTGCAAGGGAGCGGAGCGAGTCAGCTCGCGCGCGGCCCCGGGGCGAATTCATTGCAGTAACTGCGAATCTGCGACCACAGCACCTGCAGCAGGTCGATCTCGTCAGGCATGCTTTCCAGATCCATGTCGCGACTGACCTTGTCGCAGTCGAGCGTAGCCGCGCAACGGGGGCAAGGGTTGGCACAGGGCAGGCCGGGGCGGCTGGACTGGGGGGCGTTCGACGAGGCCATCATGTTTATCTCCCTGATGCGCAGACCACAAGAGCGGGGAAAAACGAAAACACCCGAACACTCGGTCTACGCTTCACAGCTTAGGGAAATTCGTCCACCCGCGAAGCCCGAAAGGTCACAGCCAGGGAGTGACGCCCGTCACTTTCCCGGCAACATGGCTTAACGCTGGATCAGGTAGGGCTTGAGCTTCAGCGTGGTGGCGATGCGCTCGGCGATGGAGCGGGCCTCCGGGGCCGACGGGAAAGGCCCCAGTTGAAGACGGTACTTGCCCTCGGACGCCAGCACGGACACCGACTCCTTGAGCCACTTGAGTTCGTGCTCGACAAAGCCCTTGAACTGCTCGGCGGTCAGCGGCGTGGCAAAGGCGCCCAGATGCAGAAAGACCTGCCCGCCCGGACGCTCCGTAGTCACCCGGGTGGGTTGCACACTGCTCGACACGGCGGCGAGCGGCGCGACGGACGGCACCACGGGTTCGGCGGCAGGCGCGCGGACGGCTTCGCTGACCACCGCCGCAGCGGGCACCGGAGTCGGCACCGAACGGTTGGCCAGCTGCACCGGCGCCGCCTTCAGCTTGCGCAGCGGCGGCACCGGCCGGCCGGGCTGCACGAAGGCAACCTCTTCCGGCAACACCAGCGCAACCTCCACGTTGGCCTGCCCCTGATCGACGTAGCCGAGCTTGTAAGCCGCGGCATAGGAGAGATCAATGATGCGCCCTGCGTGGAAAGGCCCGCGATCGTTGATGCGGACCACGGCAGTACGACCGTTGGACAAGTTGGTGACGCGCACATAGCTGGGAATCGGCAGACTCGGGTGCGCGGCGGTCATGGCGTACATATCGTACGGATCGCCACTTGAAGTCTTGCGGCCGTGGAACATCTTGCCGTACCAGCTCGCCACGCCCTTCTCGCGGAAGGCACTCGACGCATTGCCCAGCATCACCCCACGGCCGAGGGAGTAATCACCCTTTTCGACGCGGGGCACCTCCAGCAAACCGGCCTGATCGTCCTGGGTCGCATCCTCATCCTGCCCAGCATCAAACTGGAACAGGCTACGTGCCGGACGGACCGGTGGCTTGGCCTTGAGCCCTGCCCGCGACACGGGACGCAATTCAGCAGCCGGCAGCGCATCGGCCACCGGAAGCGAGGGCGTAGCGGCGCAAGCGGCCAGCAGGAGGGCACTACAGAGGGGCGCCAGCAGGGAGCCGGCGCGACGGAAGATCGCTACAGGGGTCATGACGCTCAATCCTGTTCGGGCGCGCGCCTTGACGCGCGCGGGTTCAGGTACCTACCCGGCGTCGATGGCGCTGGATGCTCATGAGCATGCCGACGCCAAGACACAGAGTAACGAGTGCAGTGCCACCGTAACTGACGAAGGGTAGCGGGACCCCGACAACGGGGAGAATTCCGCTCACCATGCCCATGTTCACAAACGCGTAGGTGAAGAAGATCAGCGTAAGGGCGCCAGCGAGAAGGCGCGAGAACAGGGTCGGGGCACCAGCGGCAATAAAAAGGCCGCGAAAAATCAACAGGATATAAAGTACCACGAGAAGCAGGGCACCGGCCAGCCCGAATTCTTCGGTGAGTACCGCAAAAATGAAGTCAGTGTGTCTTTCGGGCAGGAAGTCGAGGTGGGTCTGGGTCCCCTTGCCCCAGCCCTTGCCAACCACGCCACCCGAGCCGATGGCGATGGTGGACTGGATGATGTGGAAACCCTTGCCCAGCGGGTCGGAAGTCGGGTCGAGCAGCGTACACACGCGGTGTCTCTGGTATTCCCGCATGCCGGGCCACTCGACGCCGGGCATGCACAGGGAGTCGCCCATGGCGACGATGGCCCCGATGCCGACCACCCCGACCACCACCACCGGCAGAATCAGCCGCCAGGTCAGACCGGCAAAAAACAGCACGTAGAAACCCGACGCCGCCACCAGCAGCGCCGTACCCAGATCGGGCTGCTTGGCGATCAGGCCGACCGGCACCAGCAGCAAGGCAATCGCAATCAAAAAATCGCGGGCGCGGATCAGGCCTTCACGACTTTGAAAGTACCAGGCCAGCATCAGCGGCATGGATATCTTCATCAACTCCGAAGGCTGGATGCGCGCCACACCAATGTTCAGCCAGCGTCGCGCGCCCTTCGACACATCGCCGAACAGGGCCACGCCGATCAGCAGCAGCACGCCAAGCACGTACAGCGGCAGCGCGACGGTCATCATGCGCTGGGGTGGCACGCTGGCCGCAATCCACATCACTGCAAAGGCCACGCCAACGTTGAGCGCCAGGGTGTCGAGGCGCTCGGGCGAGGCGCTGACCATCACCACCGTCGAGAAGCCCAGGATGGCCATCACGATCAGGGTCAGCTGCCCATCCAGCGGCGACAGGATGCGCAGCAGCCACTTGCGTGGATCAAAGCGGAAATCACTCACCGGCGCCGTCTCCCGAGTTGCCTTCGGCGCCCGGATCTTCGGGAGCGATGCCGGCCGGCAGCTTGCCGAGCAGGTAGTAATCGAGCACCGCCCGGGCGATCGGTGCCGCCGATTCGGCACCGAAGCCGCCGTTTTCGACCAGCACCGCGAGGGCGATGGTGGGCTTGTCGGCCGGCGCAAAGGCAATGAAGAGGGCGTGGTCGCGCAGGCGCTCGGTAATCCGCGACGAGTACTTGGCGCCCTTCAGGGAGTAAACCTGGGCCGTGCCGGTCTTGCCGGCAGACACATAAGGCGCCCCGGCAAAGGCGCGGGCCCCCGTGCCTTCGCGATTCACCCCGACCATCGAGCGGCGAATGGTTTCGATGTGCTCGGGCTTGATCGGAATGGTCTTGATCGGCTGCGGCTCGATCATGCGGCGGCTGCCGTCACTGGCGCTTTCGATGTACTTGACCAGGTGAGGCTTGAACATCACCCCACCCGCCGCCACGGTGGCCGTCGCGTGGGCCAGCTGGAGCATGGTGTAGGCGTTGTAACCCTGGCCGATGCCGATGGAGATCGTCTCGCCGCCAAACCACTTCTGCTGCTCGGGCTTCTTGAAACGGCGCTTCTTCCATTCGGGCGAAGGCAGGATGCCGCTGCTCTCCCCTTCGATGTCGATGCCGGTTTTGCTGCCGAAGCCGAACTCACCCATCGTCTGGGCGATCAGGTCGATCCCCATGTCGTTGGCGAGGCGGTAATAGTAGGTATCGCAGGAATGCACGATGGAACGGTACATATCCACCGTACCGTGGCCGCCGACCTTGTCGTCACGAAAGTGATGGCCGCCGAAATCGAAGTAGCCGGGGTCGGAAATGGCCTGCGCGGGGGTGCGCTTGCCGCTCATCAGCGCCGCCAGTGCCATGAAGGGCTTGAAGGTGGAGCCCGGCGGATAGGCACCGTTGAGCGCGCGATTGACCATCGGATGGTCGGGGGAATTGTTCAGCTCGTCCCAGTCCTGCGGGGCAATGCCGTCCACGAACAGGTTGGGATCGAAAGTCGGCACCGATACCAGCGCCAGCACGCCACCGCTGCCCGGCTCGATGGCCACCAGCGCGCCGCGCCGGTTGCCGAAGGCCTTCTCGACCACTTCCTGCAGCTTCAGGTCGAGGGTCAGCACCAGGTTGTTGCCCGGCGTGGCCGGCGTGCGCCGCAGGGCCCGCACCGCGCGGCCGCCGGAATCGACCTCGACCTCCTCGAAGCCGGTGGCACCGTGCAGCTCGCGCTCGTAGCTCTTCTCCAGGCCGGCCTTGCCGATGTGGTCGGTGCCCCGGTAGTTGGCGGTGTCCTCGCTATCCTCGATGCGCTCCAGGTCGCGATCGTTGATCCGGCCGATGTAGCCGACGATATGGGAGCCGAAGCGCCCCATCGGATAATCGCGGAACAGGCGGGCCTTCAGTTCGACCCCCGGAAAGCGGTAGCGCTGGGCAATGAAGCGGGCGACCTCTTCATCCGACAGGCGGTTGCGGATCGGCAGGGACTCGAAGCTCTTGCTCTCGTCCATCAGCTTCTTGAGGCGCTTGCGGTCCTTGGGCTGAATATCCACCAGCGCGGACAGCGCCTCGATGGTGGCTTCGAGATCCGCCACCTTCGACGGCGTGATCTCCAGGGTGTAAGCCGAGTAGTTGCGCGCCAGCACCGTGCCGTTGCGATCCATGATCAGGCCCCGGTTGGGCACCACCGGCACCAGCGAGATGCGATTGTCCTCGGCCCGGGTCGAGTAATAGTCGAAACGCATCACCTGCAGGTAAAAGAAGCGCGCCGCCAGCAGGCCGAAGCACACCAGCGCCACCACGCCGGCCACCGCCAGGCGGCTGCGGAAGCGGGCGACTTCCTGCTCGGGTGTTCGGATGCCTTTCAAGCGGCCTCCACTAGATCGGTCGGTTCTCGTCCCGCTCCACAGGCTGATACTGGGGCAGCAGCAGCACGTAGTGCAGGGGAATCCACAACAGGGCACCGACAAAGCTGCCGAAGAACATCCACCAGCCCGGGAATTCGGCGCCGGCCAAAAGGCGCACGACAACCATCACCACCTGGGACATGAACAGCAGCGGCAGCACATGCAGCGCCTGCTCCACCGGCGTAAACCACAACACCCGGCGCGACAGTTCGTTGGCCGCGTAAGCCAGCAGCACATAGGCCAGGGCATGCTGGCCGAGCGCCGCGCCCACGCCGATATCGGTCAGCAGGCCAAACAGGAAACCGGCGCCGATACCGATCTTGACCGGTTCGCGCACGCACCAGAAAGCCAGCACCAGCGCCACCACGTCAGGCACCCCCGGCAGATGGCCGGTCGGCACGTAATTGAGAAACAGGGCCAGGCCCAGAGTGGTGTAAACAAACCACATCCTCACCGGGAGCAGGATGCGGCGTGAACTGTGAGTCGGTTGCACGGCTTACTCCTTGGCGGCCCGGGCCTTGCGACCCTTGGCAGGCTTGCCCGCAACCGGCTCGGGCTCGACGGGACGGGACATCAGGGTTTCCTGGTGCCCCAGTACCAGCACATGACTGAAGCGCTCGACACCGGCCGCCGGCAGGCACGGAATGCGTGCAAAGGCCTGGGCCTGATCGCGCTCCACGCGGGCCACGGTCGCCACCGGCAGGCCCGCCAGGAACACTCCATCGAGACCGGACGTCACCACCCGGTCACCGGCCTGCACGTCGGCGTTGGCAGCCAGGTAGCGCAGCTCCATCAAGCCGTTGCCGGAACCGAAGAGCACCGCGCGCATGCCGCTGCGCACGATCATCACCGGAATCGCCTGGTCCTTGTCGGTCAAGAGGGTCAGCTCGGACTGCATCGGAAAGACGCGGGTGATCTGGCCGATCACGCCAATGTCGTCCACCACCGCCTGACCCGCCTCGATGCCGGCCTGGGCGCCCTTGTCGAGAATCACCTTGCGCGAGAACGGGTCTTTGGCGGTGTACATGATTTCGGCCACCACCGACTTCACCGACTGCTTTTCACGGGCTTCGAGCAAGGCACGCAGATGGCGGTTCTCCTGCTCCAGCTGATCGAGGCGCAGCAGGCGTTCGGCGCCCTTCAACTGGCGGGCCTTGAGATCCTTGTTCTCGATTTGCAGGCGCACCAGCGAAGCAAAATAGTCGGACGCATTGCGGACGAAATCGGCCGGCGAGGCAGCCGCCATCTGCAGCGGATAGGCCAGCACCGACAGACCCTGCCGGAAACCGTCCAGGTAGCGCATGTTCAGATCGCTCACCAGCATGGCCAGCGAAACGGTCACGAAGAAGACGAGCTTGGCCAGCGGCGCAGGCCCGCGTTTGAAGAAGGGAGGAGGCGAATGGCCGGCCAAGGTAGCGGCGTCTAGTTGATCAGCAAACAGCTGCGCCCGGGATGGGCCCGGGTCGCCGGCACGCGCGGCAGAACATACGGTTCACCGCGCACGCCTTCGCTGCAATGCCGACGCTTATTCGCTGGTAAAGATGGAGCCGAGCTGGTCCATCTTTTCGAGGGCCATGCCCGAACCGCGCACCACGCAGGTGAGGGGGTCGTCGGCGACAATCACCGGCAGACCGGTTTCTTCCATCAGCAGACGGTCGAGGTCGCGCAGCAGCGCGCCACCGCCGGTAAGCACCATGCCGCGCTCGGCGATGTCGGCCCCCAGCTCGGGAGGCGTTTGCTCGAGGGCGATCTTGACCGCCGAAACGATCTGGTTGAGCGGCTCGGTCAGGGCTTCGAGGATTTCGTTGGACGAAATCGTGAAAGCGCGCGGAATGCCTTCGGCCAGGTTGCGGCCCTTGACTTCCATTTCCTGCACTTCGGAACCCGGGAAAGCCGAGCCGATGCCCTTCTTGATGGATTCGGCCGTGGTTTCGCCGATCAGCATGCCGTAGTTGCGACGGATGTAATTGACGATGGCTTCGTCGAACTTGTCACCGCCGACGCGGATCGAACCGGCGTAAACCATGCCGCCGAGGGAAATGACGCCCACTTCGGTGGTACCGCCGCCGATATCGACAACCATGGAGCCGGTGGCTTCGGCAACCGGCATGCCGGCACCGATGGCGGCGGCCATGGGTTCTTCAATCAGGTAAACGTTGCTGGCGCCGGCGCCGAGGGCCGATTCGCGAATGGCCCGACGCTCCACCTGGGTCGAACCGCAGGGCACGCAGATGATGATGCGCGGGCTGGGCGAAAACAGGCGGGTGTCGTGAACCTTCTTGATGAACTGCTTGAGCATCTGCTCGGTCACGGTGAAGTCGGCGATCACACCGTCTTTCATCGGCCGGATGGCAGTAATGTTGCCCGGTGTCTTGCCCAGCATTTGCTTGGCCGACATACCCACAGCAAGGATGGTCTTCTTGGCGTTCGGACCGCCTTCGGTGCGGATCGCCACCACGGACGGTTCATCGAGAACGATGCCTTTGCCCCGGACGTAGATCAGGGTGTTGGCGGTGCCAAGGTCGATGGCGAGATCGTTCGAAAAATAGGAGCGCAGAGAACCAAACATCGGAGAAAAATCCCGGAAAAACCGTTGGAGGGGGTTGGGAATTGGGGCAACAGAATCGCTTATGATAACCTACAAACCTTTGTCGTTTAAGCAACTTTGTAAATTGCCATGTCACTTTCCCTCGACGAAGTCCGCCATATCGCCAAGCTCGCCCGCCTCGAACTCGCCGAGGGCGACCTGGATGCCACGCAGGCCAAACTCAACGGAATTTTCGGCCTCATCGAGGAGATGCAGGCGGTCAATACCGACGGTGTGGAGCCCATGAGTCACCCCCAGGAACTCGCCCAGCGCCTGCGCGAAGACAAGGTCATCGAAACCGACCGCCGCGCCGCCTACCAGGCCATCGCCCCGCAGACCGAAGCCGGCTTGTACCTGGTTCCCCAGGTCATCGAATAAGCGGCAGCCCCCCATTCCGGCGCCGGCCCCGGCCGGTGCCCCTTACCTCGCCCCACGCACCATGATCGACTCCAGCCTCAAAGAGATTGCCGCAGCACTCCGCGCGAAAACCGTCTCCGCCGTCGAACTCGCCACCGAGAGCCTCGCCCGCATCGAAGCCGGCAATCCGAAGATCAACGCCTTCGTCACCGTCGACCGCGACGGCGCCCTCGCTGCCGCCAAGGCAGCCGACGCGCGCCTGGCCGCCGGCCATGGCGGCCCGCTCACCGGCATTCCGCTGGCCCACAAGGACGTCTTCTGCACCGAAGGCGTGCTCACCACCTGCGGCTCGAAGATGCTGTCGAACTTCGTCAGCCCCTACGACGCCCACGTCGTCACCCTGCTCAAGGCCGCCGGCGCGGTGATGGTCGGCAAGACCAACATGGACGAGTTCGCGATGGGCTCCTCCAACGAGAACTCCCATTTCGGCCCAACCCGCAACCCGTGGAACACCGACAAGGTGCCCGGCGGCTCCTCCGGCGGCTCGGCGGCGGCCGTGGCCGCGCGCATGGTGCCGATCGCCACCGGCACCGACACCGGCGGCTCGATCCGCCAGCCGGCGTCCCTGTGCGGCATCACCGGCATCAAGCCCACCTATGGCACCGTGTCGCGCTACGGCATGATCGCCTACGCCTCGTCGCTGGATCAGGGCGGCGCCTTTGGCCGCAGCGCCGAAGACTGCGCGCTGATGCTGTCGGCCATGAACGGCCACGACCCGCGCGACTCCACCAGCCTGGAGCGCGACACCGAGGACTACACCGCCGATCTGGCCCGGCCCCTGGCCGGCCTGCGCATCGGCCTGCCCACCGAATTCTTCGCCGACGGCATGTCCGATGACGTGCGCGCCGCCGTTGAAGCCGCGCTGGCCGAATACCGCAAACTCGGCGCCGTCACCGTTGACGTCAGCCTGCCCAACGCCCGCCTGGCCATCCCCGCCTATTACGTGATCGCCCCGGCCGAAGCCAGCTCCAACCTCAGCCGTTTCGACGGCGTGCGCTACGGCCACCGGGCCGCCGAATACGGCGACCTCAACGACATGTACTGCAAGAGCCGCGCGCAAGGCTTTGGCGCCGAAGTGAAGCGGCGCATTCTGGTGGGCACCTACGTGCTCTCCCACGGCTACTACGACGCCTACTACATCAAGGCCCAGAAGCTGCGCCGCCTGATCGCCCAGGACTTCGCCGCCGCCTTTGCGCAGTGCGACGTGATCGCCGGCCCCACCTGCCCCACCGTGGCCTTCGGCATTGGCGAAAAGAGCAACGACCCGGTGCAGATGTACCTCGGCGACATCTACACCGTGGCCGTCAACCTGGCCGGCCTGCCCGCCCTGGCCCACCCGGCCGGTTTTGGCGCCGGCGGCATGCCCGTGGGCCTGCAGCTCATCGGCAACTACTTCGGCGAAGCGCGCCTACTGGGCGTGGCCCACCAGTTCCAGCAGAACACCGACTGGCACGCCCGCAAACCGGCAGTGTGAGCAGCACGATGCGCCACCGTCTCATCCTCGGCAGCCTGCTGGCCGTGCTCGCCGGCTGTGCCAGCGTTGAACTGCCCCACCGGCCCGGCACCGGCACGCCGGCACAGCAGTCGGGCGGCAGCGTCGAGAAGCCGGCCAGCGAGTCCACCGGCCGCCTCAAGCCGATGCCGCTGCGCACCTTCACGGTGAGCACCGAGTGCAAGTTCCGCGACGAAACCGGCAACTTCGGCAGCGCCAAGATCGACGTGCTCAATTCAAAAGTGCGCGCCCTCAACGTGGTGCTCACCATGCCGAAGCGCGGCGTGTGCCGCTACGATCTGGCCCAGTTCCGCCAGACCCAGGCCCTGCCGTCCATCGAGCTGACCGGCAACAAGAACTGCCGCATCCGCATGTGGGAACAGGGTGAGCAGATCACCGTGTCCTTCGCCGACTGCCACACCATGTGTTCCCCCAACAGCGCCCACGACTACGTGTGGCCGCTGCTCATCGACAAGCCCACGGGCGAGTGCGATTGACCGACTTAACTAGAGAGCCAACATGAGCAGAACCGACTGGGAAGTCGTCATCGGGCTGGAAGTGCATACCCAGCTCAGCACGCAATCCAAGATTTTCTCCGGCGCCAGCATCGCCTTCGGGGCCGAGCCCAACGTGCAGGCCTGCGCGGTGGACATCGCCCTGCCCGGCGTACTGCCGGTGCTCAACAAGGGCGCCGTCGAGCGGGCCATCCGCTTCGGCCTCGCCGTGGGCGCCACCATCGCCCCCAAGAGCGTCTTTGCGCGCAAGAACTACTTCTACCCCGACCTCCCCAAGGGCTACCAGATCAGCCAGTACGAACTGCCCGTGGTGGTTGGCGGCCAGATCCACCTGCTGGTGCCCGACGGCAAGGGCGGCGCCTATGAAAAGGTCGTCAACCTGACCCGCGCCCACCTGGAGGAAGACGCCGGCAAGAGCCTGCACGAAGACTTCCACGGCATGACCGGCATCGACCTCAACCGCGCCGGCACGCCGCTCCTCGAGATCGTCTCCGAGCCCGAAATGAGCTCCTCCGCCGAAGCCGTCGCCTACGCCAAGGCCCTGCACGGCATCGTGCGCTGGATCGACATCTGCGACGGCAACATGCAGGAAGGCTCCTTCCGCTGCGACGCCAACGTGTCCGTGCGCCCCCGCGGCCAGAAGGAATTCGGCACCCGCCGCGAGATCAAGAACCTCAACAGCTTCCGCTTCATGCAGCAGGCCATCGACTACGAAATCCAGTGGCAGATCGACCTCATCGAAGACGGCGGCAAGGTTCAGCAAGCCACCGTGCTGTTTGACTCCGACACCGGCGAAACCCGCGCCATGCGCAGCAAGGAAGACGCCCACGACTACCGCTACTTCCCCGACCCCGACCTGCTGCCGCTGATCATCGACAGCGCCTGGATCGAACGCGTGAAGGGCGAGCTGCCCGAGCTGCCCGCCGCCCTGTCGGCCCGCTTCCAGAACGACTTCGGCCTGTCGATCTACGACGCCACCGCCCTCACCGCCAGCCGCGAAGTGTCCCAGTTCTACCTCGACACCGTCGCCGCCGCCGGCACCGCCAGCGCCAAGACCTGCGCCAACTGGGTCATGGGCGAAGTCGCCGCGCGCCTCAACAAGGCCGAACTCGACATCACCGCCAGCCCGGTAAGCGCCCTGCAACTGGCCGGCCTGGTGCAGCGCATCGCCGACAACACCATCTCCAATGCCATCGCCAAAAAGGTCTTCGACGCGCTGTGGAACAAGGAAGGTGGGGATGACGCAAACGCCGCCGACACCATCATCGAAACCCAGGGCCTCAAGCAGGTCACCGACTCCGGCGCCATCGAAGCCATCATCGACGAAGTCCTCGCCGCCAATCAAAAGTCGGTCGAGGAATTCCGCGCCGGCAAGGAAAAAGCCTTCAACGCCCTGGTCGGCCAGTGCATGAAAGCCTCCAAGGGCAAGGCCAACCCGGCCCAGGTCAATGAAATCCTGAAGAAGAAACTCGGCTAAGGCCTCAGCGCCCCCCACCCCAACGGGCCGCCCCACCAGGGCCGGCCCGTTTTTTGTGGGTCGGACTTCAGTCCGACTCAAATCGCTGAACCCGTGCTGTCGGACTAAAGTCCGACCCACAGCAAATCCGCGCATCTCCCCTCGTGGGTCGGACTTCAGTCCGACTCCCTACACAAAACCTTCTCCATACCCAACATTTCGACCCCCCATCGAAAGATCACCCCGCCCCCCTATCGGGCAATCAGACTGCCGCAACACATCAAAGGCCGGGCGCTTGACTCATCGGCCACTAGGCGTCGTTCAAAATATTACATAGACTTATGCCATTCGAACAACACAAACCCCTGCTTCCCAATCCCGGTGCAATTCCCACTCCATGCAATTCAAACCAAAAACAGGAACTGACTATTCATGAATAAATCCACTCTGCAAAAAAATCTGGCCGGCTGCATTCTTCTCGGCAGCACACTATTGATCACAGGCTGTGCCACGGAGCAGTCACGCACGCTGGAGGTGGCGAAGGTTGCATCGGCGGGCACCCATTACAACGGCGCACGCAGTCTTATTGCAGTCGGCAAATTCGACAACCGTTCCAATTTCATGCGCGGCATTTTCAGCGACGGCGTCGACCGCCTGGGCAGCCAGGCCAAGACCATCCTGATTACGCATCTCCAGCAAACGGGCCGTTTCAACGTGCTGGATCGCGACAATATGTCGGAGATCAAGCAGGAGGCGGGCTATGCAAAAACAACCCAGAACATCAAAGGGGCAACCTATGTGGTGACCGGCGACGTCACCGAATTCGGCCGGAAGGAAACCGGAGACAAGCAACTGTTTGGCCTCCTTGGACGCGGAAAGTCGCAGATTGCCTATGCAAAGGTTGGCCTGAACGTCGTGAACGTGCAGACCTCGGAAGTTGTTTTCTCCACCCAAGGCGCAGGGGAGTACAGCCTCGACAGTCGGGAAGTCATCGGCTTTGGCGGGACTTCAAGCTACGACTCAACCCTGAATGGCAAGGTGATTGATTTGGCGATGCGTGAAGCCGTCAATAACCTCGTCAATGGCATTCAATCCGGCGCCTGGCAGCCCGGCCAATAAGGCTCACGACGGAAAATCGACTATGAAACGCATTTCCTGTACACAAATGACGGCCCGCCTATCGATCGTGGGGGTGCTGTTGCTGTCGGGCTGCGCCACCAAGCCCCAGCCGCTTTACTACTGGGGTGACTATCAACCCCAGGTTTACGGACACTTCACGAAAGACAAGTCTCCCGAGGAGCAGATTGCTGGCCTCGAGGCAGGGCTCCAAATCGCGCGCGCCAACGGCAAACCCGTAGCACCGGGCTACCTGGCGCATCTGGGCATCCTGCATGCCCAGAGCGAGCGTCAAGATCAAATGCGCACGTATTTCGAGGCCGAAAAGACTCAGTACCCGGAAAGCACTGCGTACATTGATTTCCTATTGCGCAAATTCAAACAACCACAATAAGAGGCCGGGGATGAGATTTGATATTTTGAATGCACGCTTGGTGAAAACCACGTGTACGACGATGCTGCTCGCGGCGCTGGTCACGGGGTGTGCCACACGCGGACAGCCTCACGACTATACGGCCTTCAAGCAAAGCCGCCCGACTTCCATTCTGGTGCTGCCGCCTCTCAACAACTCGCCAGACGTCGCCGCCACCTACAGCATGTTGTCGCAGGTCACGCAGCCACTGGCTGAATCCGGGTATTACGTTTTTCCCGTAAGCCTGGTGGATGAAACCTTTCGCCAGAACGGGTTGAGCAATCCCGCCGAGATTCACGGGGTCAAGCTTCAGAAATTGCGAGAAATTTTTGGCGCCGATTCCGCGCTGTATATAACCGTCAAGCAATACGGCACGAGTTATGCCGTGATCTCCAGTGAAAGCCGGGTTACAGCAGAAGCACGTCTGATAGACCTGCGGTCAGAACAGGTCTTGTGGTCGGGTTCAGCCACGGCGTCCAGCGCTGAAGGCCGCAATTCGAGCGGTGGTTTGGTCGGTTTGCTCGTCCAGGCGGCCATCAGCCAGATCGTTGAAAGCTCGACCAACCGGTCGCACCCGATTGCGGGTGTTGCCAGCTATCGCCTACTCGCCGCCGGCATGCCAAATGGCATGTTGTACGGCCCTCGGTCGCCGAAATACAAGACGGACGGCAACACTCAGCCCTGAGTGCCTTGACCAATCGGATCCTTGAATAGCGACACCTCGCCCGCCTCAGCCGTCGCCCCACGGCAAGGGCGGCGGCACCAGGCGGGGGGCGCGCCCGTCGCCGACCGGGCCGAAGCGGGGATCACCGCTGTTCCACTGACCTTGCGCTGCGGCGATGGCGGCCTTGCTGAAGCCGACGAAATTCCACCACATCAGGACCGGCTGCGCGAAAGGCTGGCCGCCGAGAAGCAGCACCTGGGCGCCGGCGCCCAGATTCAGGCGCAAGGCATCCCGGCCGCGGCCGAGGTAGGCGAATTCGTCGGCCCGGAAGCATTCTTCGCCAATGCCGACCTCCCCGGCCAGCGGCAGCAGTCCGTATTCAAAATCGGGGGCCAGTTGCAGTTCGAGCGCCGTCGCCTCCGCGCAGGAAATGTCCATGCCGAGCAGCGGCGAATACAGGCGGGTCGGAGCGCTGCGCTCGCCGTAGCGGCCGGCCAGCAGGGTCAGTTGGGCACCGCCTTCCTGCCAGCGCGGCAGGTCGGGGTAATGCGCAAAATCCGGGGCGCAATCCTGTGCGTCGGGCGGCAGCGCAATCCACAGTTGCGCGGCGTGCAGTGCCTGCCCGTCGTGCAGCGAATCCTCGGTATGAACGATGCCCCGGCCGGCGGTCATCAGATTGACCTGACCAGGGCGGATGACTTGTTCGTTGCCCAGGCTGTCGCGATGCAGGACCTCGCCCTCGATCAGCCAGGTGAAGGTTTGCAGCCCGATGTGCGGGTGGGCGCCAACGTGCATGCCGTGCCCCGGTGCAAAGGCAATCGGGCCGGCATGGTCGAGAAAGCACCAGGCACCGACCATGCGCTGCTGGCGACTGGGCAGGGAGCGACGCACGAGCATGCCGTCGCCGAGGTCGGCACTGCGGGCTTCGATACGGACAATGGGGTTCATGGCGATCTCCTCGCAGATGGGTTTGGGAAATCTACGCTCAGGCGAAGACACGCACCAGAGGGGATGGCCACGCCCCGTGGGTCGGACTTCAGTCCGACTCAGATCGCGGAACCCGTGCTGTCGGACTAAAGTCCGACCCACAGCAAAGCCACACATCGCCCCCTTGTGGGTCGGACTTCAGTCCGACTCAGATCGCTGAGCCCGTGCTGTCGGACTAAAGTCCGACCCACAGCAAAGCCACGCATCGACCCCTTGTGGGTCGGACTTCAGTCCGACTCAGGTCGCTGAACCCGTGCTGTCGGACTAAAGTCCGACCCACAGTAAATCCGCGCATCGCCCCCTTGTGGGTCGGACTTCAGTCCGACTCAGGTCGCGGAGCCCGTGCTGTCGGACTAAAGTCCGACCCACGGTGATACCAAGATCGAGGGGGGATGCAGGAGCGACTTCAATTGCCCAGGGCGCGGGCCCTATTTAGCCCGGTCTTCCCAATCCACCCACTGCACCGAATGCGTCTCCAGATACCCGCCTACCGCTTCACCCACCGTCGGAAAGAATATCTCTTCGCCCAGCTGGGCGAAGAGGCCGAATCGAATGAGCTTGTCCTTGACCGGATCCTTCATCTCGGCAAGGCACAGCCTGATCCCCGCAGCTTTCAGGGTTGCATCGAGTTCGGCGAGCATGTCGGCAGCGGTAACGTCCACGCTGGTCACCGGCTCGGCGGCGATGACCATCCAGCTTACGGGGGTCGGCGCCGCCGTCACGGCATCGAGGACGCGATTCTGAAACAACTCGGCATTGGCAAAAAACAGCGGCGCGTCCCAGCGAAACAAGACCAGGCCGGGGATGACGCGGGCGTCGGGATAACGGGTGATGTCGTGATAACCCTTGACGCCATCGGCCCGACCGAGGACGGCAGAATACGGGCCCCAGCCATCCCAAAGAAACTCGATCACAGCCATCACGATGGCCAGGCCGATACCCTCAATCGCGCCGAATACGGCAACCCCGGCAAGGCAGCCGATGGACAGCCAGAACTCCCAGCGTTGAATGCGGTAGATGCGGCGCAGGTCGGCAATCTCGATCAGACCAATCGCGGAGGCAATGACCACGGCCGCCAGCGTGGTCGTCGGCAAATTGTTGAGCAGATCGGGGGCAGTGACGAGCAGCGCGGCAACGCCCAGCGCACCGAACACACCAGACAATTGCGTCCTGGCGCCGGCCGCCTCGGCAACGGGCGTGCGCGAGGCACTCGCGCTGACCGGAAAGCCCTGGAACAGACCGGCGACAAGGTTGGCCACCCCCAAGCCCACCATCTCCTGATTCGGATCGACAAAGCTCCCGCTCTTGGCCGCATAGGTACGCGACAGCACGCTGGTGTCGGCAAACGACACCAGCGCAACGGCGACGCTGCCCAGCAGCACCGGAACGATGTCGGCATAGCTGATCAAAGGAAACGAGAGGACAGGCAAGCCCTGGGGCAGCGACCCCAGCACCGCGACTCCGCTGCCCGCCGCGAGATCCATGGTGCCGGTGATGATCGTGGCGCCCAGCACCGCAATCAGCACCCCCGGCAGACGCTGGCTGCGCTTGAGCAGCAGGATTACGGCCAGCGTAGCGACGCCCAGCGCCAGCGCGGTCCAGTTCGTCTTGCCGGCGAGCACCGCCGTACCGAATGCCCAGGCCTTGGCCATCAGACCATCGGCCTTGACCGAAAACCCGAACAGCGCCGGCAATTGGCTGATCACGACCGTCAGCGCAATACCGTTCATGTAGCCGTAGCGAATCGGTTTGGACAGCAGTTCGGTGACGAAGCCCAGGCGCGCGATGCCGGCCAGGATGCATAACACGCCGGAAGTGACCGCCATCATCCCGGCCAACGCGACGGCACGCAGCGGATCGCCGCCCGAAAGCGGCAGAACAACCGCCAGAATGAGCGCAGCCAATGAGGAGTCCGGCCCCAGTACGAGGATTCGGCTGGGCCCCACCAAGGCATAGGCCAGCAAGGGAAAGATGGTCGCATAGAGGCCGTAGATGCCCGGCAGACCCGAGGCTACGGCATACGCAATACCCACCGGGACGAGTACGGTGGTGAGCACCAGCCCGGCCACGAGGTCATGGCGCAGCCACGCCGCTTCGTAGTGACGCAGAACGTACAGCCCCGGTAACCAGCGCAGCCAGGCCGCCTGATCCACAGCCATTTTCTGGCGCTGGATACGACCGGCTTCTGGCGGGGAACACGAACGGGGCAAATCGGTCATTGGATAGGTGGTGGTTCGGCTCTTCTCCACGCGGTGGATGTATGACTACAATCGCCACCGTCCGAAGTTTGTTTAATCCATTGAAAAAAGATCAACCATGCAGAAAATTATCGATGGCTTTCTGAAGTTCCAAAGCGACGTTTTTCCGGAGCGCTCGGACTTCTTCAAACAACTGGCGGGCGGGCAAAGCCCCAAGGCCTTGTTTGTCACCTGTTCCGACAGCCGGGTGGTACCTGAACTGCTGACCCAGCAAGAGCCCGGCGATCTCTTTGTGATCCGCAATGCCGGCAACATCGTTCCCTGCTACGGCCCCGAGCCGGGCGGGGTGTCGGCTACGGTGGAATACGCCGTTTCCGTGTTGAAAGTGACCGATATCGTTATCTGCGGCCACTCCAATTGTGGCGCGATGGCGGCCATTTCCAGTTGCCAGTGCATCGATCACCTGCCGGCGGTTGCCCATTGGCTGCGTTATTCCGATAGCGCCAAGGCCATTGTCGCTGGCCGGGAATACGCAACGCAGCAGGAAAAGGCGGATGCCATGGTGCGTGAAAACGTGATCGCCCAACTGTCCAATATCCGCACCCATCCTTCCGTAGCGGTAGCCCTGTCGCAACACCGGCTGAATCTGCACGGCTGGGTATACGACATCGAAAAAGGCCACATTGACGCGCTGGACGGCCAAAGCATGGAGTTTGTGCTGCTCAGCGACAACCCCAACGTCAAGGCGACCTGATACCGCTAAGTCGGCGTAGTCATCCCGCCAGCGCAGCTTCAAGCTGCGCCTTGTTCATCGCAGAACGCCCCTTGATACCGCGCTGACGGGCCTCGTTGCGAAGCTGAAGCACGGTTCGGCCACCCGGCCCCTGGTGGGAGCGCAAACCGCCGCGCCGCGCCGAAGACATGTCGTTGATGGACGACGCGCTGGCGCTTACCGATTCACCGTGCTGCGCCCGTTCCTTATTGACCACCCGCGCCGCGATCTCCTCGGCCAGAGACTCGGGCTTGCCGCTTTCAAGCAGGCTTTCCTTGATGTGGGCGTACTGACGTTCGCGCTTGGCGCTCCAGGCTTTTTGCGGCATGGCTCATGCTCCCGCGTTGTCGAGCGTGGCCTGCAAGCTGATCTCGGCAACGCTTGCCAGCGCCTTCGACAGGGGGCAGTCGCGCTTGGCCGACGCGGCGATCTCCTGGAAACGGGCTTCGTCAATGCCGGGCACGCTGGCCTTCAGCGTGAGGGCGATGCGGTCGATCACGAAGGCGTCGCCCTCAGGCACCAGGCGCACGCTGGCCTGCGTATCCAATGAGCCGGTGGCAAAGCCGGCCTTGTCGCAGGCAAACGAAAACGCCATCGTGAAACACGCCGCATGCGCAGCGGCCAGTATCTCTTCGGGGTTCGTCCCCTTGCGGTCGTCCTCGAAACGGCTGGCGAAGCCGTAGGGATAGCCCTGAAGGGCCCCGGTTTCGGTGCTGATCTGGCCCAGGCCCTTCTTGCCCGACCCTTCCCAATGCACGCTGGCGGTTTTTTCGCTCATGACGGAATCCTTCAAAGGTGGTTTAAGGAGCCAGTCCATCGTCACGGCAAAAACCGGGCGGGTCTGTTGCTCAACACACAAAGCCCCGCTGCGCTCAACGGAAGGCCGACAAATCGCCTCTCCTCGCCCCATTCCCCTGTGGGTCGGACTTCAGTCCGACACCCCACGCTCCGCATACAAGGAATACGCACTGCTGCGCCCCCCGCCCGGAGTCTTGTGGAGGATGCCGAGGGCAATCAATTCGTTGATATCGCGCAGCGCGGTGTCGGGCGAACACTTGGCAATGGCGGCCCATTTGCTGCTGCTGAGCTTGCCGTCAAAACCGTCGAGCAGGCGATTGAGCAACTTTGACTGGCGCTCGTTGAGCGGCGTGCCCGCCCAGCGCTGCCAGAAGTGCGCCTTCATCAGCACCGCGTCCAGTGTGTGCTGGGCGCTGTCGACGGCGCGGAGCAATGTCTCCAGAAACCACGCCAGCCAGGCCGTGACGTCCAGCGTCGCCTTCTGGGTGTGCTCAAGGATGGCGTAATAGTCCTTGCGCTCCCGCTGGATCTGCGCCGACAGACTGTAAAAGCGCTGCGGGCTGCCATCGGCGCGGGCCAGAAGCCAGTCGCCCACTGCACGGGCAATGCGTCCATTGCCGTCATCGAAAGGGTGCAGCGTTACGAACCACAGATGGGCCAGCCCGGCCTTGAGCAGCAGAGGCTCGGGCGTGGTGCCGTTGGCCCATGCCAGAAAGCGGGCAATTTCGGCCGGCAATTGCGCAGCCGGCGGCGCTTCGAAATGAACACGCTGGCGATGCAGGGGGCCGGAAACCACCTGCATCGGGCCATTGGCATCATCGCGCCAGCCCCCCACACGGATGGGCGAAAGGCCGCTATAGCCCGTGGGAAACAAGGCCGCGTGCCAGCCGAACAAACGCGCCTCGGTTAGCGCCGCATCGCCCCGCCCGGTGGCGTCCAGCACCATCTCGACCACGCCCTCGACGTGACGGTCCACCGGCGCAAGCGCGCCAATATCCACCCCGAGCCGCCGCGCAATGGAAGAGCGCACCGACTCGACCTTGAGCAGCTCGCCTTCTATCTCGCTGGTCCTGACCACGTCTTCGGTGAGGGCCGCCAGACTGGCCTGATCACGCAAGGCCAGGCCCACATCGGCCAGACGCCCAAGCAACCGTCCCTGCGCGTGACTGACCTTGATCAAGGGGTCGGCAAGCGCCGCCAAGTCATAACGCCAAACCGGCCAGTCGGGCTCCTGCCACAGGTAAAGTTTATCTCCGCAATTCATACGGAGATTGTGCAGGGCAATCTCCGCAAGGACAAGCCCGGCCCCTCACCCCCGCTTGATGTCCCGATAGAAATTCTCATGCGGCCCGACGGCTTCCAGATAAACCAGCCGAACCTCGTCATCGAGCGTATAGCCCAGCAAATAGAGCTGCCCCTGGCTACGAAACTTGTAGACCAACAGATCCGCCAGATCGCCCTTCTTGCGCTCCCCTGCTCCCGGATTCGCAGCCACAGCGCCTACGGCTGAATCTACATCGGCGGCAACATTGTCCTGCAGCTTCTTGTACTGCCTGGCAAAGCGGCGTGTTTGCCGCACCTCGTAACTCATTTGGTACGGGGCCTCGGCACAAAGGGAGTCGTGTGCTCCCGGGGTTCAGCCATCGACATCAAGGACTCGGCAATGAAACTCACCGGCAAATCCGGGTTATCGAGGGCCGCGCGCCCGAGCCGGGCCCAGAACTCAACCTGACCCGCAATCGTCCGATGCTCGGCAGCCGCATCGGCTTTAGCCAGATCGTAAAGCGTTTGATCAATCCTGATCGACGTAGTGGCAGACATGCAAGGCTCCTTTACCACATTTGTAGTAAACCAACTTTAGCACGCCCGACACCCCACGCAAAACCCCCTCCACACCCAAAAAAACGACCTCCCCCACCCAAAAATCCCCACCGGCCGATAAAACATCCCGCTCCGCCGATAATAAATCCATCCCCCTCGGGGAAAAATCATGAGCCGGTCGGGATAAATCCATCCGCGCCGGGGATTTAATATCAAAAATCATCGTTTAATCCCCACCCGCTCATATTAAATCCACGAAAATCGGGGAAAAAACGACGCCGCCGATAGATAAATCCCCGATTTTCATCCATTAATCCAGCACGGAGCACCAATCGGGCGCCCCGCCACCCCATCCGGCAATCAGACTGCCGCAGCCGACGGCTTGCGCGGGCGCCCCGGGCTACGCACGGCCATCGCCTGCCGCAACTCATCCAGCCACTCGGCCTTGCCGTACATCTTCATCAGCGCATAGCCCTCCAGTGCCGCCGTAAAAATATCGCTGCCCAGCGCCAGCCCCGTGTCCTCCCCCTTCGCCAACACCCCGCGCAGCCGCACCAGGCGCTGCCGCAAGGCATCGAAAGCCGCAATGTCCTTGTGCATTTCGCCCAGATAGAAAGTGGACGGCAGGATCTCCTGGTTCTGCTCCAGCACCAGCGCCGTCTGCCGACAGAATTGCTCCGACTTGTCACCCATCTTCGCCAGCCCCCGCACCTCCTCGGTCGAAAGCGACAAGAAAGGCGCAAACACCTCCTCAATCGTGGCAATCGCCTGATCGAGCTTGGTGAGGGACTCGGCGGACAGTTCGAGGGAAATCAGGTTCTGGGACATGGCATCACTCCGGATAAGTAAATTGACTAAGGCGCCGGAAGCCGGGAGGCGAATCCACCCGGGCCTCGGCGCCGGGCGGAATATTACATAGCGTTATGACAAAAGGGCAACATGCATTGCTCAACTACCCGAATCGGCGGCGTTTGAAAAGTGAACTATTACCAATCTGGCATTGGCAAGGCATGGGGGGCGAGGCGTAGGATTGGGGCCGGGCTGCGTAGCAGCAGGGGATAAGAGACAAGGGAGCACCATGCAATCCGGCGCCATCCAACTATTGAAGAATCATTTTGATGCGCTAAGCCAGCGCACCCCGGACGAGGACATTGAGTTCTGGTTTGCCCGGGACATCATGGAACCACTCGGATACGCCCGCTGGGAGAACTTCCAGACCGCGATCAAGCGCGCCATTGATTCATGCAAAACAACGGGTTACGCGGCAGATGACCATTTTCGTGGCGTCACGAAAATGGTCAAACTTGGTAGCAGCGCCGAACGAGCGATTGATGACTTCATGCTCACCCGCTACGCCTGTTACCTGATCGCCCAGAACGGCGACCCGCGCAAGGAACCCATCGCTTTTGCCCAAAGCTACTTTGCCACCCAGACACGCAAGCAGGAACTGATCGAAGACCGCATGCGCCTGCAGGCCCGGCTGGATGCCCGCGGGCGCCTGCGTGAATCGGAAAAGACGCTTTCACAGAACATCTACGAACGTGGCGTCGACGATGCCGGATTCGGACGTATCCGTTCCAGGGGAGATGCGGCGCTCTTCGGCGGCCATACCACCCAGGCCATGAAAGACCGTTTCGGCATTACTAAAACCCGTCCCCTGGCCGACTTTCTGCCCACCCTGACCATTGCTGCAAAAAATCTGGCGACCGAGATCACCAATCACAAGGTCAGCCTTTGGCAGCAGACTCAGGTGACAACCACACCGATGTACTCCGCAATCAGAACGTCCCTAAGGGCACCTCGAATAACCCGAGGTTTTCAGTAAATCCCACCGCGCAATGCTGATCACGATCGAATTCTGATCAGTTTCTTCGGCACATAACCGCCGTCGCCGGCAGCGCCGTCCCGTTTTTGCCTCGAATCGCCTCGGGCAGCGGCGATTCGGCCAATTTCTGGCGTCAGAAGGCCTCGATTCCGGCCTTCTGGAGATAGACCAGCCGCTTCAGGTTGTAGCAGGCCGCCATCATCGTCATCGCAAAGTTCGCGCGCGCCCGGCCGATGGTGCGCAGCAACTTGCCGCCCATCTGCTCGATGGCCCCGAACACGTGCTCGACCCGCGCACGCGTCTTGGCGATGCGCTTGTTGCGTCGCTGCTGGCAGTCGGACAGTGGCTTGTTGCGATGGCCCTTGCGTTGGATCTGGTTGCGGAAACCGTTTTCCTTCAGCCAGGCTTCCCGCTCCGCCGACGGATAGCCCCGGTCGGCATAGACGTCCCGGCTCGTGTTGGCCGTATCGAACACGTTGTCGAAGTGCTGGCTGTCGTGCGTGCTGGCCGTGTCGGTCTCGATCTTGCGGATGATCTTGTACTTCATGTCGACGTTGATGGAGAGCTTGTAGCCGAAGTGGCTCTTGCCGTGTTTCTTGGTCCAGGTGGCGTCGAGGTCCTTCTGGCGCCGCTTGGCGGGCTTCCAGGCGGCCGGCATCGCGCCTTGCTCAATCAACGCTTTCTCGCCCCGGCTGTTGTGCTGCTTGGGCGCAGGCACCAGGGTCGCGTCGATGATCTGACCACCGCGGGCGATGAAGCCCTTTTTGAGCAGCTGCGCCGAGACGCCGTCGAACAACGCCTTTGCGCCGGCTTCGCCGATGCGGTTCTCGAAGGTCCACACCGTGGTGCGGTCGGGAATGTTCGTTGCGTTCGCCAGCCCGCAGAAGCGCTTGTAGCTCATGCGATCAAGCAGCTGGTACTCCATCTGCTCGTCCGACAGGTTGTACAGCCGCTTCAGGACCAGGATGCGCACCATCGTCTCGGTCGGGTACGGCGGGCGGCCACCCTGGGGGCTGACCGGCCGGGGCGCGATGCGATCGACCTCGGCCGCCAGCGCCACGAAGTCGATGTAGGACTCGATCTCGACCAGCGGATCGCCCAGGGTATCGATCTTCTTGCGGTGATGTTCGTCTGCGAACAGGTCGGTCTTGATGGCGCTGCGCGGTTTCATCGGAGTCGGCTCGGGGCGGATTCAGAACGATGCAATTTTATCAAGAGTGGGCGAGTCGAGGTTTTTCGAGGCGCCCCTAAGTTGTTGTCGGAAAATAGGAGTGGGAAGCGCGGCTGATCTGTACATGAATGGTGACTTATGCGAAGATTAAGGTAGATTCAGTGTACGTAAAGAAAATTATCAGAAAGCCTAAATTTGCATTCTTTAGTTCTCGTTAAAACGCATAGGAGAAGTGATGATGGGAAGTTTAGATTTGACTTTTGAAGTTACCCAGAATGATATGACAGGTAAGACATATTCCGCGGGTTGTACATCGGGAGGTTCGAGTGGCTGCTGCACCGCCATTTGTTCCGGGGGTTGTAAGTCCCGTATTGATCAAGCGTCTCAGGCTGCATGGGATCAATATCTGGAAGTTAATACTGGCTTACTGCAGTACTAATAAATTACCATTTACTATCAAAGGACCGCTCTGTAAAAAGAGCGGTTTTTTTATGCTCAACGAAACCTATAAACTAAAAGAATCAATCGATGTGTTTGTCTCAGAAACCGAGTCTCCGGACAAAGTTTTAATTATCTTCCACAAAATGACTACGCGCGACAGAATTGAAATTATTGCTGGAAAAGGAGTGGCAGAATTCTTGGCTTTGCTTGATGGAAAAACAACAACAGTAGATATTTTGAGTAAACTTGGTAATTTTGACAATGACTCAGCAGCCAGTTTAATTGAATTTCTTAGCAGTCAACGCTTGATAGTAAACTTCACGGAACGCCCTCCTGAAAACCAGAGATATAAGCGGCAGATAGCATATTTCGATGATTTGATTTTAGACCGACCGGGGCACTCAACGCAGGAACAACTAAAAAGCAAGCATGTAACAATATTTGGATGTGGCGCAGTCGGAGGTTCTATTGCAGAGATTCTGGGGAGGGCGGGAGTGGGAGAGTTTTTACTGATCGATTACAAGCGAGTTGCAGAAGGAAATTTGGTGTGCGACACCTACTCAACGCGCAAAGATATAGGCAATTACAAAACTGACGTTTTAGCTGCCTTTCTGAATACTATCGACAGCAACATAAATATCTCCACCATCAACGAGCAGTTACTCCCCCACACAGATCTATCATCATGGATTCCAAAAAATACAAGTTTGGTTATCAACACATGCGACGAACCTTACATTGGTCACACCTCACTGAAGATTGGAAGGCACTTACATCAACAGGAGATTCCTTTTTATGTTGCAGGTGGTTTTGATGCCCACTTAATGAGCTCTGGCGAACTAATTTTCCCCCCTTTCACCCCCTGTATTGATTGTGCACAAAAAACCTTCTCAGTCGCACTTGAAAACTGGAAGCCCACGTACTCCTCTATCGAGGACAGCGATGAGAATATTTCGTTTGAGACTACGAATAACTATATCGCAGGAGGCTCTGGTGGATTTGTCGCACTGAGCGCCTTTTCGGCGAACTTGGCTTCATTGAGAATTCTAGAATTCATTTCCGGTGACTCATCCATTAATTTCAATACCGTCAGATATGAGTATCTAATCAACTCTGGATTCACGACCGAATTTGAGATGCAAAAACAGGAGAATTGTTGTGTTTGCAACGACAAAATTTAGACTTCGTCAAAGCATTGGCATTGTTGCCAATCAAAACACTATTGAATTTTTTCGGGCCAATACAAGAACTAGCGTTTCATTAAAAATGAAACCTGACGGAGTCATTGATTTTCTACGGAACTTTAACGGAAAAAACTCTCTGGATTACATATGTCAGTTGCTTCCGAAAACTCCGCCCGATCAGATTGAAAAAATCGCTCTTTTTCTTCGTGATAACTTTGTCTTAATTGAACACGATCTAGATTACACCACGGAGTATATTTCATACTATTACCGACTATTAAATTTACTAGAAGATTTTTTCCATAGAACTAGCGATGTAATTGGTGCCCTCGAAAAAATCTCAAAATCACAGGTAGCCATTATTGGGCTTGGAGCCGTCGGAAGCCATATCTCCCTATATCTTGCAAGAGCTGGGGTTAAGAAATTTATCCTAGTTGATCCAGACAAGGTTGATGTCAGCAACATTCATCGACAAGCATACAGCGAGTCGAATATTGGAGAGTTAAAGACAACATGTTTGGAACGGAAAATCAAAGAAATTTCACCTCATGCGATAATCAAAAAAATAGAATACCCCCTTAATAAAGATTTTTTTCTAAGCCAAGAATTCCCAACAGATGTTGATTTAATTATTAATTGCGCAGACGAACCCAGCGTTGATTACACAAGCTCCATTGTGTCTGAATATGCCATGAGTCACACAATCCCTCATATTGTTGGCGGGGGCTACAACCTTCATCTAACCCTAATAGGGCAGACGATAATCCCATACGAAACAGCATGCTATAAATGTTTTGACTCAAAACTCACTGAAATCAACGCCATTGAGTTTCTTGGAATTAGGCGTCTAGATAGAGAAAATAGAAAGCTCGGTTCATTCTCCCCACTTTCTGGGATTGCTGCCAGCCTGGCTTCGCTTGATGCCATCAAGGTTATTGTTGGGGCAAATAACTTTCTGCTGCAGACGAATAAACGGATTGAGTTTAATTCAAAAACAAAAACTTTTAATGCAATTGATGTCCCGAGGAATCCAGCATGCCCATGGTGTGCCACTAACCGACACTTAAAGAAGTAGCTGACTGCTGGGCATGTACAAGCCTTTAGTGCTTTAGCGATCCAGGCCAAGGTCCATAACGTTGAATCATCAAACGAACGTCGGCATACAGGATCAAGGATCCGCTTGCACAAATTAACGGATGGTAGAAGCAACTGTTAACAGGGTGATGCAAAAGTAGAAATACAGACCCGAAAAAATATGACGACCTCTCAGAACAGCCTGTATGCCATTTTTTTCGAGGCGGTAGGGGTGAAGAGACCCCCGAAAACATCGTTTATGACGGCGCAAAATAGTTTTGCATCACCCTGTTAAGTCCAACTTAATGGTTCGACAGGAGAGTTCCCGACAGCTCTCCTGCACCGCACCGCAGCTTGTCGGATATCGCTCCTCCCCCAAACACCCCCTCCAAATACCCCAACAACACCTTGATCCGTGCCGGCTGATACCTCCGGCTCGGATACGCCACATACAGCGGCGACGGCTCGCCCCGCGCATCCGGGAACAGATCCACCAGCCGCCCGGCTTGCAGATCGCCCTCTACATCGAGCCGTGATTTGTAGGCGATGCCGTGGCCTTGCACGGCCCAGTGGCGCACCAGGGCGCCGTCGTCGGCGGCGCGGTCGCCGCTGACGGTGACTTCGCGTTGCTGGCCTTGGTGGAAGAGGCGCCAGCGGTTGAACAGTTCGCCGTTGCGGTAGAAGCAGATGCAGTTGCGGCGGGCCAGTTCTTCAACGCTGCCGGGCTGGCCATGGCGGGCGAGGTAGTCGGGCGAGGCGACGAGCACGCGGGTGTTGTCGCACAGCTTGCGGCCGATGAGGTTGGAGTCCTGCGAGAGGCCGTAGCGCAGGACGAGGTCGATGGGGTTGCGGTAGAGGTCGATGAGGCCGTCCGACAGGTGCATGACGAGGCGCAGTTGCGGGTGGCGCTGGCGGAAGGGTTCGAGCAGGGTGTCGAGGCGGTCGCGGCCGAGGTCGGAGGGCACGCCGAGGTGGATCTCGCCGGAGAGTTGTTCGCGCCCGGCCTTGAGGGCGGCGAGGCCTTCTTCGAGTACCTGTTGCGATTGCACGCAGCTGCCGAGAAAGTTCTCGCCGGCCTGGGTGAGGCGCAGGGAGCGCGTGGAGCGCTCGAAGAGCTGGCTGTCCACGCGCTTTTCGAGGCGCTTGAGGGCGGCGCTGGCGGCGGCCGGGCTCATGCCGAGGGTGCGGCCGGCGGCGCTGATGTTGCCCAGTTCGCTGACGCGGATGAAGAGCTGCACATCGGCAAAGTGGATCATTCTCAAAGCCTTTTTGATGGTTCATCAAAGTCTAGCCCAATTATCAAACGGGTCGCCGGGCGCCACACTGGCGGCCATCCCCCTTACCCAGGAATGCGCCCCATGAAAGCCATTGGTTACAGCCAACCCGGTTCCATCGACCGGAACGATGCCCTGATCGACATTGAACTGCCCCGCCCGGTGCCCAGCGGCCGCGACCTGCTGGTGGAGGTGCAGGCGGTGTCGGTGAATCCGGTGGATACCAAGGTGCGCCGCAGCGCTGCCCCGGCCGAGGGTGAATACAAGGTGCTGGGTTTTGATGCGGTGGGCGTGGTGCGCGAGGTGGGGCCGGACGTGCGCCTGTTTCGCCCCGGTGATGCGGTGTGGTACGCCGGCGCCATTGATCGCTCCGGCAGCAATGCGGAATTCCAGTTGGTGGATGAACGCCTCGTCGGCCGCAAGCCGACGACTTTGTCGGCAGCCGATGCGGCGGCCCTGCCGCTGACCGGCATTACCGCGTGGGAATTGCTGTTCGACCGCTTGCAGGTGCCGCTGGCCGGCCACGGGCGGCCGAGCACGCTGCTGATTGTGGGCGCGGCGGGCGGGGTGGGTTCGATCCTGATCCAGCTGGCCCGCCAGCGTACCGACCTTACCGTGGTGGCAACGGCGTCACGCCCGGAAAGCCGTGCGTGGGTGACACAGCTGGGCGCCCATCATGTCATCGACCACCGGGAGGCCTTTGCGCCGCAACTGGCGGCGCTCGATTTGCCGCCGGTGGACCAGGTGATCAGCCTGACCCACACCGACAAGCACTTTGTGCAACTGGTGGATGTGCTCGCCCCGCAGGGCAAGCTGGCGCTGATCGACGACCCGGAGCTGATCGACGTGCGCCTGCTCAAGCGCAAGAGCCTGAGCCTGCACTGGGAGCTGATGTTCACGCGCTCGCTGTTCCAGACGTCCGACATGGAGGCGCAGCACCGTTTGCTGAACGCGCTGGCCGATCTGGTGGACCAGGGGGCGGTGCGCAGCACGGCGCAGGTGCATCTGGGTTTGATCAACGCGGCCAACCTGCGCGCAGCCCATGCGCTGGCCGAGAGCGGCACGGCGCTGGGCAAGATTGTGCTGGAGGGCTTTAATTAAGCGGGTTTGTCGGGCTTGGGCAGCCAGCGCAGGATGGTGGTGAAGAGGCGGTCCGGCTCGACCGGCTTGGACAGGAAGTCGTTCATGCCGGCAGCCATGCACTGGGCGCGGTCTTCGGCGAAGGCATTGGCGGTCATGGCCACGATGGGCGTGTCCGCCTGGCCGGGCAGCCGGCGGATTTGCCGGGTGGCTTCAAGGCCGTCCATCTCGGGCATCTGCATGTCCATCAGGATCAGGTCGAAGTCGGAATGGCGGACCATGTCCACCGCCACCGCGCCGTTGCCGGCCACCGCCACGTCGAGGCCGGCGTCGTGCAGGAAGAGCTTGGCGACTTCCTGATTCACCGGCTCGTCCTCCACCAGCAGGATGTGCACGTGCCCGTAGTCGCGTTTCAGGGTGGCCTCGGCGACACCCGCCTCGGCAACCTCGGGGACATTCCCCTGGATGGGGCGACCGATGCCCAGCCAGGCCGAGAACCAGAACTCGCTGCCCACGCCCACGGTGCTGCGGGCGCCGGCCTGGCCGCCCATCAGCTCGGCCAGGCGCCGGGTGATGGCCAGCCCGAGCCCGGTGCCGCCGTATTTGCGGGTCATCGAGGTGTCGCCCTGCTCAAAGGGCCGGAACAGCTTGGGCAGGGTTTCCGGCGGAATGCCGATGCCGCTGTCGCGCACCTCGATCCGCACCAGCACGCGCCCGTCGCGCTGTTCTTCCAGGTGCACGCCGAGGGTCACGGTGCCGGTTTCGGTGAATTTGACTGCATTGCTGGCCAGGTTGAGCAGCGCCTGGGTCACGCGCGTGGCATCGCCGCGCACCAGGCAGGGCAGGCTCTCGGTTTCCACCACCAGGCGCAGGCCCTTGGCGCTCACCTTCTCATGGACCATCGAGGCGACGTTGGCAACCACGCCCTCCAGCGCGAACTCGCCTTCTTCGAGCAGGAACTTCTCGGCTTCGATCTTCGACAGGTCGAGGATGTCGTTGATGACGCCCAGCAGGTGGCGGGCGGCGTTGTCGATCTTGCCGAGCTGTCCGGCCTGGGTCGTGCTGACCCCCTCGCGCTGCATGATGCGCGCCATGCCCAGCACGGCGTTGAGCGGCGTGCGGATCTCGTGGCTCATGTTGGCCAGGAAGGCGCTTTTGGCCCGGTTGGCGCTTTCGGCGGCGTCCTTGGCCTGGGCCAGTTCGCGGGTACGCGCTTCGACCAGGCTTTCGAGGTGATGGCGGTGGCGGGCCAGTTCTTCCTCGTTGCGCTTCTGTGCGGTGACGTCCTGCTTGATGCCCAGGTAGTGGGACACGCTGCCGTCGGCCCGGCGCACCGGCGAAATCACCGCACGCTCGATGTACAGCTCGCCGCTCTTGCGCCGGTTGATCAGTTCGCCCTGCCAGACTTCGCCGCGGCTGACGGTTTGCCACATGGCGGAAAACACTTCGGGCGGGGTGTCGCCGGACTGCATGATGCGCGGGTTCTTGCCGCGCACTTCGTCCAGCGTGTAGCCGGAGGCGCGCTCGAAGGCCTCGTTGACGTACAGGATGCTGGCGTCCAGATCGGTGAGAACGATGCTGCCGGGGTTCTGTTCGACCGCCGTAGACAACATGCGCAGCTGTTCCTCGGCCAGCTTGCGCTCGGTGATGTCGGAGAACAGACAGGCGAACTGGCCCTTGATCGGCGAGTAATAGTGGTTCTCGTAGTAACGCCCGGTGGCCGCCACAAAACCTTCCATGCGGGAATGCTCGCCGGACAGCGCGGCGTGCACATGGGCATCGAACCAGAAGTCCTCCAGCCCGGGGAAGAGTTCGCGCACGCTCCGGCCCAGCACGGCCTCTGGCGCCAACCCCATGATGCGCGAATAGGCCGGATTGACGTCGAGGAAGCGCCAGTCCACCGGCGTGCCCAACGTGTCGTAGATCAGTTCGGCCAGGAAGAAGCCTTCCTGCATGGACTCGAAGAGGCTGCGAAAACGGGCATCGGCCGCCAGGCGTTCGTCCAGCGCGCGCTTGCGTTCGGTGATGTCGGTCGAGATGCCGCACAGGGCGTAGATGCTGCCATCGTCGCGGCGCAGCGGGAGCTTGATCGACAGGTAGCAGTGGGCTTCGCCGGACAGGCGGTCGACGTTGGTTTCCTCGATTTCGATGCGCTCGCCGCCCTCGATGATGCGGCGGTCGTTGTCGCGCAGCATGACGGCGGTTTTTTCGTCGAAGAAGGTGTCGTCGGGCTGCCCGACGAGTTGCTCCCGGGTGATCCCGAACAGCTCGCAGACGGCGCGGTTGGCGTAGGTGTAGCGGTAGTCGCGGTCCTTGATGTAGATGCAGGCGCCGGCGTTGTCGAGAATGGTGGCCAGCATCTCCTGCCCTTGCCGGCGCTGCTCTTCGGCCAGGCGGCGGACGCTGACGTCGAGCACGATGCCGATGTAGCGGCCCACCTTGCCGTCGGCGTCGCGAACGGGCTGGCCCCGACACATGAGCCAGCGGGGCGCCTGGTCGGGGGGCAGGTTGACCTGCCATTCCGCTTCAAACTGTTCGCCCTTCGCACTGGCCTCGCTGACGATGGTGGCGATGCGATCGCGGTCATCGGGGTGAATGGTCTCGCGCCAGGCCTCGTAGGACGGCGTGCAGGAATGGGGCGGAATGCCGTACAGCCCCCACAGCTCGTCGGACCAGTAGTTGTTGTTGCTTTCGAGAAACCACTCCCACGACCCGGCACGGGCCGCGTCGAGGGCCATGCGCAGGCGGCGTTCGCTGGCGCGCAGAAGTTCTTCGGCCAGGCTGCGCTCGGTGACGTCGGAGACGGTGGCCAGCACGTGTTCGACGCCGTCCATGCTGAGGCTGCTCAGGCTGATTTCGATGGCCAGCTCGCTGCCGTCCTTGCGACAGCCGCGCAAATGGCGCCGCGACATCAAGACCTGGGCCTGTTCGGGGGCGCTCCGGTACAGCTGGCGATGGCCCTGGTGGGCCACGCGCAGGGTATCCGGCACCAGCACATCCACCGAAACGTTGAGCAATTCGCCCGGCGCGTAGCCGAACATGGCTTCGAGGGCCGGATTGACCTGCACCAGCATGCCGTCCGGATCGACAACTAGCAGGCCCTCGACGCTCGATTCCCACACCTGGCGGAAACGGCCTTCGCTGTGGGCGTGGGCTTCCTCGGCCTTGTGCAGGTCGGAAATGTCGGTGAAGGTGAGCACCGCCCCGGCGTTGTCCCCCAGTTCGTTGCGGTAGGGGGCGATCTGCATCAGGTAGTGGAAATCGCGCTGATGCACGTGCTCGACGAAGGGTTCGTTGTCGGCAATCACCCCACCGACCCACTCCCGCAGGTGGGGCAGGTCCAGGTGGCAGGGCACGCCGTACAGGAACTGGCCGATGTCATTGGGCAGCAGCCCGAAAATCCGGCCCGCCAGCTCGTTGAAGCGGGTTACCCGCCCGTCCCGGCCAACCACCACGAGGCTGGTGCGGATGGAGTTCTGGATGTTGCCGAGGGTGGTGTTGAGCTGGACGTATTCGAGGGACTTGACCCGCAGTTCGTCGTTGAGGGTGGTGAGTTCCTCGTTGGAGGCCTGCAGTTCTTCGTTGGACGATTGCAGCTCTTCGCTGGACGACTGGATTTCTTCGTTGAGCGATTGCAGCTCTTCGTTGGAGGCTTCGAGTTGCTCGATCACCGCCTGCAGGTGCTCGCGGGTGTCGGCCAGTTCCTGGCGCAGGCGGGCGATCTCGTCGGCGGCTTCGGCGGGCAGCAGGCTGTCGCGCAATTCTGCCGGCACGACGGACGACGGGATCGGTGTTTCCTCGAAGCTGATCAGCACGGCCGCGTCCGGCCCGTCCTCCACCGCCCGGATGCGACGCAGGGCCAGGCGCACCCGCAAGGTCTCGTCGCCAATGCGCACCACGGCACCACCGCCGCCACGCAGGACGTCCACGGCATCCTGGCGCATTCGGTAGCACAGGGCCTTGAGCTCGCTGCGCAGTTCCGGCAGGCACAGGGCGAACACCGAAAAATCGGCATTCGCCACCGGCAGCGAGAAGTAACGCCGCGACGCGCCGAAGAAATGCAACGGTTCGAAACGTCCATCGACCAGCACGCCCGGCGGCCCGTAGGCCTCCAGCATGGCATCCCGGCTGCGTTCGACCAGGCTGTCACGCTGGGGCGCGGCGGCGAGACTGGTGATGGCCGGCCGGAACGGGCGCTCGGGCATCCCGAAGCGCATCGCGCGGTGCGGTTGCGTGCTGGTCGAGGCGCGCCGCCGGTAAAGCTTGCCGGCCGGGTCGATGACTTCGAACAGCGCCCCGCTGGCGCCGGTGGATTCCGATTTGCCGAGCAGCAGCAGGCCGCCCGGATTGAGGGCGAAGTGAAAGGTGCGGATCAGCTCGAGCTGCTGGAGGGGCTTGAAATAGATCAGGATGTTGCGACAGCTCACCAGATCCATGCGGATGAAGGGCGGATGGCTGGTCAGGTCGTGGGCCGAAAAAACGCACAACTCCCGCAGCGCCTTGCCCACCCGCCAGCCGGCGCCTTCGGGCCGGAACCAGCGGTTGAGGCGCTCGCTGCCCAGGCTCTCCAGATCGGCCGGCGGATACACCCCGGCGCGGGCGAAATCGAGGGCTTCGTGGTCGATGTCGGTGGCAAACACCCGCACTTCCCGCACGCCCAGGCGATCGCCGAGCATTTCGGCGAGCAGGATGGCGATGGAGTAAGCCTCTTCGCCGGTTGCACAGGCCGGCACCCACACCCGTACCGATTCCCCCGGACGCTTGCCGGCCACCAGCCCGCGCAGGGCGCGGGCCAGTTCGTGGAACACCGAGGCATCGCGGAAGAAGGCCGAAACGGAAATCATGAAGCTGTGCTGCAGCAGCGTGAGTTCCTCGGGGTGTTCGGCGACGTATTCCCGGTAGGCGCCCAGGGTGCCGAACCCGAGGCCCTGACTGCGCCGCAGCATCTGGCGGCGCAGGGTGCTTTCCTTGTACTGGTCCAGGTCGACCCCGGTTTCCCGGGAGGTCAGATGGAGCAAGGCCCGGAAGGAAGACTCTTCTTCCGCCTGCCGCGCGACCAGCAGGCTGTCCAGGCGAATGTCGATGTCGTTGAGCCAGGCGGCGACGGCCGCCGGGGAATCGTCGGCCCCGTTGTCGGAGACTTCGAGCAGCACGCCGCCCGCCTCGGCAATCGCGCGGGCGCCTTGCAGGGCAAAACGATCCTGGCCGGGCAGCAGCACGCCCACCGCGCGCCAGCCTTCCCGCGCCGCCAGGGATTCAAACAGGCAATCGGCATTCGAGCGGCCGCCCGCAAGGCGGGGCAACAGGCTCACTTCGAAGCCGCCAGCGCCAATCTGCAACGCGTGTTCGGGCGGACAGAGGTAAAGATGATCGGGCTCGGGCATGCCTCCGTCGAGGGCCTCCGCAACGCTGAGGGCACAGCCATCGGGAAATCCTTCAGTGGCCAGCGGCTCGGCCAGGATGAAGGCCACGGTTCCGCGGCGCTCCAGCCCCTTCAGCAGGCTTGCCAGGACGGCGCGGTTCCCTGCCGAGTTCCCGCCCACGACGACGAGATAAGGCTGGTTGACGGCTTCGGAGTCGGAGATCGCGCTTGTCGTTGTGCCCTTCATTGCCGTACCGGATCGCTATTCACCAAGGATGGTCGGTGGATGGTAAGCCGAAGACGCCCGCTTTTCCACGCGACCCGACAGAAAGGCGCGCCAGATATGCACAAAGACCCCCTTGCGAAACCTCGCCAGACCTTCCATGATTAAACATCGAAGCCACTCCGGAGAGCCCGCCATGATCCGTAAAATCGCCCTCTTTCTCGCTCTTGCCCTCGGCTTTGCCGCTGGCGCCCAGGCCTGTGGCGAAAACGCCGCCAAGCACACCAAACCGGACATGAGCAAGCCAGCCGCCCCCAAGACGGCGACCTGACCGGAAAACTCAGTCAAGGGCGTATAGACGCCCTTTTTTGTACCTGTTCCCGCATCCCCCAAATAACCCCAAAGGAGACAAAGATGCCCAACAGAACCCTGCGTCAGGTCATTGAAGGCCAGACCATCACTTCCGCCCTCGCCGACACCTCGGTACGCGCGGCGGCTGTCGCCATGGCCAACCAGCAAGTCGGTGCCATCCTGGTGGTGGACGACAAGGGCCTGCTCACCGGCCTGTTCACCGAACGCGACGTGCTCAACCGGGTCGTCGCCAAGGGGCTCGATCCGGACAAGACCCCGCTCTCCGCGGTGATGACCGAGAAACTGCTCACGGCAACCGCCGACAAGCCCCTCTCCCACGCCCTGCACATGATGTTCGAAGGCGGCTTCCGCCACGTGCCGGTCGTGGAAAATGGCAAGCCGGTCGGGATGGTTTCGGCGCGCAACGCGCTGGGCCTGGAAATCTGCCAGTTCGAAAAGGAACTCAAGGAGCGCGACCACATCGCCGAGATTCTCTAAGCATCGAGCGCCCACGCGACTGTCGTAACGGAAAGCCCCGCGAGGGGCTTTTCTCTTGTCGGGCCGGCCGCACAAACCGCCAGCCCCGGCCGGAAATCGCCTAAAATCGCGTTTTCCCTCGAAAAGCGCCCATCCCATGTTCTCCGGAATCGTTGCCGCCACCGGCCGCATCCTGAGCGTGTCGCCTCTTGAAGACGGCGTGCGCCTCACGGTAGATGTCGGTGCCCTCGACCTGGACGATGTCCAGCTCGGCGACAGCATCGCCAACAGCGGCGTATGCCTCACGGTGGTTGCCCTCGATGGCAACACTGTCCAGTTCGACGTGTCCCGCGAAACCCTCAACTGCACCGTCGGCCTCGACGCGCCCGCCGAGGTGAACCTCGAAAAGGCCCTGCGCCTGGCCGACCGCCTCGGTGGCCACCTGGTCACCGGCCACGTGGACGGTATCGGCGAAGTCGTGAAGTTCGCGCCCGTCGGCGAAAGCCACGAGCTCGTCATCCGCGCCCCCGCCGCCCTCGCCGGCTACATCGCCAAAAAAGGCTCGGTCACCATCGACGGCGTCAGCCTCACGGTGAACTGGGTCGACGGCCGCGAGTTCTCGATCAATCTGATCCCCCACACCGTCCAGGTCACCACCCTCAAGCGCCTCGCCGCCGGCAGCACCGTGAACCTGGAAATCGACCTTATCGCCCGCTACGTGGAACGCATGCAAGCCTGGCGTGACACTGGCGAAGGAGCAAACGCATGAGCGCACTGGCCCCCATTCAGGAAATCATCGCCGACATCAAGGCCGGCAAGATGGTCATCCTCGTGGACGAGGAAGACCGCGAGAACGAAGGCGACATCGTCATCGCCGCCGAGTACATCACGCCTGAAGCCATCAACTTCATGGCCAAGCACGCCCGCGGCCTGATCTGCCTGACCCTCACCGAGGAGCGTTGTCGCCAGCTGGGCATCAACCACATGGCGCGCGACAACCGCAGCCAGTTCAGCACCGCCTTCACGGTGTCGATCGAAGCGGCCGAGGGCGTTACCACCGGCATCTCCGCCGCCGACCGCTCGCGCACCGTGCAGGCCGCCGTGGCCCGCCACGCCAAGGCCAGCGACATCGTCCAGCCGGGCCACATCTTCCCGATCATGGCCAAGCCGGGCGGCGTGCTGATCCGCGCCGGCCACACCGAAGCCGGCTGCGACCTGGCCGGCATCGCCGGGCTGGAACCCGCCTCGGTGATCTGCGAGATCATGAACGACGACGGCACCATGGCGCGCCTGCCCGAACTGATCGAGTTCGCCCAGCTCCACGGCCTCAAGATCGGTGCCATCCGCGATCTCATCGAGTACCGCGCGCGCACCGAAAAGCTGGTCGAGAAGGTCAGCGAGAAGACTGTCGACACCGCGTACGGCCCGTTTCGCCTGTCCGCCTTCGAAGACAAGACCTCCGGCGAAGTGCATCTCGCCATGGCCTATGGCGACATCCAGCCTGACGTGGACACCCTGGTCCGCGTGCATGAACCCGTCTCTGTACTCGACTTCCTCGATCCGAGCAGCGGTCGCCACAGCTTCCCCGTCGATGCCGCCCTCAAGCGCATCGCCGAGCACGGCCACGGCGTCATCGTGCTGCTCTACCGCCCGCAGACCGGCCAGGACCTCCTCGCCCAGCTGTCCGGCGACAACGCCAACCTTCCGGCCCAGAAATGGGATCCGCGCCTGTTCGGCATCGGCGCCCAGATTCTCGCCGGGCTCAACGTCGGCAGAATGAAGATCCTCGCCAGCCCGCGCAAGATTTCCAGCATGGCCGGTTTCGGCCTGACCGTCGTCGGCCACGTCGCCCCCGACGCCTGAGCCCCAGAACATCCCACCAGGACACCCCATGCCCCGTTACGACAACATCCCTGAAATCGCCCCCAGCCTCGACGGCAGCGGCCTCCGCATCGGCGTCGTCATGTGCCGCTTCAACCTCGACGTCTGCGAAGGCCTGCTGTCGTCGTGCACCGCCGAACTGCAGCGCCTCGGCGTTGCCGCCGACGCGATCACCATCGCCACCGTGCCGGGCGCCCTCGAAGCTCCCCTCACGCTGCAGACCATGGCCAAGAGCGGCCGCTTCGACGCCCTGGTTGCCCTCGGTGCGGTGATCCGCGGTGAGACCTACCACTTCGAGCTGGTCTCCAACGAACAGGGCGCCGGCATCACCCGCGTGACCCTCGACACCGGCGTGCCCATCGCCAACGGCATCCTCACCACCGAGGACGACGACCAGGCCCTGGCCCGCATGCAGGTGAAGGGTGCCGACTGCGCCCAGGCGGCCGTCGAAATGGCCCGTTTGCTGAAGGCCCTGGGATGAGCGCCGCCATCAAGTCCCCCCGCCGCCGCGCCCGCGAATTCGCTCTGCAGGGCGTTTACCAGTGGCTGCTGAGCCAGGCCGCCCTCACCACCATCGAAAGCCAGCTCGGCGATGTCGGCGGTTTCGACAAGTGCGACCGGGAACTCTTCCTGGGCCTCTTGCGCGGCACCGTCAGCAATGCCGGCGACCTGCACATCGCCTTCGCCCCTTACATCGACCGCCCGCTCAACGAGCTGTCGCCGATCGAGCGCGGCATCCTGCTGATCTCCACCTTTGAACTGCTGCATCGCCCCGAGACCCCGTACCGGGTCATCATCAACGAGGCCATTGAACTGGCCAAGGGCTACGGTGGCACCGACGGGCACAAGTTCGTCAACGGTGTGCTCGACAAGCTGGCAGCCCAGGTTCGTGCCGATGAAGTGGAAGCCAACGCCCAGCAACGCCGCGCCGCCCGCAACGGCGACCAGCAAGCCTGATCTTTCCCCCCTCACCGTCGGACCTCGCCGCGCAATGTCCTCCGAGTTCGCCCTGATCCGCCGGTATTTCACCCGCCCGCCCCGCCACACCGACCTGGCGGTGGGCGACGACGCGGCGCTGATTCGCCCCGGCCCCGGCATGCAGCTGGCCATCTCCACCGACATGCTGGTGGCCGGCACGCATTTCTTCGCCGATACCGACCCGGAAGGACTCGGCTGGAAAACCCTCGCGGTGAATGTCTCCGACATTGCCGCGATGGGCGCCCGGCCGCGCTGGGTGGTTCTGGCGGCCTGCCTGCCAGCCGCTGACGAAGCCTGGATCGCCGCCTTCGCCAGGGGTTTCTTCGCTTGCTGCGAGGCCTTCGAGATCGACGCCATCGGTGGTGACACCACCCGCGGCCCGCTCAATCTGTGCCCGACCATCTTCGGCGAAGTGCCTACCGGCGCGGCCGTCACCCGCTCCGGCGCCCGTCCGGGCGACGACCTGTGGGTGTCCGGTGCGCCCGGCCGCGCAGCCCTCGGCCTGGCCCATCTGCGCGGTGAAGTCGTGCTGACCCCGGCCTGGCGCGACGACTGCCTCGCCGCCCTGCACCGTCCGCAGCCCCGCGTCGCCCTCGGCCTGGCCCTGCGTGGCCTGGCCACCGCCATGCTCGACGTCTCCGACGGGCTGCTTGGCGATCTGAACCACATTCTCGAACTGTCCCGCGTCGGCGCGGTGGTGGACGAAGCCGCCCTGCCCCTCGCCGCGCTGCTGGAAGCCTGCGGCGACCCGGTCCGCGCCGTGCGTGCGTGCACTTCCGGCGGCGACGATTACGAACTGCTGTTCGCCGCTCCCGCCGACCGGCGCACCGATGTGGCCGACCTGTCGGCCCGCCTCGACCTGCCGCTGCACCGCATCGGCTACTTCACCGACACTGCCGAAGCCCTGCAACTGCGTGGCCACGACGGCCGCCTGCATACCGTATCCGCCAACGGCTACGACCACTTCGGCCAGGGCGCATGAAACCCAACCTCCGCTTCCTGCTCTCCGACCCGGCCCATTTTGTCGCCCTCGGATTCGGCTCCGGCCTCTGGCCGAAGGGCCCCGGCACCGCCGGCACACTGGCCGGCTGGCTGCTTTTCCCGTTCATCCGGGCGCCACTGTCCGAGCCGCTGTTCGCCGGCCTGCTGATCGCCAGCTTCCTGTTCGGCATCCTGGCCTGCGAACGCACCGGACGCTCCCTCGGCGTGTCCGACCCCGGCTGCATCGTGTGGGATGAAATCGTCGCCATCTGGCTGGTCCTGTGGCTGACCCCCGACACGCTGCTGTGGCAGGCCGTCGCCTTCGGCCTGTTCCGCTTCTTCGACATCGTCAAGCCGCAGCCCATCCGCTGGGTGGATGCGCACGCCCACGGCGGCTTCGGGGTGATGATCGACGACATCCTGGCGGCTGGCTACACCCTCGTGGTGCTGGCGCTTCTCGTGAGATTCTTCGGCTGATGGACGCACAACTCGACACCCTCTCCCGCCAGATTGGCGAACACCTCGCCACCCATGGCTGGCGCCTCGCCACGGCCGAATCGTGCACCGGCGGCTGGGTCGCCGAGGTGGTCACCGCCACCGCCGGCAGCTCGGGCTGGTTCGACTGCGGCTTCATCACCTATTCCAACGATGCCAAGTGCGCCCTGCTGGGCGTCTCGCCGATGACCCTCGCCCGCTACGGTGCGGTCAGCGAGCAAACCACCGCGGCAATGGCCAAAGGCACCCTGGAGCGTTCGGAAGCCGACATTTCCCTGTCCATCTCCGGCATTGCCGGCCCGGGCGGCGGATCGAAGGACAAACCGGTCGGCACCGTGTGCTTCGGCTGGGCGCGCAGCGGCGAAGCGCCCCAGACAGCCACCTGTCATTTCACCGGCGACCGGGAGGCTGTGCGGCGCCAGGCCGTCATCTTCGCCCTTGAAGAAATCCTCCGCCGCTACCCCTGACAGACAGGCAAAATCCGGGATTGGCCGATTTGAGTGGACCTGCGACAGAAGCTGTATAAAATAACAGCTATCGCGCCGCTCAGCCCCATCGGAAAAAGGCTATCAGCACGCGCGTCCACCCGCACGCAAACTCTGTGCCATAATTCCAAAAACCCTGTTTTAAAGGATCAAGACAAATGGATGACAACAAAGCCAAGGCCCTCGCCGCTGCGCTTTCGCAGATCGAAAAGCAGTTCGGCAAGGGCTCGATCATGCGCCTCGGCGACGGCGAGGTCGAAAGCGACATCCAGGCCGTCTCCACCGGCTCCCTGGGCCTCGACATTGCCCTCGGCATCGGCGGCCTGCCGCGCGGCCGGGTCGTTGAAGTCTACGGACCGGAATCCTCCGGCAAGACCACGCTGACCCTCCAGGTCATCGCCGAAATGCAGAAGCTCGGTGGCACCGCGGCCTTCATCGACGCAGAACACGCCCTTGACGTGACCTACGCCCAGAAGCTCGGCGTGAACGTCGGCGAACTGCTCATTTCGCAGCCCGATACCGGCGAACAGGCCCTCGAAATCGCCGACATGCTGGTCCGTTCCGGCGGTGTGGATATAGTCGTCATCGACTCGGTGGCAGCCCTCACCCCGAAGGCCGAAATCGAAGGCGAGATGGGCGATCAGCTCCCCGGCCTGCAGGCCCGCCTGATGTCGCAGGCCTTGCGCAAGCTCACCGCCAACATCAAGCGCACCAACACGCTGGTCATCTTCATCAACCAGATCCGCATGAAGATCGGCGTGATGTTCGGCAGCCCGGAAACCACCACCGGCGGCAACGCGCTGAAGTTCTACGCCTCCGTGCGCCTCGACATCCGCCGCATCGGCACGATCAAGAAGAACGACGAAGTGATCGGCTCCGAAACCAAGGTCAAGGTCGTCAAGAACAAGGTCGCCCCGCCGTTCCGCGAAGCCATTTTCGACATCCTGTACGGCGAAGGCACTTCCCGCGAGGGCGAGATCATCGACCTCGGCGTGGTGCACAAATTCGTGGACAAGTCCGGTGCCTGGTACGCCTACAACGGCGAGAAGATCGGCCAGGGCAAGGACAACTCGCGGGAATACCTGAAGGCCAATCCGCACATCGCCCGCGAGATTGAAAACAAGATCCGCGTCGCCACCGGACTGCCCGAAATGGCCGTTGTTCTGGCGCCGGTGGTGGCCGCCAGCGCGGCCTGAAGCCCCCGGCAGGCAGAAGCAGGACACCCGGAATGGCCATGAACATGCACGACCGGGCCCTGCGCTGCCTCGCCATGCGGGAACACTCCCGCACCGAACTGGCCCGCAAGCTGGGGCCACTCGGCACCGAAGACGAGGTCAACGCCGAGCTGGACCGACTGGTCGAGCTCGGTTTGCTTTCCGATGCCCGCTTTGCCGAGGCTTTCGTGCGCACCAAGGCCCGCCGCTTTGGCGCCACCCGTTTGCGCAGCGAACTGGCGCAACGCGGCGTCAGTGCGGCACTGATCGGCGAGGCCATCGAGGAAAGCTGCGGCGACAGCGAACTGGCACGCGCCAGGGACGTGTACCGCCGAAAGTTCGCCACGACACCCGCAGACGCGCGAGAATGGGCAAAACAGGCGAGATTCCTTCAAGGCCGCGGCTTTTCAACCGATATCATTCGTAGAGTCCTGAAAGAACAACCCGGCGATGAGCCTGCTTAAAGTCAGCAACCTGCGCAAGAAGTACAAGGCCCGCACCGTCGTTCACGACGTCTCTTTTGACGTCGGCAGCGGCGAAGTCGTCGGCCTTCTCGGCCCCAATGGCGCCGGCAAAACTACCTGCTTCTACATGATCGTCGGCCTGGTGGCTGCCGACGGCGGCGAGATCACGCTGGACGACCAGGTGCTCACCCACCGGCCGATCCACCAGCGCGCGCGCATGGGCCTGTCTTACCTGCCCCAGGAAATGAGCGTATTCCGCCGCCTCACGGTGGCCGAGAACATCCAGGCGGTGCTGGAACTGCAAAAGCTTTCCCGCGCCCAGATCGGCGAACGCCTCGAAGAACTGCTCAACGAACTCGGCATCGAGCACCTGCGCGACAGCACCGCGATTTCCCTGTCGGGTGGCGAACGCCGCCGCTGCGAGATCGCCCGCGCCCTGGCCACCGATCCGCGGCTGATCCTCCTCGACGAACCTTTCGCCGGCGTCGATCCGATCGCCGTCATCGACATCCAGAAGATCATCCGCTTCCTGAAAGACAAGGGTATCGGCGTCCTCATCACCGATCACAACGTCCGCGAAACCCTCGGCATCTGCGACCGCGCCTTCATCATCAACGCCGGCGAAGTGCTGGCCAGCGGCCGGCCCGAGGAAATCGTCCACAACGAACAGGTCCGTCAGGTCTACCTCGGCGAGCATTTCCGGCTCTAAGGTCTCACACGACTCATGAAGCCCAGCCTCCAGCTCAAACTCTCCCAGCATCTCGCGCTGACGCCGCAACTGCAGCAGTCCATCAAGCTGCTGCAGTTATCGACCCTCGAGCTCAACCAGGAGATCGAGAAGATCCTTCTGGAAAACCCGATGCTCGAGCGCGAGGAACCCGAAGGTGATCTCGGCTCCTCACGCGTCGAAGCCCCCAGCCCGATGGCGCCGGCAGGCAGTGAGGCGGCCCATGAGCGGGATCAGGAGCAATCCCGCGAGTCCGACCGAGAACGTGAGCCCGACCGGGATTTCGACAACAGCGGCGAGGCGGGCGAATGGATGGCCGCCGGCAGCGGTGGCAACCAGCGTGACGATGACGATGATTCCGACTTCCAGGAGTTCCAGGCGGCCGTCCCGTCCCTGCGCGACCACCTGGACGCCCAGATCTCGCTGACCCCCCTTTCCGACCGGGACCGGGCGCTGGTGCGCTTTCTGGTCGAAGCCCTCGATGACGATGGCTACCTGAGCCAGGATCTTGAAGACCTGCTGCCCCTGCTGCCGCCCGAGCTGGAATTCGAGCTGGACGATCTCACCATCGCCTTGCGCCAGATCCAGAGCCTCGACCCGGCCGGCATCGGCGCCCAGGACGTCAGCCAGTGCCTGGCCCTGCAGTTGCGCGCCCAGCCGCCCAGTGACGAACGCGACCTGGCCATCGCCATCGTTTCCTCGCATCTCGAACTGCTGGCCGCCCGCGATTTTCTCAAGCTCAAGCGGGCCCTGCACTGCAACGACGACGCCCTGCGCGAGGCCCACGGCCTGATCCTCGGCCTGAATCCCCGGCCGGGTGCCCAGTTCTCGCAGGCCGACACCCGCTACGTCGTACCCGATGTGGTGGTACGCAAGATCCGCAGCAACTGGGTCGTGAATCTGAACCCGGATGCCATGCCGCGCCTGCGTATCAACCAGCTTTACGCCCAGATCCTCCGCGACAACCGCGGTGCCAGCGGCTCCCTGTCCAGCCACCTGCAGGAAGCCCGCTGGCTGATCAAGAATGTGCAGCAGCGCTTCGATACCATCCAGCGCGTTTCGCAAGCCATCGTTGACCGCCAGCGCCAGTTCTTCGATTATGGCGAGGTGGCAATGCGCCCGCTTACCCTGCGGGAGATCGCCGAGCAGCTGGATCTACACGAATCCACAGTCTCGCGGGTGACCACCCAAAAGTACATGGCCACGCCGCGAGGCATTTTCGAGTTTAAATATTTTTTCGGCAGTCACGTCGCCACCGACACCGGTGGTGCGGCTTCCTCGACGGCGATTCGGGCGCTGATTCGCCAGCTAGTAGCCGCAGAAGACAAGAAAAAACCCTTGTCCGACGCGAAGATTGCCGAGTTGTTGGGCCAGCAGGGCATCGTGGTCGCTCGCCGGACGATTGCAAAGTACCGCGAGTCCCTCGATATCCCGCCGGTCAGTCTGCGTAAATCCATCTGACAGAAAGGTAACAACCATGAACCTCAACATCACGGGGCATCACGTCGAAGTTACGCCGGCCATCCGCGAATACGTCACGACCAAGCTCGATCGCGTAATCCGCCACTTCGACAACGTCACCAGCGTAGCCGTGATCCTCTCGGTTGAAAAGCTGCGTCAAAAGGCCGAAGTGACCGTTCATGTCCGCGGCAAGGATATCTTCGTTGAGAACGAAGATACCGACATGTATGCGGCTATCGACGCCCTGATCGACAAGCTGGACCGTCAAGTTCTGAAGTACAAGGACAAGATCTCCGATCACGGCCACGACTCGGTCAAGCACCACGTTGCCGAATCCTGATCGTCGGCACTAAGTAATCCCGTTTTCCCCGGGACCGTTGTGGCTATAATGCGCCCCAATTGACACAACGGCCCCGGCGGCATCTGTCCCCGGATCTTCCAGAATCACCTTCACCGGAAACCTGTGTCGGTCCACTCCGAGCGCAGGAGAGTCCACCCATGAATCTCATCGCCAAATTATTGCCGCCAGCCAATGTGGTCGTCGGCCTCGAGGCGAGCAGCAAGAAGCGCGCTTTCGAGCAAGCGGGTCTGCTGTTCGAGAACAACCACGGCATTGGTCGCAGCGTCGTCTTCGACAGTCTGTTTGCCCGCGAAAAGCTCGGCTCGACCGGCCTTGGCCAGGGTATCGCCATCCCCCACGGCCGCATCAAGGGCCTCAAGGACGCGCTGGGCGCCTTCATTCGCCTCTCCGAGCCGGTTCCCTTCGACGCTCCCGACGGCCGTCCTGTGTCTCTGCTCTTCGTACTGCTGGTGCCCGAGCAGGCCAATGAGCACCACCTCCAGCTTCTTTCCGAACTCGCCCAGATGTTCAGCGACCGTTCCTTCCGCGAACAGCTCATGAGCGCCCCCGATGCACTGGCGGCCCATGCCCTCTTCGCCCACTGGGGCAGCGATGCGTCAGACAACGGTAACGCGACTCTTTGACGACAATCTGGAACGCCTGAGGCTGCGCCACATCTGTGGCAGCCTCGACACCCGCATTGCCGTTTCCGAAGACCGCATCTGGCCGGCCGACATGGTGGGTCACCTGAACCTGATTCACCCCGACCGGCTGCAGATCCTCGGCTCCTCGGAGCTGGCCTGGGCCCGTCGGCAGACCCGCGAAAAGGTCATCCATCACGTCCGGGAGATCCTCTCCTACGCGCCGCCAGCCCTCATCGTGGCTGACGACGAAGACATCCCGAGCATGATCCGCACGCTGTGTGCCAACCATGATGTGGCACTGTTTGCGAGCCCCCTGCCTTCCGCCAACGTCATCGACCTGCTGCGCAACTACCTGTCGCGCAAACTGGCCGAACGGGTGGCCCTGCACGGTGTGCTGATGGACGTGCTGGGTGTCGGCGTGTTCATCACCGGCGATTCCGGTGCCGGCAAGTCGGAACTGGCGCTGGAACTGATCTCCCGCGGACACGGTCTGGTCGCCGACGACATCGTCGAGTTTTCACGCATCGCCCCGACCGTTCTCGAAGGACGCTGCCCGGCGCTGCTACAGGACGTCATCGAGGTGCGCGGCCTGGGCATCCTCAACATTCGCACCATCTTCGGCGAGACCGCCTGCCGGCGAAAGATGAAGCTCAAGCTCATCGTACATCTGCAGCGACGCCAGCCGGGCCAGGAAGACCCTCTGCGCCTGACTCTCGACGGGGAGCAGCAGCAGGTTCTCAGTGTACCGATCCGGCGAGTCGTGCTCCCTGTGGCGGCCGGTCGCAACCTGGCGGTACTGCTCGAAGCAGCGGTGCGCTCCACCATCCTGCTGCTGCGCGGCATCGACTCGACCCAGGAATTCGTCGACCGCCAGCGTCAGGCCATGGAGGACGGCGGCTTTTAAGCCAGCCGAAACACAAAGCTGCAAAATTGTGTGCGCTGGCGGGCGATTATCCCGGCCCCCGTCAACGGATTGCCGGCGGCTCCGTTTATGATGCAGTTGCAGTCCCGAAACCCGCCCATACGAGGAGTGGCCAGATGAAAAAAATGATCCTGAGCGTTGCCGTTTCCCTGTTTGCCGCCAGCCTGGCACCCGCGGCGTTCGCCGCCGGCAGCCAACAGAACAAGATGAAGGAATGCAATGCGTCTGCCACCGACAAGAAGGGCGATGAGCGCAAGGCCTTCATGAAGGAATGCCTGTCTGCCAAACCGGCACCCAAGAGCACCCAGCAGGAGAAGATGAAGTCCTGTAACAAGGAAGCCGGTGAAAAGGCGCTGAAGGGCGATGAGCGCAAGCAGTTCATGAGCAGTTGCCTGAAGGGCTGACCCGCGTCAGCCTCAGCAGATGAAAGGGCCGCAGATGCGGCCCTTTTTCATGCATGCCCGCCCCCGCTCAATCGAGGGCGAAGGCCACCGCGTCCGACATGTTGTCGGCCACCGAGAAGCCGCAGCCGATGTGCCCCTTTTCAGCGAGGATGAACTCCTCCCGCTTGATGCAGTGCTCCGGGCTGCCTTCTTCAAGAAGAAAGGTGCCATTGGTACTGGAATCGGTCAGATAAAAGAGTCCGTTGCGCAGTTCGATGCGGGCATGCTGCCGCGACACCCGGGGGTCGGCGACGGCGATGTCGTTGCCGGTCTCCCGCCCGAACAGCAGGGTCGGGTGGGCACTGTCGATCGTCCAGCCCTGACCGCGAAAACTTACCCGCATCTGGCGCTGGGCCTGAATGGCCTCCTGGCGCAATTCAGCGGGGGTAGGCGGGGGTGCTTCGCCCAGTTCCAGCACCGGAAACGGCACATTGCCGGTGGACTCGGCGAGGCGCCCGAGCAGCCGGCGCATGGAAGGTGACAGCACCTCGCTGAGGTTCTCGGAAACCCCGATGGTGTCGGGATTGTGGCTATCGACGAGCCTGGCGGCGAGCTTCTCGACGTCCTCGTCGGCTTCCTCGGCCTCCGATTCAAGGACCACCCCCGCCCGCAGGACCAGCTTGATGCCGCTCATGGGCGGCAACGCACGGACCCGCTCGCGCATCTCGCGCGCCGCCAGCAGGGCTGAATCGGCGTCGGGAAAACGTGCCACCAGCACGTCCGGGCGAACCATCAACTCGCTGGCCGAATAAGCCTCGGCACACCGTGACATGCGGTTCAGGCAACGCTCAACGGCATACCCGGCTTCCGCTTCACCCAGCTTGTCGGCAAGCCGCATCCCGCCAGCAACATCAGCGTACAAAAGGCAGCGGGTTTGGACACGCTCATTCATTCTCACGGACTCCGACAAAACTTGACGACTCATCCGGGGTGGCGGCGACTTGCTCCGGGGTATCTCGGCGGCGATGGGGCGGGAGGAAGACTCAATACTAGCTTCTCCATATCCCGATCGGAATGGCCGATGCATCCGGCTGTTCGACCGGAAGCTCGGGGGTATCGAAAACAATGTCGCCCTGATCCACTTTAGTACCGGACGACACATTTCGAAAATCAAACAGGCTGCTGTCTGCCAGATGCGACGGCACAACATTTTTGAGCGCGGTGGCGATGGACACGATGCGCCCGGGAAAGCGGGTATCCCAATCTCTCAGCATGGTCTTGATGTGCTTGCGCTGGGCGTTTTCCTGGCTACCACACAGGTTGCACGGGATGATCGGGTATTCCATACCACGCGCAAAGCGCTCGATGTCCTTCTCGGCGCAGTAGGCCAGTGGCCGGATCACCACGTTCTCACCGTCATCGCTGACCAGCTTGGGGGGCATCGACTTGATCTTGCCGCCGAAGAACATGTTCAGGAAAAGGGTCTCGATCATGTCATCGCGATGGTGGCCAAGAGCGATCTTGGTCGCGCCGAGCTCCTTCGCGGTGCGGTAAATGATGCCCCGGCGCAGGCGAGAACACAGGGAACAAGTTGTCTTCCCCTCCGGTATTTTGTCCTTGACGATCGCGTAGGTATTCTCGGTAACGATCTTGTATTCGACGCCGATGGACTCGAAGTAGGCCGGCAGGATCTCGTCGGGGAAACCGGGCTGCTTCTGGTCGAGGTTCATCGCCACGATGCGGAAGTCGACCGGTGCGCGCTCCCGCAGGGCCAGCAGGATCGACAGCAGCGTGAAGGAATCCTTGCCGCCGGAGATGCAGACCATGACGACATCACCATCGGCAATCATCCCGTAATCGCCAATGGCTTCGCCCACCTTCCGCTCAAGATGCTTCTTGAGCCGCAGGAAGGTATTCGAAAAACGGGACTCCTTTTCGGGGAGGTCGGTCGCAGACCGGGCGGGAGAGGCCACTACGTGTTCCATGTCGTTTCAATGTCCGGTGATTATAGTCCGGTCGAATATCTGCAAGACCGGCACAAATGTTAAATACGTTATAAGTGGGCGCTGCGCCCGCCATCGACCGGAATGATCTGACCGGTGATGTAAGGTGCATCGAACAGCAGGAAGCGCACCGTGCGGGCGATGTCCGATGGCGCGCCGATACGCCCGAGCAGGGTATGGGCGACGATGGCCTGGCGCTCAGCCGCAGGAAACTGGCCGTCATCCGGCCATTCGATCGCGCCGGGCGCCACTCCGTTCACCCGCACTTCCGGTGCCAGCTCCAGCGCCAGCGCCCGGGTCAAACCGAGCAGGCCGGCCTTGGCAGCACAATACAGGGGGTAACCCTTCAGCGGCCGCTCCGCATGGATGTCCACGATGTTGATGATCGCCCCGCCGCCAAGCTTCAGGTGCGGCGCCGCGGCCTGGGAAAGAAACAGCGGCGCTTTCAGATTGGACCCCATGAGATCCAGCCATGCGGCATCGTCGATTTGCCCGAGGGCCGTCGGAAAAAAACTCGACGCATTATTTACAAGACCATCCAGCCGCCCGAATCGTTCCACCACGGCGCTCACCAGGCCGGGCAGGCTGGCACTATCGAGCAGGTCGGCCTGGAAGATCGCCGCCGATCCCGGGCGCATCCCGTTGAGGTCGGCGGCCAGCGCTTCCGCGTCGCTGCGGGAGCTGCGGAAATGCAGCGCAACCCGCGCACCGGCGGCCTGTAGCTGGCGCGCGATTTCGGCACCGACGCGCCGGGCAGCACCGGTGACAAGGACAACCGGGGCCATCGATTCTTGATTCATGAATGCCTGGGTGATCTGAAACGGAGAGCGTAATCATACGGTGCCTGAAGCCTCGCCGGTGCACTGCAGCGGACGGGTAAAATGCACACTTTTCCCTTTCCGTGACGGCCATGAACCTCCCCCAGCCCTCCCCCGACGCCCTCGAACAGAGCGGGCGCCTCGTCACCCGCCTGCGCAGCCTGATTGACGCGCAGGGAGGCTGGATTTCCTTCGCTACTTATATGGCAGAAGCGCTCTACGCGCCGGGCCTCGGTTACTACAGTGGCGGCGCCCGCAAGTTCGGGCCCGGCGGCGACTTCATCACCGCCCCCGAACTGACGCCCCTGTTCGGCCAGGCCCTCGCCACGCAGGTCCAGCAGATCATGGAATTGTCCGCCCCGTACATCATCGAGGCCGGCGCCGGCACCGGCCTGCTGGCCGCCGATTTACTGCTCGAACTGGAACATCGCGGCGCCCTGCCCGAGAGCTATGCCATCCTCGAAGTATCCGGTGAGCTGCGTGAACGCCAGTTCGACACCCTCGCCGCCAAGGCCCCCCACCTGGCCTCGCGGGTCAGCTGGCTGGACGACCTGCCCAAACAGTTCTCCGGCGCCATCGTCGCCAACGAGGTACTCGACGTGATGCCGGTGCACCTGATCGCCTGGCGGCCGGACGGAATCTTCGAGCGTGGCGTGGCGGTGGATGCGGAAGGCGGCTTCGTGTGGGCCGACCGGCCGGTTGCCGGCAAGGTCGCCGAAGCCGCCGCCGCCCTCGACATTCCGCTGCCCGAAGAAGGCGAATACGTGAGCGAGCTGAACCTCGCCGGCCGGGCCTGGATCGGCGAGCTGGCGGCGGGTCTGACACACGGTGCCATGCTGCTGGTGGACTACGGCTACCCGCGGGCCGAGTACTACCTGGGCAGCCGCAGCACCGGCACGCTGATGTGCTACTTCCGCCACCACGCCCACGCCGATCCCTTCCTGTGGCCGGGGCTCAACGACATCACCGCGTTTGTGGATTTCACCGCAGCCGCCGAAGCCGGCTTCGAGGCGGGGCTGGACGTGCTCGGCTACACCGACCAGGCCAACCTGCTCTACAACTGCGGTGTGCTGGCCTGCCTGGCGCGGCGTGCGCCGGAAGACAGTGTCGACTACATTCGCGCCGCCAAGGCCGTCCAGCGCCTCACCGGGCCGCACGAAATGGGCGAACTGTTCAAGGTCATCGCGATGGGCAAGGGTATCGAGCAGCCGCTGATCGGTTTCCTGCGGGGCGACCGGCTGCACACGCTGTAAGCGGGGCCCCGGCCGGCCAAATAAAAAGGGCCTGCCGGCGCAAACCGGCAGGCCCTTTTCCATCCTGAGGAATTACTCCTGAAAACGATACACCGCGCTCAGGAATGCATCGACATCGGTCGGAATGAAGTGCTGCTCCTGGCTGGTGACAGGAATCTCCTGCAAACCAAGGGCAAGCTCCTGCGGCAGCAGATTGGCGTTCAGCACCTCGTCGCCATACGTCTGACCGGCATCGCTTTGCGGATCGTCGTAGATCCGTGCTCCGCTTTCCATTTCCATGCTGATCACCATTTCGGCCTCCGTTGCGGGGAAAGTAAAATCAGCCCGCTGATGTTTCTAACGGCTGCAGCCGCCAAAGGTTGAAGGGAAGCCAGCCAGGGAGCCCGCATTTCAGGCGCTCCGTGGCGCTGCTTGCATGATTCAAGAATGGTCCACCGCCAGGCAGGCCGCAATGACGGACTTCACACGCGGCGCGGTTTATTCCCCTTGCTCACAAGTCCTGACTTTTCAGCCAGTCGATGACCGGCTCCGCAGCGATGCGCCAGTCCGACTCCATCATCATGCCGTGACCAAGGCCGGGCAGAATCTTGGCCGGGACACCGTAAGTCCGGGCAGTCATTTTCACTTGGTCCGGCGGAATCAGCACGTCGTGCTCGGCACCCAGCACCAGCATCGGCGGCAAGGTCATGCGCGACAGAGAAGGCAGCGCAAACAGCGACATGTCCCAGATTGCCCGGTGGGACTCGGGCTGGCACAGGTGGTAGTAACGCTGCAGGCGCGCAGGCTCGATGGTCTCGTAGAACATCGCATCGCGCAGGGTGTCCATCTGCGGCTGGCCGCCGCCCATGATGCTGTTCAGGTCGCCAAGCAGGTGCGGCTTGGCAAAGGCCAGGCCAAAAGCGGAACCAAGCAGGCCCTGCGGCGGCACCGAGGACATCAGCACCACACCCGGCGCGGTGTGCTCTTCGAGGTATTTCTGGATCACCATGCCGCCCATGGAATGGCCGATCAGCACCGGAGGAACCGGCAGCCTGGCAACCACCTCGGCCACGTCATTGACGTAATCGGCGATCGAAAAGGTATCCAGATAGACCCGCCCACGGCTCTTGCCGTGACCGGACAGGGAAACGGCATACGCGGCGTACCCCTGTTCCGCAAAATGGTTGAGGAAAAATTCGTCCCAACACCAGGCGCCGGTATAGGCACCATGGATGAACAGCAGCGGGGTTTCGTGGGCCGGCCCCGAGGGCGTGCGGCACAGGACTTCCAGATCGCCGAAACGGGCTCGGTTCATGCGCAGGCTCCCGGGAGGAACCAACGCGGACAGGCGGGAATCAGGGGCATGGGCTGTGCGATGGATTTGTTTTGTTGTAATCGCAGAACTTACAGCACCCCACCCCAGGAAGAAAGCGAAAAACGCGCCGGTCGGGCCGGATCCGGGTTTAAATCCGTCCTTTCAATACCTGCAGGTAAAGGCTGATGCTCAAGTGGTTGCTGGCCATCGTGGTGCTGGCGGTGATTTCCGGGTTCGGGTCGAACCTGTCGCTGAAGCGCTGGCGTATCGGGCACCTGCCCGGCGACCTGCATTTCGACATCTGGGGGCGCCACATCCACATACCGTTCACCAGCACCCTGCTCATGTCGCTGGCCGTGTGGCTGCTGGTGCGCTGGTTCTGAGGCTTATTCGAGCGGCGCGCGCACCGCAAAGATCACGCTGTCGAGGATCTGCCCCTCGGCCGACATCAGTTCCAGCACATGGCGCCCGGCTACCGGCCGCCAGGTCACCCGACTGCCGCTCCCGTTGCCGATCTTTTCACCGTTGAGACGCCACCAGGCACCAGCGGGCGCGTGGGCGGAATCGAAATAGACGCGAAAGGCCGCGTCGTCGGCAAGCGCCATCGCATCCACCAGTGCTCCGTTGGCGGGCTGGGCGATACGCGGCAGGGTACGCGGCACGGCCACCCGCTCGGTTTCCGTGCCGCGGATGAACCACTCCCGGCGGGCGCCCTCCACCGGCGGCTCGAACACCACCAGACTCGACACCACGCCCGGCGGCGGAGCCGGACGAACAGCCACCTGGCTGCGCTGCAGGCTGCGCAGAATTTCGTGCCAGGCCAAGCCAGCCGAGGCCGACATGCCACGCCCACCGGCGGTCCACAGGGCCAGCGTGAAACGGTCCGAGAAGCCGGCGCTGAGAGACTCCCGTCCGTCCGGAACATACTGGCGGAAGACGAAGAACTGGAGATTTCCATCCACCTCCTGCTCGGCCAGGATATCGCCGACGATGAAAGCCGCCTCCGGTTTGAGCAGACGACGGGCAACCCGCTCCGGCCCGGGCAGAAAGCGTGGCGCCTGCCAGTTACCGCCCACTGCCAGGCTGCGATACAGCCCGGCCAGTTGCGGCAAACCGAGATCCGGCAGGCCGCCCCGGGGCGTCTCCACCTCGGCCACACGCAGGCGCTCGGCAAACCCGTCGCCCAGCAAACGTCCGACCGTAACGGCCGGATCACTCAGGCTTTCGGCCAGGGCATGCCGGGTACTCACCCACATGCGCTCATCGGGCAAAGTTGGCGCATGGTTGGCCAACGGCTCTTCGAGCAGACTGGCAGCCGTCAGCAGACGCCGCTCCAGCGCCAGCCCGTAGGCGAGCGGCTGCAACAGGTTGCCAACACTGCGCAACATGACGGCCTGATCCGGCAGGGCCGCATCGGGCGCTCCCGCGTAAGCCAGCACATCGCCGCTGGCATTATCGATGACCACCGCCGCCGCCTCACCGGTCCCAAGCCGGCGCAGGGCGGTGGTGACGATGCGCTGGGCGTCCGCATCCAGGGTCGTGACCACCCGCTCGCCGGCCTGCTGGAGCAGGAAGCGGGCCGCATGCGGCGCCAGCTCCCAGCGCGGGCCGGTCTGCTGGCGATCGAGATTGTTGAGGGCCAGGCGCTGGGCCGGCGCACAAGCCCCGGGCGCGTTGATGCGCTCGGCCAGCACGCAAGCCCGGTGCGCCACCACATCCGGCTTGGCGTTGGGGCCGCGCAGCAGCACCGAGAGGAGAATCGCCTCGGGTCGTCCGAGTTCTGCCGGGGTCTTGCCGAAGAGCGCACGGGAGGCCGCATGGACGCCCTGCAGATCACCGCGGAAGGGCGCCAGGTTGAGGTAGGCCTCGAGGATCTGCTCCTTGGTCCAGCGCGCTTCGAGGGCCTGGGCGGCCAGGGCCTGATCCCATTTCTGGCCGAAGGAGCGGCGTGGCATGCCATTCCGGCCGAGGGCCAGCTCAGGATCGAGCAAACCCGCCAGTTGCATCGAAAGGGTGGACGCACCGCGTTTGCGGTCGTACCACAGGTTGTGCCACAGGGAGCCGGCGAAAGCCCGCCAATCCACGCCGGAATGCTCGAAGAAGCGCTTGTCCTCGGCGGTCAGCAAGGCTTCCTTGAGAGCCGGCGACAGAGTATGCAGGCCGACCCACTCCAGCCGCCGCACCCGGTTGTCGAGGCGTTTTTCGGCCAGCGGCGTGCCATCGCGGGCGAGCAAAACGGCCACCGACGGCGTCGCCCCGGCCTTGACCTCGGCGAAGGCCGGAACCGGCTGGTTGGCGTCGGCAGACGACACGGCGCCAATGAGGCTCGCCACCAGGGCGAGGCGCCGGACAAGGGGGAAAAGCGCGGAAAATTCTCGGGTCGGACACATGACTGGGCGGCATTGTATGCCGCAAGCCCACAGGCCAGACGTGGGATTACTGACGGGTATTGCTACAAGAAGTGTCAAGAATGGTGTCGCCATCGGCCGCCGGGCGCGCCAGCACCTTGACGGCCGCCACCCGGGCCGCATGGACCTCGGCCGGAATGCGCGATTTGTCCTCCAGCGCCCGGGCGATGGCCCCCGCATCCACACCACGCACCGCCGCCAGCGCGGCGAGCAGGCGCTCCCGCTGGGGGTAGGGACGCGTCTCGTAACCGGTGCGGCCATGGAAATCGCAGGCACAGGCGTCGAGCAGGGCGCCAAAGCGTTCCGGCCGACGCAGGCCGTCGCAGCGCTCGATGAGCTTGACGACGGTTTCCGGACGCAGCACCAGGCCCTGATGCACGATGCCGTGCTCGCGGGCCACCATCACGGCCAGATCGCGGCAATCTGCCGGGCTCTTGAGACGCTCGCCGACCTGGCGGGCGAGCCCTTCGCTGGCCGCCTCGTGGCCGTAGTGATGGGGCAGCACGTGGGCCGGCGTGACGCCCTTGCCCAGGTCATGCAGCAGACAGGCGAAGCGCACTGGCAGCGGCTGCTTGGTGGCCGCCGCCTGGTCGATGACCAGCAGTTGATGCACACCGGTATCCACTTCCGGGTGATATTGCGGCGGCTGGGGCACACCGAACAGGCAGTCCAGCTCCGGCAGAAGGCGCGCCAGCGCGCCGCAATCGCGCAGCACCTCGATCATCCGCGACGGTCGGGCTTCCATCAGGCCACGGGCAATTTCCTGCCACACGCGCTCGGGCACCAAGGCGTCCACCTCGCCGTTGGCAACCATGCCGCGCATCAGCTCAAGGGTTTCCGGCGCCACCGAAAAATCGGCGAAACGTGCGGCAAAGCGCGCCAGGCGCAGGATGCGCACCGGATCTTCGGCGAAGGCCGGACTGACGTGGCGAAACACCCGCAGGGCCAGATCCTGCCGGCCGCCGCAGGGGTCGATCAACGCGCCATCCTCGCCGCGGGCAATGGCGTTGATGGTCAAATCGCGGCGGATCAGGTCTTCTTCCAGTGTCACCGACGTATCGGTGTGAAAGACGAAGCCGGCATAGCCGGGGGCCGTCTTGCGTTCGGTACGCGCCAGCGCGTACTCCTCATGGGTTTTCGGGTGCAGGAAGACCGGAAAATCCTTGCCGACCGGCTTGTAGCCCTCGGCAAGGAGCGCTTCCGGGGTGGCGCCGACGACGACCCAGTCCCGGTCCTTGACCGGCAGACCGAGGAGTTCGTCGCGAATGGCACCACCGACGCAATAGATTTTCATGGACGACGTAGTTGGTAGGAATCGAAGCGGCCGCGCTTGTTGGCGCTGCCGAGATAAGCCGGGGCAATGGTTTCAAGGGAAGTCGGCTGCCGGCCCCAGGGCTGCGCCGGGCCGCTGGCGACATTGTCGGCGCGCATCGAACGCACGTTGTCGCGGCTCATCAGCGGGCCGGGCAGACACTCGAGAACCCTGGCCTGCAACATCGCCAAGCCTTCCGGCAGCGGGATGACCGGACGCGGATGCCCCGTTACTTCGCCCACATACTTGACCAGTTCCTTCAATGTGTACTGGCGCGGGCCGGCCACATCGTAGGTCTGGCCAAGCGCATCGGGGCGGGTCAGGGCTTCGGCCACGATATTGGCCACGTCCTCCACATACACCGGCTGGAAGCGCGCACCGGCACCGCCAAGGGGCAGCAGCGGGAAGGTTTTGAGGAGGCCGGCGAAGAGATTCAGGAAGCTGTCGCCGGCACCGAAGATCACCGACGGACGCAAGATGGTCCAGCCCACATCGGGCGACGCCGCCCGGATCGCCGCCTCGCCGGCAGCCTTGGAGCGCTGGTATTCGGACGGTCCGCTGGCATCGGCCCCCAGCGCGCTGATGTGCACGATCCTCGTCACACCGGCCTTGCGCGCGGCCGCAACAATACGGGTCGGCAAATCCACATGAGCACGGGCAAAATCGGCGCCGTAGGGCGTGCCGGAACGGGAATGCAGCACACCTACCAGGCTGACCACCGCATCCACGCCTGTCATCAAGCGCTCGAGCGTGGCCGGCTCGAAAACATCGGCTTCGACAAGTTCGACAGTCGGCAGGGACAGCAGGTGGCGGACGCGATCCCGGCGGCGGGTCGGAATCAGCAGGGCAATACCGTCACGGGCCAAACGAGCGGCAACGGCGGTGCCGACAAAACCGCTGCCGCCAATGATGAGAACCTTGCGGATGGACATGGTGATTTACCGGTAGAGGGATGTCTTACAGACGCTGCTGCCGGCAGACAATTCCCCGGCAACCTGATTACTCTTCGAGACCGGCCCCCGGCGCCGGACTGCCAAGACCCGCCGTGCTGCCGTCGCTTGCCGCAATGGTGCCCAGGCGGGCCTTCAGGGACGGCGCGCGGCCTTCGAGAAGGGCAGTGTAGATGATCGTATTGGCCATCACCTTCTTCACGTAGTCGCGGGTTTCGTTGAAGGGAATGCTTTCGGCGTACACCGCGCCCTCGAGGGGCTTGCTGTCCTTCCAGCGCTTGGCCCGGCCGGGGCCGGCGTTATAGGCGGCGGAGGCCAGCACCGGGTGGTTGTCGAGGCCTTCGAGGACCATCCGCATGTAAGTGGTGCCGAGCATCACATTGGTGTCCGGATCCTGCAGCCAGCCGGCGTTATAGCCCTTCATGCCGAGCTTGCCGGCGACCCACTGGCCGGTGGCGGGCATGACCTGCATGAGGCCCTGGGCGCCCACCCCGGAACGGGCGGCAGTGACGAAGCGGCTTTCCTGGCGCATCAGACCATACACCCAGCCGGTGTCGAGGGCACGGTTCTTGGCGTTGGGCTCGATCCGGTCGCGGTACGGAGCCAGGTAGCGCAGGCTGTAGTCGTGCTCGTCGCGGGTCTTGTCGGCGGCGTTGATGGCCCGGTCGTAAATGCCGAGTTGCTGGGCGAACTGGGCGGCGGCGAGCAGGAAACGGTCATCGCGGTTGCGCAGGGTCCAGTTCCATTCGCGGGTGCCTTCGGTGCGCATGTCGAGGCGAAACAGGGCCAGGGCCCGCTGCACGCCGGGGGTCTGGCGGATGATCTCGGCTTCGTCGCTGCTGGTGGCACGGGCCTTCCTGGGCAGCGTGAAGGTGCGGCCGAGTTCCTCGTCGGCAAGAATGCTGTAGAAGGTCGGATGGCCGGCAATGCGCTCGAACTCCTTGCGCGACGCCTCCCGGTTGCCGAGCGCCAGCTGGGCGCGGCCGAGCCAGTAAGTCCAGTCGGGCAGCTCGCGCTGGGCCGGCGGCATCGCTTCGACGGCGGTCCGGACGGCACGCCAGTCGCCGGCGCGCAGGGCCGCACGGACGCGCCAGGCGGCCTGTTCTTCGGACATGGGCGTATCGCCGGCGGCCTTGAACCAGGCGTTGGCGTCGGGCATCAGCTTGGTTGCGGCCTGCCAGGCGATCTGGCCGAGGGCGTAGCTGCGGTCGGCCGCTGACAGCCGATCGTTCAGGCCCAGATAGCGGATATAGGCGCCCTGCGGGTCGTCCCGGGCCAGGCGGGCGATGGCGATCAGCACCAGCTCGCGGCCCTGCCGGCTGGCGGCAAAGTTGGCGGGCAGGCGGTCGAGGTAGGTGGACGGGTTGGTGCTGGCCTTGTCCAGGTCGGACGGGCCGATCAGCTGCTCGGCGGGCAGCCAGGCAGCCACGGCACGGGCGCCGGTGACGCGCTTGGCTTCCATCAGGCGGCGCACACGCGACCAGATTTCATCGGGGCTGACGCGGGCTTCCTGCACCAGGGCACGCAGCACCGGAATACAGCTTTCCGGCGTATCCACCAGGGAGAACCACAAGGGCCGGATCTCTTCCAGCAGCGCCGGATCGCCGTTGCTCAGGCGGGCCTGGTAGTGGTAACAGCGCAGGTCCTGCTCGGGCTGCTCCATGTTCGGATATTCGGCCGCCAGGGTGCTCCAGTCGGCCCGCTTGCCCAGGCTACGCAGCCATTCACCACGCAATTTCTCGGCCAGCCAGCTGCCGCTGTTGCGCTGCAAGAACTCACGGATGCGGGAAAAGTCGGCATCGCCGTTGCGGGCGACAAGGTTGGACAGCGCCCAGTATTCGGGATAGATGTCGAGCACATGGCCGGTCGGCGGGGCGTTCTGGGCGAGGCGGTGGCGATCGCCGCTGCGCGCCGCGTCCTTGGACAGCAGGATGCGTTCGTCACCGGGATCGCCGCCTGCCGGCAAGGCCATCCACAACACTGCCGCCAGCACGGCCAACACGCTATTCTTCATTGCTTTACGTTCCGCCAAAATGCCGCCGGAGAATAGCACAGTGAATTCCCCCCTCCCCCGTCCCGCAGCCGATTCCGGCGGCGAAATTGCTGCGCTGCGAAAAAATCTCCGCAACGCTCGCATCGCAGCCCGTGAACAGCTCCCCGCCGCCGAGCGCCAGGCGCTCACCGCGCGCATCGAAGCGCACCTGGACGCCCTCCTCGCCCGCCTCGCGCCAACGCGCCTGGCCTTCTGCTGGCCGTGGCGCAACGAGGTGGATCTGGTGCCGTGGATGAATCGCTGGCTGGCCGCCGATGCAACGCGCCGGGCGGCTCTGCCGGTGGTGCGCAATCCTGGCCAGCCGATGGCGTTCCTGCGCTGGACGCCCGATGCAGCCATGGACACGGACCACCACGACATCCCGATCCCGGCCGATGGCGAGCGCCTCGAGCCGGACCTGATCCTGGTACCCCTGAATGTCTTCGATGCGGCGGGTTATCGGCTTGGCTACGGTGGCGGCTATTTCGACCGCACGCTGGCGGCGCTGGACCCGCTACCCGTGTGCGTCGGCGTGGCCTTCGAGCTGGCCCGCACCGAAACGGTCTATCCCCAGCCCCACGACCAGCCGATGGACTGGATCGTGACCGAGGCCGGGGCGGCGCAGGCGACGGGCAGAACGCTCAGCGCGTAACCGGACGCACGCCCGGCAGCGGACTGCCGAGGATCGCCGAACGGATCACGTCGATGGCGCCACTGCGCGGGTAGGTAACGCGCCACGCCAGGGCGATGCGGCGGAAGGGTTCCGGCGCCTCGAAGGGGCGCACGGTGAGCAGGGGATTGCCGTCGGGCAGCGGGTCGGCCGCGCTGCTCGGCAGCACGGTAATGCCGGCGCCGGTGGCCACCATGTGGCGAATGGTTTCGAGGGAGCTGCCTTCGAGGGTGCGTTGCAGGCCTTCACCGCTACGGCACAGGGGACAGACTTCGAGCACCTGGTCACGGAAGCAGTTGCCGGCGCCCAGCAGCAGCAGCGGCGCTTCGGCGAGGCGCTTGGCAGAGATGGACGCTTCCTGCTCCCAGGCATGCCCGGCAGGCATCAGCACCCGGAAAGGCTCGTCATAGACGGCCTGAGTGACGATACCCGGCTCCTCGAAGGGCAGCGCCACGACGATCACGTCCAGATCGCCACGCTTGAGGGATTCGGCCAGCCGGACCGTGTAGTTTTCCTGAATCAGCAAGGGCATCGACGGTGCTGCCGCATGAACCCGCGGAATCAGGTGCGGCAACAGGTAAGGCCCGATGGTGTAGATCACGCCCAGCTTGAGGGGGCCGGACAGGGGGTCGCGGCCGGCGGTGGCAAGCTCCTTGATCTGGCCGGCTTCGAGCAGCACCTTTTCGGCCTGGGCCACGATGCGCGCGCCGATGTCGGTGATTTTCACGTCGGCTGCGCTGCGCTCGAAGAGCGTCACCGCCAGCTCGTCCTCGAGCTTCTTGATGGCCACGGAGAGGGTTGGCTGGCTCACGTTGCAGCGTTCGGCGGCATGCCCGAAATGCCGTTCACGGGCCAGCGCAACAAGGTAGCGAAGATCGGTCAGCGTCATCGGGAACACCCTCAGCAACGATAGTGATTAACTATACAACGCTGGCGAGGAAAGGGGCATTTTCCCTTCGCCCGAGACGACTTGGCAGCACCTTGCAAGCGGCAAAAGCATCCCCATCTTTGTAAGCGTTTGTTCAAGCAAGGAACATGACGCCAGGGACGGCGTCGATAGTCTGGTGAAAAACAGGAGTAACGCATGAAACCTGCCGTGTTGAAATCGACCCTCGCCTTCTCCGCCATCGTCCTCGCCGTTTCCGGCTGCCTGCAGGACGGCGGAGCCATCTCCCCCTCCCATGCCGGCAACGCCAGCATCGCGCCCGCCGTGGCGCCGGCAGCCGCACCGGTCACGACCAACCGCTACGGCCTGCCTGACTTTTCGGGCCTGGTGGAACAGGTCGGCCCGGCGGTGGTAAATATCAGCGTCACCCAGAAACGCCCCCGTGGCGGTGCCACGGCAGGCGAGGATCCTTTTGCCGGCGATCCGTTCTACGATTTCCTGCGCCGCTACGGCGTGCCCATTCCCGGCATGCCGGGCAACGGCAACGGGGGTGGCGGACGCGCACCCGAGCAGATCCAGCAAGGCGTCGGCTCGGGTTTCATCGTCAGTTCCGACGGCTTCGTGCTGACCAACGCCCACGTGGTGGACGGCGCCACCGAGGTCACCGTCCGGCTCACCGACAAGCGCGAATTCAAGGCCCGGGTCGTCGGCGTGGACAAGCGCACCGACGTGGCCCTGCTGAAGATCGATGCCACCGGCCTGCCGGCGGTGAAGACCGGTGACGCCGAACACAGCAAGGTCGGCGAATGGGTTGTCGCCATGGGCTCGCCCTTCGGCTTCGACAACACGGTGACCGCCGGCATCATCAGCGCCAAGGCGCGCCGCCTGCCGGACGAAACCTACGTGCCCTTCATCCAGACCGACGTGGCCATCAACCCGGGCAACTCCGGCGGCCCGCTGTTCAACCTGGCCGGTGAAGTAATTGGCATCAACTCGCAGATTTACTCCCGCTCCGGCGGCTTCATGGGCATCTCCTTCGCGATTCCCATCGACGTGGCGATGAAGGTCAAGGACCAGCTGCAGAAGTACGGCAAGGTCTCCCGCGGCCGCCTCGGTGTGACGATTCAGGGACTCGATACGGAGCTCGCCCAGAACTTCGGCCTCGACAAGCCGGCCGGCGCCCTGATCGCCAACGTGGAAAGCGGCTCCCCGGCCGAAAAGGCAGGCCTCCAGTCGGGTGACGTGGTTCTCGGCGTAAATGGCCAGAAGGTGGCCGACTCCGCCGACCTGCCACGCATCATCGGCGACCAGAAACCCGGCAGCGTGGTGCGCCTGTCGATCTGGCGCGAACGCAAGACCCGCGAGCTCAACGTGACCCTGGGTGAACAGGCCGGCGAGAAGACCCTCGCTGCCAGTCCCGAGCGCAAGAGCGGCGAGAGTGCCAGCAGCAAGCTGGGCCTGACCGGACGTGCCCTGACGGCGCAGGAAGCATCCCGCCTCGGCGTTCCCGGTGGCGTGCTCGTGGAAAGCGCCAGCGGCCCTTCGGCCAAAGCCGGATTGCAGCCCGGTGACGTCATCCTCGGCATCAACAACCAGGTCATCGGCACGGTCGAGCAGTTCCGCAAACTCCTCGAGGCGGCCGGCAACCGCTTCGCCCTGCTCGTGCAACGCGGGGATAGCCGGATCTTCGTGGCAGTGCGCATGGGGCAATGACAAATGGGCCTGTGAAAATATGCAAAATCACAGGCCCATCCATTCTTTAGCGAATTAAGTCACTGTTTAGAGAAAAAAAATTACGTAATAGGGTGCAAGCGGGGTAGTTATAATTGGCAGAAAAAGCGGGGTTAGCATGTGCCAGTCTTTGGGAGCCCCCCGTCTCAGACCATAACAAAAAGTCACTCGATGTTCTTGCTGCTGTCCAGGCAGGCTCTGCTTGTTGCGCTGGCGGGCCTCCTGCCAATTAACGCTGCCCTTGGTGCCGACCCTTTTCGGGCTGACGGCGCCGAATCGCCTTTTTTCGAAGAGCTTCCTACTGTCCTGTCCGCTTCCCGCCTGCCCCAGGTGCTCAACGAAGCACCGGGGGCGGTAACCATCCTCGACCGCGAACTGATCCGCGCCACCGGCTACCGGGATGTAGCCCGCCTGCTACGCCTGGTGCCCGGCATGCAGGTCGGCCAGGAGCGCGGGCACGCACAGTGGGTCACCTATCACGGCCTCGGCAGCGACTACCCGACCGAAATCCAGGTACTCATCGACGGACGCTCGGTGTATGCGCCAAGCTCGTTCGGCGGCGTCGACTGGTCGGCCCTGCCGCTCACCATCCAGGAAATCGAACGCATCGAGGTCGTCCGCGGCACCAACTCCAACGCCTTCGGCGCCAACGCCTTCCTGGGCGTCATCAACATCATCACCCGCCACAGCCACCAGGACCGCGGCGCCTCGGGCCAGATCAACGTCGGCAACCATGGCATCGCCGACCTGCAGGCCAGCTGGACCGGCGGCAGCGACGGCCTCGGCGTGCGCCTCTCCGCGGCCCAGACGCGCGACAACGGTTTCAGCAACCTGTACGACTCGCGCCAAAGTCAGACCCTCAGCCTGCGCAGCGACTACCGCCTTGACGCCCGCGACGAACTGACCCTGCGCGCCGGCTACAACCACATTGAGCGCGGCCAGGGCTACCCCGACTCCCTCTTCGGCAACAACGCCGAACGCAACACCGGTACCGACGGCAGCACGATCCACCTCACCTGGCGGCGCACCATTGCCGAGGATGAAGAGTGGCTGCTCAGCCTCTATCAGAATCACGAATCCGGCGTTGACCGCTGGCTGGCCTCAGCGCTCCCCTACTATCCCTACCCGGCGGTGCCCCTCGACCGCAGCCGCGCCAGCAACCGGACCAACGTCGAGGTGCAGCACCGTTTCGCCCTCAATCCGCAGGCACGGCTGGTGTGGGGCCTGGAGAGCCGCCGCGACAAAACCGAGGCCCCCTTTCTATTTGTCGGCGGCAACCCGCCGGCAATGAACATGTACCGGGCCTTCTCCAACCTGGACTGGCGCCTGACGCCAAGCTGGCAACTCAACCTCGGCGGGCTGCTCGAAAAAAATGGCAATGTCGCGGTCCAGTTCATTCCGCGCGCCTTCGTGAATTGGCAGGCCAGCCCCAGCGACACCTTCCGCGCCGGCTACGCGCGGGCCTGGCAGCAACGCAACCTGTTCGACCTCTACGGCGACGTGCGTGCCTACGATCCGGCCAGGCGCGGCGTGCTGCTCGCCTGGCCCTACCAGTCCAACCCGAACCTGCGCGTGCCGCGGGTAGACACTGTTGAGATGGGCTATCTGGGGCGTTTCCATGCCATCGACGCCACCCTGGACGTACGGGTTTTCAACGAGCGGATTACCGATTTCGTGGTCCGCGAGACGGTTTCGGCCGATGTCGGCGAACTCCACATGCCGAGTTCGCAGTTCATCAACGCCTCATCTCCCGTCGTATTGCGCGGCATCGAGTACCAGTTGCGCAGCAAGCCCCGTCCCGGTACCGAATTCATCTTCAATCACAGCCTGATCGACCGCCACGTGGACGACCCGGCCATCGCCAAACGAACCGCCCCCTACACGGCCAGCCTGACCTGGCTGCAGGACTACGGGCAGGGCTGGACGAGCACCGCCAGTGTCATGCGCATGGGCCCGCTGGCCGGCGGCTACGGTTACGTTTACGGCTGCGACTACACCGCGCGGGCTTACAGCAGCCTTGATCTGCGCATTGCACGCAGCTTCCGCGTCGACGGTCGCAAGGCCGAAATCGCCCTGAACGGCATCAACCTCGGAGAGCCCCACCAGGAGATCACCGACCGCTCGGAACAATGCCTGCCGGCCCACCAGGGCACGCCGGTCAATCCGGCTTCCAGCATGGCCTGGGTGTCACTGGCCATCGAACTGTAAGCCGCCGCCCGGCGTGCTGCCGGCGCTTATTCCGAACCGACCGTTTTGCGGATGAACACGGCCCGCTGGATATCGGTTACCCACACCAGCCCGTCGCCGGTCTGACCGGTGCTCGCCACCTCGACGATATGATCGACAAGGGCATCGACGAGTTCGTCCGGCGCAATGATCTCGACCCGCACCTTGTCGGTAAAGTCGGTCAGTTCCTCCTTGATGGTATGCGGCGCGTGACGCGCCGTGGCACCGCAGCCCACCGCCTTGGTGATGGTCATACCCGGAAAGCCGGGCACGGCCCGCAGCACCTCCCGCAAACGCGGCAGTTTCTGCGGGCGGATGACAGCGTGAATTTCCTTCATTTGCATTCCTTCGTTCAAACACGGGCCGCCCGCAGACGGCCCGTCAGGATCAGGCCTCGTACGGGGTATCGTCGAACCACTTGTACAGCGTCGGGAGCACCACCAGGGTCAGCAGGGTCGAAGTGATCAAACCGCCGATGACCACGATGGCCAGCGGCCGCTGCACTTCCGAACCCGGTCCGGTGGCAAACAGGAAGGGCACCAGGGCCAGCAGGGCCACGGTGGCCGTCATCATCACCGGCCGGAAGCGCAGGGTTGCCCCCTTCACCACCGCCTCGGCCAGCGGAATGCCCTCGGTACGCAGGCTGCGGATATAACTCACCAGCACCACCCCGTTGAGCACCGCAATCCCCCACAGGGCGATGAAACCCACCGAGGCCGGCACCGACAGATATTCACCGGTGACCAGCAAGCCGATCACCCCGCCCACACTGGCGAAGGGCAGCACCAGAATGATCAGGCTGGCCAGCTTGAGCGAACCGAAGAGCAGGAACAGCAGGAAGAAGATCGCCGCCACGGTGACCGGAATAATGATGGTCAGGTGACCCATGGCCCGCTGCAGGTTCTGGAACTGGCCGCCCCACTCGAGATAGTAGCCATCCTTCAGTTCGACCTTGGCATCCACGGTCTTCTGCAGTTCGGCCACAAAACCACCCAGGTCGCGGTCCTTGACGTTGATCGCCACCACCACGCGACGCTTGGCCAGTTCGCGGGAAACCTGTGCCGGTCCGTCGACCACCCGGATCATCGCCAGATTTTCCAGCGCCACCTGGGCGCCGCCAGGCGCATTGACCAGGATGTTGCCGATCTTCTCGACGTTGTCCCGATAGCTTTCGGGCAGACGCACCACCGACGCGAAGCGACGTTCACCCTCGTAGATCTCGGTAGCCTGCTTGCCGCCGATGGCCGCCTCGATCACGTCATTCACGTCCGACACGTTGAGGCCGTGGCGGGCGATGGCGGCACGATCGATCTCGATGGACAGGTACTGCTGACCGGTCACCCGCTCGACACGGATGTCGGTAGCACCGGTCACGCTGGCGGCCACCCGGGCAATCTCGTCGGCCTTGTTCTTGAGCACATCCAGATCGTCGCCGAAAACCTTCACGGCCACGTCCGAACGCACCCCGGTGACCATCTCGTCCACCCGGTCGGAAATCGGCTGGGCCATCACCACCTGGGCACCCGGCAGCGTCTTGAGCTTCTCGCGCATGGCATCGGCGATGGTGTCCTGGGTCCACCCGGCCGGCCACTCGTCACGCGGCTTGAGGCTGACGATCGGCGTCGACTCGTTCTGCCCCTGCGGGTCGGCCGGCGATTCGCCACGGCCGACGCCGGAGATCGCCGACTTGACGCCCGGCACCTCCATCACCAGCTTCATGGCCTGCATTTCCATCTTGATGGACTCCTCCAGCGAGATGTTGGGCACCCGGTTGATACCCGGCACGATCGAGCCTTCCTTCATCTCGGGGATAAAGGCAGTACCGAGCAGCGGGAACAAGCCCAGCGTGACGATCAGCAGCGCCACACCCCCCACCACCGTCTTGCGGCTGTTGGCCACCGACCAGTGGAGCATCTTCAGGTAGGGCGCCTTGATCTTGGCAATCAGCCAGGTGTCGTGCTCGGCGCCGCCCTTCAGCAGGTAGGACGACAGCACTGGCGTCAGCGTCAGCGACAGGAACAGCGATACCGCCAGCGCGATGGCAATGGTGTAGGCCAGCGGGGCGAACATCTTGCCCTCCATGCCCTGCAGGGTCATCAGCGGCAGGAACACCAGGATGATGATGCCGACCCCGAAGATCACCGGCGTGGCCACTTCCTTGACGGCATCGAAGATGATCCGCGCCTTGCTTTCACCCCGCTCGGTCGCGTGACCCAGGCGGCCGAAGGCGTTTTCCACCACCACCACCGAACCGTCCACCATCAGGCCGATGGCGATTGCCAGGCCGCCGAGAGACATCAGGTTGGCCGAGATACCGTAATGGTTCATCGCCATGAAGGTAATCAGCGGCGTCAGCACCAGCGTGGCGACCACAATGAGGCTGGAACGCACGTCACCCAGGAACAGGAAGAGCACCACCACGACCAGCGCAATGCCCTCCAGCAGCACCTTGATCACCGTCCACAGCGCCGCATCCACGAGTTCGGAGCGGTCGTAGTAGGGCACGATCTTGAGACCGTCGGGGAGCATGCCCTTGTCGTTGATTTCGGCCACCCGCGTCTTGATGCGGCTGACCACTTCCTTGGCGTTGCCGCCGCGCAGCATCATGACGATGCCGCCCACCGACTCGGTGACACCGTTCTTGACCACCGCGCCCTGACGCACCTCGTGGCCGAAAGTCACCTCGGCCACATCGCGCACGAACACCGGCGTACCACCGACCTCCTTGAGCACGATGGCGCCGATGTCGGCCAGGCTCTTCACCAAGCCTACGCCGCGAATCAGGTACTGCTCGGAGTACTGAGGGAGGATGCCGCCGCCGGAGTTGGCGTTGTTGCGGGCCACCGCCTCGTACACGTCACGCACGCTGAGCTGATAGTGGCGCAGACGATCCGGATTCACCAGCACCTGGTACTGGCGCGAATAGCCGCCCTGGGAGTTGATTTCGGCAACACCGGGAATCGAGCGCAACAGCGGGCGCACCACCCAGTCCTGGGCGATGCGGCGCTCGGTCAGCTCCTTTTCGGAGAGCTTGCGATCGCCATCGTCCGGATGGTCGAGCGTGTACTGATACACCTCGCCCAGGCCGGTGGACACCGGCCCGAGGACCGGCACCACACCCTGCGGCATGCGGCTACCCACCTCCAGCAGACGCTCCATCACCAGTTGGCGAGCGAAGTACACATCGGTAGCTTCGGTGAACACCAGAGTGATCAGCGACAGGCCGGGCTTGTTGAGGGAACGCATTTCCTCCAGCCCGGGCAGGCCGGTCATGGAGATTTCCAGCGGCACGGTGACAAAGCGCTCGACCTCTTCGGGGGAGCGGCCCTTTGCCTCGGTAGCGATCTGGACCTGCACGTTGGTCACGTCGGGAAAGGCATCCACAGACAGCTGGCGCGCCGCGTTGATACCGAAAACAAGCAACACCACGGCGATCACCACGACCACCAGACGCTGTTGTAAAGCTGTACGGACAAGGGATTCAATCATGACCTGTCCTTATTCCAGCTCTTTGCGCTTGCGCTCGTTGTTCAGGTGGAAAGCCCCTGACACAAGAATGCGCTGCTCGGCCTTGAGGCCGGACAGCACGGCCCGCTTGCCGTCCATGTCCGGCCCAAGGCGCACCGGCGTCAGCCTAAACTGGTTCGGCCCGACCTCCACGAAAACCTTGTCGGCATCGCCATCGCGCACCACGGCCTGAGCCGGCAGCACGATGCGCTCGACCGGCGCGGCCTGAATCAGCATGGTGGCGAGCATGTCCGGCTTGAGCTGGCGATTGACGTTATCCACGACACTGCGCACGGTGATCGTGCGGCTTTCCGGATTGACCGTGTCGGCCACATAAATCAGCTTGCCGGTCAGGCGCGAACCCAGCGCCGGCACCTCGATCTCCACGTTCTGGCCCGATTTGACCAGCGCGCCCTGCTGCTCCGGCACCTCGGCCGTCACCCACACGCGGGACAAATCGGCCACCACGTAAAGGGCATCAGCCGGCTGCACCACCTGGCCCTGGGCCACCTGACGCTCCACCACCGTGCCGGCCATCGTCGACACCACCGAGGTCACCGAATTGATACCGCCGGAATTACTCAGCTTGCTGATCGCCCCGGACGACATGCCGAGCACCCGCAACTGGTCGGCGGCGCCACGCTGTTCAGCGGAGGCGATCGACAACTCGCTCTCGCGACGCTGCAGCTCGGCCTTGCCGATCACATCGGCAGCAAACAGCTGACGCGCCCGCTCGACGCTGCGGGCCTGCAAGTCGGCCTGGGCGCGGGCCTTCAGGTAGGCGAGCTGGGCCTGGCCGAGCTCGGTACTGTTGATCACCGCGAGGGCATCACCGACCTTCACCTGCTGGCCCAGATGCGCCTGGATCTCGATGACCCGGCCGGTCACCGTGGCACCGATGCGGGTAACCCGCTGTTCGTCGAAATCCACCTTGCCGGCCACCCGCAGGGTGTCGGACACCGGAATGGCGCCAGCGGGCGTAACCTTGATTTCGGCACCGAAGCCGGCCGGCACGGTGACCAGGTTGGGATCTGGCGGCACCACCTTCAGTTCGGCGCCAGTGCCTTCACTGAGCGTCGTGAGGCCCGCCTCGGTGGCGGCCGGCTTGGCAGAATCCTTGCAGCCGGCAAGGGCCAGGGCAGCCGTCAACACGGCCAGGGTAGTCAGTCGTAGCTTCATGGGAGCGATCCGGATCATTGGGTGGCGCGCAGGCGCTCGATGTCGATGACGGCCAGCTGCAGTTCGTAGCGGGCGGCGATGAGTTCATTGCGGGCGGCGCGGAAGACGCGCTGGGCATCCAGGTAATCGAGGATGCCGCGCTCGCCGAAGCGGTAAGCGGCTTCGGCGACTTTCAGGGCGGCCTCGGCTTCGCGCAGGATGCCGTTCTCGAGGGCAATCACCTGGGTGCGGGCAATTTCATACTGGCGATAAGCCGTTTCCAGCGCCTGCACCAGCGCCAGCTCCTGAGCGGACTGTTCGCTGCGGCTCTTTGCCAGCAGCGCGCCAGCCTCGGCGATCGGGCCCTGACGACGATCCCAGATCGGCACGCTGAGCGTCACACCGATGCGGCTGTTGCGCATCTCGCTGTCCCGATCCTCGGCCACCTTCAGGGCCAGTTCCGGGTGGCGACGCAGGCGCTCGAGATCGAGCTGGCGTTCGGCACGCCGCACTTCAGCCTGGCTGCGCGCCAGATCCGGGTTGCGGGCCAGCACTTCGGCGCGCAGATCATCGAGAGGCGGCACCACCGGACTGCGGGTCAGGGAGCCTTCCACCTCAAATTCGACCGGCAGACCGACCCCCACCAGCGCACGCAGCCCGGCACGGGCCTGGGCTACCCGCAGCACGGCACTCTCGGCCGACTTCTGGGCATTGAGGAGTTCGGTATCGGCCTTGATCAGCTCGTAACGGGGCGATTCGCCGGTATCCACGCGGACCGCCACCTTGCTGCGGATCTGCTCGGCAAGACTGAGGTCTTCCTTGGTGGCACGCACTTCGGCCTGACGACGCAGGAGTTCGAAGAAACGCTGCTCGAGACGCGCCAGCAGATCATTCTCGAAACCCCGACGCTCGGCCTGGCGGGCATCCAGCCCGAAGCCGGCCGCATCCAGACGCGCTTCGCGCTGCCACGGGTTGTCGATGCGCTGGGTGACGGCCAGGCTCTGAGCACCACCGGTGCTCGCACCGGGCACCCGGGCGTGGGTCCGGCCGGCGAGGAACTCCACTTCCGGATTCGGGTAGGCTCCAGCACTGGTGACCTGGGCACGACCGGCCTCGACCAGCGCCCGGGCGGCTTCGAGTGACGGGTGATTGGCCCGCGCCGCATCACGGAGGGCCTGGAGGGAGTACGACGGAGCAGCGGCGGCCGGAGCCGACAGCGCTGGAAAGGCCGCCAATAAGAGGGCGGCGGCCAAAAATGACTTCCTGAGCATGGATATCCTTCAGCGATTCGACGACGCTGTTTTCGTTTCGAGGGAACGGATTGAGCGGCTGGTAGCCGTCAAGAGCAAGGGTCACCCGAGACCGGGCGACGTGCTCAGGCGCGCCGTGGAGGCGGTGAGGTGGGGGGTATTACAATCGACTGCAGGGCCGGACGAAAGCCGGCAGAGCGCACTTCGGGCTGGACGGCTGGCGCCGGCAGAGAGGCGCTCACAAGGACGGGAGGATCCTGAGGCTCGGGGCTGTCGAGATCGACGCCGCTTTGGGCCGCCTGGTCGAAGCACTGGGCAAACTCGCCCAGCTCGGACGCATAGACCTCGGTATCGTCGGCAAAGGACGTGCCCGCCCACATGAGGACGAGACAGGCCAGAACGAGAGAGAGGCTTCGACGGATCAGTTGCATTGCAGCAATAAAGACCGGGGCAGTTCCCGGGAAGTTCCGTGGCCCGGCAAAAAACGCAGGCGGCAGGCAGCGGACTGCGTGTCTATAATCGCACTTTTTCCGCTTTTGCCCCAAATCATGTTGCGTCGCATCATCCTGCTCGTATTGCTCCTCCCGTCCCTCGTCTTCGCCCAGATGACGCCTCCGACCGTTGCCGCCAGGGCCTGGGTGCTCCTCGATGTCGGCTCGGGCCAGGTACTGACTGCTGAAAAGCCGGACGAGCGCATCGAGCCCGCCTCGCTGACCAAGCTGATGACCGCCTACCTCACGTTCGCGGCAATCAAGAACAAGACCCTCTCCCTGGACCAGACCGTGCCCGTCTCGGAAAAGGCCTGGAAGGTCAGCGGCTCCAAGATGTTCATTCAGCCGCTGCTGCCGGTAACCGTGAAGGAACTGATTCACGGCATGATCATCCAGTCGGGTAACGACGCCTGCGTGGCGCTGGCCGAAGCCATCGCCGGCTCCGAAGAGAACTTCGTCCAGCTGATGAACAAGGAGGCCACCCGCCTCGGCCTGAAGAACACCCACTTCGAGAATTCCACCGGTCTGCCCCACCCGTCCCACCTGGCTTCCGTGCGTGACCTGGCCGCCCTGGCCACCGCCATCATTCGCGACTTCCCCGAGTTCTATCCGATCTATTCCATCAAGGAATACACCTACAACAAGATCAAGCAGCCCAACCGTAATCGCCTGCTTTTCATTGACCCCACCGTCGACGGCATCAAGACCGGCCACACCGACAGCGCCGGCTACTGCCTGATCGCCTCCGCCAAGCGCAACGAGCGGCGCCTGGTTTCCGTGGTGGTCGGCACCACCAGCGACAGCGTGCGCGCCCAGGAATCCCAGAAACTGCTGAACTGGGGCTACCTGGCCTTCGACACGGTCAAGGTCTATTCCGCCAACCAGGCCGTCAACGAATTCCGCATCTGGAAGGGTGCAGAAAACACCGTCAAGGCCGGCTTCCTGAACGATTTCGTGCTCTCGCTGCCTAAAGGCGATGCAGAAAAGCTGAAGGCCAACGTGGTCAGTCAGCAACCCCTGCTGGCCCCGGTGGCCAAAGGCCAGCCCATCGGCACCCTCCAGCTCAGCCTGGACGGCAAGCCGGTCGGCGACTACCCCATCGTGGCCCTCGAGGAGGTGCCTCAGGCCGGCTGGTTCGGCCGCCTGTGGGATGCCATTCGCCTGTGGTTCAAGAGCCTGTAAGGAAGAACGGATGACCCAAGAAGAGCGCGTGACCCTGCTGGAGTTTCCCTGCGAATTCCCGATCAAGATCATGGGGGCGCGGGTGGATGATTTCGCCCAGGTCATCCTGGACGTGGTGCTTACCCATGCGCCGGACTTCGATGCCGGCGCCATGCAGATGCGCCCATCCGCCCAGGGCAATTACCTGGCCATCACCTGCACCCTCACCGCCACCTCCCAGGCCCAGCTCGACGCGCTGTACCGCGAGCTGTCGTCGCACCCGATGGTGAAGGTCGTCCTGTGATCGTCCGCCACCTGGGCCTCGTGCCCTACGAGCCCACCTGGCGCGCGATGCAGGAATTCACCACCATCCGCGACGCATCCACGCCGGACGAGCTGTGGCTCGTCCAGCACCCGCCCGTGTATACCCTCGGCCAGGCCGGCAAGCCGGAACACCTGCTGCAGGCCACCGAGATTCCGCTGGTGAAGATCGACCGGGGCGGCCAGATCACCTACCACGGCCCCGGCCAGGTGGTGGCCTACCTGCTCCTCGACCTGCACCGCCGCCACCTCAAGGTGCGCGAGATGGTGACCCTGCTCGAGCAATCCCTGATCGACTGCATCGCCGACTTCGGCCTCAAGGCCGAGCGCAAGGACGGCGCCCCGGGCGTCTACATTGCCGGCGAAAAGGTCGCCGCCCTGGGCCTGCGCGTCAGAAACGGCTGCAGCTACCACGGACTGTCCCTCAACGTCGATATGGACTTGACACCATTTACGTGGATCAACCCGTGCGGCTATAGTGGGCTCAAGACCATACAACTCAAGGACTTCGGTGTGACTGAAGGACCCGATGAAGTCGCCGCAAGGCTTCTCGGCCACCTCCAGCGGCACTTCCCCGAAGTTCTCCCCACCGCCTGACCAAAGGACAACAGACAATGGATTCACCCGCCCGCAAGCAACGTGGTGCCGAGAAAACCGCCCGCATCCCCATCAAGATCGTGCCCGCCGAGCGCCTCAAGAAGCCCGAGTGGATCCGCATCAAGCTGGGTGCCGGCATCGAAGCCGAACGCTTCAACGAGATCAAGGACACCCTGCGCGAGCACAAGCTGCACACCGTCTGCGAAGAAGCCTCGTGCCCCAACATCCACGAATGCTTCGGCAAGGGCACGGCCACCTTCATGATCATGGGTGACATCTGCACCCGCCGCTGCCCCTTCTGCGACGTCGGCCACGGCCGCCCCGAACCACTCAATGTCGATGAGCCCGCCAATCTGGCCAAGACCATCGCGGCGATGCGCCTCAACTACGTGGTGATCACCAGCGTCGACCGGGACGATCTGCGCGACGGCGGTGCCGATCACTTCGTGCAGTGCATCAAGGCCACCCGCGAAGCCTCGCCGAAGACCAGCATCGAAGTGCTGGTGCCCGACTTCCGCGGCCGCATGGACATCGCCCTCGACATCTTCGACCAGGCCGCGCCGGACGTCATGAACCACAACCTGGAAACCGTGCCGCGCCTCTACAAGCAGGCTCGCCCGGGGGCCGACTACGCCTACTCGCTGGAACTCCTCAAGCAGTTCAAGGCGCGTCACCCGGACGTTTCCACCAAGTCGGGCCTGATGGTCGGCCTTGGCGAAACCGATGACGAAATCCTCGAAGTGATGCGCGACATGCGTGCCCACAACGTCGAGATGCTTACCATCGGCCAGTACCTGCAACCTTCCGGCGGCCACCTGCCGGTGCTGCGCTACGTGCATCCGGACACCTTCAAGATGTTCGAAACCGAAGCGCTCAAGATGGGCTTCAAAAACGCCGCCTGCGGCCCGATGGTCCGCTCCAGCTACTGGGCCGACCAGCAGGCGCATGGCGCCGGTGTCGCCATGACGGTCAACGAGAGCAACTGAACATCGCTCGCTGACGTGCCATGAAGCGGGGGGCCCTGGACTCAGGGTCCCCCGCTTCACATCATGCCGCCGATTGCCCGGCCAGTTCCTCGATGCAGGTCAGCAAGGCATCGAGATCGAGTGGTTTGTGCTGCACGCCAATGCCTTGTTCCGCGATCCGGCGCATCACATCAGGATCCATATCGCCGGTAATGATGATCGCCGGCAGGCTGCTGCCAAAACACGTCCGAAACGATGCAATGACGTCGAGGCCGGTTTCTTCACCGACCAGGCGGTAGTCCGATATCACCAGGTCCGGCGCCACTCCGTCGAGACGGGGGTGCACACCCGAGCGCGACGACGCAGTCAGCACCTGGTGCCCCACGCTGGCCAGCGCGCGGGAAAGCGCCGCCGCCACATAGGCGTTGTCCTCCACCAGCACGATCCGCAACGGCCGCAGCGTAGCGCGGGGAAACGCCGGGCGCTCAAGGTGTGCCCCGAGAGGAAGTTCCACCGCAAACACCGAGCCCTTGCCCGGTCGGGAGCGCACACTGATCTGCAGATTCAACAATTCCGCCATGCGGGCCACGATGGCCAGACCAAGCCCGGTGCCCTTCGCCATGTTGCGCTCCGGATTGCCCAGTTGCTTGAACTCCTCGAAGATCTCCCCGGTCTTGTCGGCCGGAATCCCCATCCCGGTATCCCACACCTCCACCCACATGCGTCCCTGCCGACGCCGGCAACCGATCAGCACGCCGCCCTTCTCGGTATAACGGATGGCATTGGAGACCAGATTGCCAAGGATGCGCTGGAACAGGACCCGATCGGTGCGCCCGATCACATCGCAATCCCGGTAGCGGAATGCGAGTCCATTCAACTTGGCAGCTGGCGCATGGGCGGAAACAACCTTGGCAATCGACGCCTCTAGAGAGAAATCACTGATATTGGGCGCCACCACGCCGGCATCGAGCTTCGAGAGGTCGAGCAGATCGGAGAGCATTTCATTCAGGCTGCCGACGCAATAGCGCATATCGGCCAGCAGGCGGGGGTCGGACTCCGCCAGCCGGCTCTCCAGCGACGCCACATACAGGGATAACGCGGCGAGGGGCTGGCGCAGGTCATGGCTCGCCGCCGCCAGGAAGCGCGACTTGGCATTGTTGGCGCGCTCCGCTTCGAGCTTGGCCGCCGCCAGCTCGGCGGTTCGCTGCATGACGAGGGAAGCAACGTCTTCCTGCCGGCGATGAACATCGGTGATATCCGAAAACAGGGCTACATAATGGGCAACCGCCCCGGAGTCGTCCCTCACCACGCTGATGGTCATATAAACCGCAAACAGCGCACCATCCTTGCGACGATTCCACAATTTACCCTGCCAGCGACCGGTGCTTTCCAGGGACTGGAACATGGCCTGGTAGAAATCCGGAGCCTGCTTGCCGGACTTCAGAAAACGCGGATTCTTGCCAATGACCTCCTCGTGCAGATAGCCTGTGAGTTCGGTAAAAGCCTGATTCACATTGATGATCCGCGCCTCCCGGTCGGCAATGATGATGCCTTCGGCGGCAGCACTAAAAACGCTGGCAGACAAACGCAGTTGCGCCTCGGCGTGCTTGCGGGCCGCCTGCATGCGGTTGAACTGCTGCGCCAGGCAGGCGATCTCGCGCGGCCCCGACAGGGGCGCCTGCGCATTCAGATCGCCGCGGGTCGCCGCCTCGGCAGCCGCCCGGAGGTTCTCCAATGCCTCCCGGATATGCCGCCCAAGGGTCACGGCGAGAATCGCGCCCCCCAGCAGAAAAGCCATCATGGTCAGCGCAGCCAGCATCAGCGGACGATGAAAACTGCCATACAGCACATGGCGCGGCATCCCGATCACGACGGTCCACTGGGAGAAATGTGAGCGGGTGAAGGCAACAAACGAAGGAACGCCTTCCAGCGTACGGCTGGCCATCGTCCCTTCGGCGTGCATTTTCATTTGTGCCAGCAGATCCGGCGTCGCCTTTTTCCCGACCGAACTGGGGGCATGATGACTGCGCGCCACAATCGTTCCCTGGGAGTCCAGCAAGGCCGCGACCCAGCCCTCCGGCAGGTCCTGCTCCACCAGCAGACGATTGAGTCGCTCGGCCGAAATACCCATATCGAGCACATGAGCCACCTTGCCGTCCGACCAGACCGGCACCTCCACGGCAACGAACGGACGCCTCGCCACCCCACCGAGGTAGAGATCGGAAATTCCCGGCCGGCCGGTCTTGACAGTCCGGTGGACCATGTCGGGATGCCCCGTCATGGGCAACGGAGTACCGAAGGGGAGCAAGGTATTGATGATCTGCTGGCCCGTTGCATCCGTCAGGACAATGGCCTCCCCCACACTTTCCGTGGTCAATACCTCCCGGGCCCGGGCATAAAACACCTGTAGTTCCCCCGCCTGCAGGGATGGCGTCGTCGCGAGAATCTGGAGCTTGCCGTTGATTCCTGCCAGATCGTTATCGACGGCCATGGAAAGGGCCCGGGCCGTCTGCAAGGCGCCTTGCTCCAACTGGCTGCGCTGTATCTGGTAGAGGTCGTAAAAGAGAATAGAACCAGCCAGAACGCCCGGAATCAAGGCTGCAGCAAATAGCCAGCCAATTCCGGGAAGCACAGAAACCAGCGCCCCCAGCCAATGACGGGTCAAGGAGTTCAGCGAAATAAGCAGCCTGTCTTTCTTAAAGAAAAACGGAATGGGGAAATAGCCGGACAGAAAAGAGGCCAAGAGCAGTTTTCATTCTGCCAGAAGCCAAAAAGAGCATCAAACCCGCACTTCCCAATTCGGCCGCCGCAGCACGGCAAGGTTTTAGCCGACGAGAGATAGCGGACGCGGAACGGGCTTGCCGTAGGCATTTCCCTGCAGCCAGATACCCGCGGGGTCGGCCGCTTCGAAGGGCGTTTCGAGATGCGTGATGACAATGGTCGCCTTCTCGCGCAAGACCTCAAGCCAGTTGAAATCACCGACGGCTCCGTCACCACTGACGGCCAGCTTGCGTGCGTCGATCTTGACGAACTGGGTCCATGCGGCAGATGAAATCCGCTGCCATTGCGCCAGGGAATCGACGTTTACCGCGACCTGAAAGCCGTTTGCACGATAATTGCGCAGCACAAAGGCCAGCAGACAGGGCTGCAAGCTGGCTTCAAGCGGGGTTTCAATGACAATCCGCTCGGGTTGCAGGCCAAGCGCCTCGACAAGCTTGCGGAAAGCCTGTCCGGGATCCTTGTCCACCGCCGACAACAGACGGCCATTCACGTTGAGAAACAGCAGCCGATCGCCTCCTGCGCCAAACGCATTCAAGGGATGGATGGTCTGGCACAGCCAGTCGAGCGCAAACAGGTGCTCATCATCCGCGGTTGCAGAAAACAGGGACCAGGGCGAGAGCTCCGGCTCACCTCCATCAAGACTGCGGATAAAGGCCTCATGAGCGACGACATGCCCATCGCTGGCACGGACGATGGGCTGGAAAACGGACGACAGCGCACATCCGAACCAGTCGGCCAGAAAGCGGCCGTCGGGCAAGCGACGCAGAGGCCTGTGCGTACTGTGTTCGGGGGGAACACGATCAAGCAATTCGCGTATGGACAAAGTCAGTAGGCGCGCATTGCCCGGCCAAAGACCATCCGGGAAGCACGATCAATATTTCCTGATGGATATTAAAAACACACCAACAAGCCAAACAACATAAACCTTTTGGCATTTTCCGGTTTGCAGCAGGGCTGAGTGTGGTGTGAAAAGATGTTTCCGACCATCAGCCGAGGCCTCTCTGTTTGTAGGGCAACCCTGACAAGAACAGAACTGCCGGCCGCCATTCGCGTTTTCAAGCAGCCATCCGCACGCGACAATTTACGCTATCCTTGAATGATTCATGAATGCCCTGAAATATGAAGGGGCGCACCGAGCTTGCCCGCCCATGAGGCGAGCCGGAATAGTCTTGCTCCGGGAGCAGATGCATTTATTGGTAGCGCGACATGATCAGGATTCTTATCGTTGATGACCACGCGGTGGTCGGCGGTGGATTAAAACAATTTCTTACCAATACCGGAGGCTTCGAAGTTGCCGGTGAAGCCAGAACCGGTCAGGACGCGCTCAAACTGGTCAGTACGCAAAGCTGGGACTTATTGCTGCTGGATATCGGCCTGCCGGATTTGAATGGTATCGAGGTTCTCAAACGCATCAAACGGGAACGGCCGGAATTACCCGTTCTGATCTTCAGCATGTATTCCGAAGATGAATACGCGCTGGCCGCCCGGGAAGCGGGGGCTGCCGGCTATCTGCCCAAGAACAGCGCTCCGGAGGAAATCCTCGCGGCCATTCGCCGGGCCAGCGCCGGGGAGTGTTATTTGAGCCCCCAGCTCACGGAAAGACTGCTGAGCGGGTCCGCCTCGATCAGTCGAAAATTGCCCCACGACCGCCTGTCGGCGCGCGAACTGGATGTGATGCTGATGATCAGCAAGGGCATACCGCTGACCGAGATCGCCGAACAGCTCCATCTCAGCCCCAAAACCATCAGCACCTACCGCACCCGGGTCCTGGAAAAGCTGGAGCTCAAGCACAACACGGAGATCACCCGCTACGTGCTCAAGCACAAGCTGGACAACTAAACATTCGCCGGTAGGCAAATTCCTACAATAGACTCACCCATCACTGACAACACTCGCGCGTTTGGCCGATAGGATTTTCGGCGAATAAACCTACACTGCAGGCTCGACTCCGCAAGTCGTGCAGCACCGTCTTTTTCTGGCCTGCAGCCCATAACGGGCAATAAAGAAAAACGAAACCGTACGTCAACGGAATTTCCCCAAGCCTTTCTCAAAATTCAAAAATGGCCCCGTGGAGGAGACGATTCATGTTTGACGAGACGCCATGCTTGAACCCCGAGGAAATCGCCATGGCTGGCGAATGGGTCAACAGCCCGAGGATGAACCGTATTCTGGCGTGCCTTCCGGTAGAGGAATACGGACGGCACGTAGATGCGATGGAATTCGTCCTCCTGAAGCGCGGCGAAGTGCTTTTTGACTGTGGCGACAAACCGGCATTTGTTTACTTTCCGACCTCGAGCCTCATTTCACTGACATCGACAACAGAAAGCGGTTCATCGGCGGAACTGGCGATGACGGGTAACGATGGCCTGGTCGGCACGACCCTGATCCTCGGCGGAAAGTGCGCAACACACAAGGCGGTTGTCCAAAGCGCCGGCGGGGCCTATCGGCTGCGGGCCGACGCGATGCGCTTTGAACTCGGGCAGGGTGGCCACCTGCTCCAGCTGTCGCTGCGCTATATCCATGCGCTCATGACGCAAATGGCGCAAAGCCTTGTCTGCAATCGACACCATTCGCTCGATCAGCGCCTGTGTCGCTGGCTCCTGCTTTATCTGGACCGCCAGCCGGGCGATAAACTCCTGGTAACCCACCAGCTTATCGCCCACATGCTGGGCGTACGCCGTGAAGCCGTCACCGAGGCGGCGGGAAAATTGCAGGCGGCCGGCCTGATCCAGTACAGCCGTGGATATATGGTCGTGATCAATCGCCCTGGTCTGGAGGCCCGGGTGTGCGAATGCTACCGCGCAGTCAAGACCGAATACGAGCGGCTCTTCGATGAGATGCCGGAACCTGCTCCTGCCCGGGGACACCCCCCCGGCCCGACCAGTCTGCGCCACGCCTACGAAGACGCCCAGGCCATGCTGCGCAAATACACCGACATTTATAACTTTGCACCGGTCGGCTATTTCACGCTGAATGCATCCAGAGCCATTCTCAAGCTCAATCTTGCCGGTGCCATTCTGCTCGGCATCAAGCACTCACAATGCGGGCAACACCGCTTCGACGCCTTCGTAAAGCCGGAATACCTTGCGGATCTGCAGCAATTCCAGGCGGAAGTGCTGGGCGGAAAATGCAGGGGCAATTGCGAAGTCGTCCTCACCGCCACCGACAAGCGCCCCGAAGCACTGGTCAGAATCGAAGCCGCCCCGGACGACAACGGTCGCGAACTGCACATGGTGGTGATCGACATCACGGCCGAAAAAACCTTGCACGAGCGCGAGCAATATCAGCGAGCCCTGCTCGACAACTGCCCGTTCATGGTCTGGCTCAAGGACAAGGAAAGCCGCTTTCTCGCCGTCAATGCGCCTTTTGCCCACACCTTCGGCTGGCCTTCGGCGGAGGCCCTGGAAGGCCGGACGGACTACGACCTCACCTCCCGGGAACTGGCGGACGCCTATCGTGCCGACGATCGCGCCGTAATGGCCAGCGGCGAAAAAAGGAGTTTCGAGGAACAGATCGAGATGAATGGCGCGCTCCGCTGGTTTGAAACCTTCAAATCACCGGTCGTCGTAGACGGCCGGAATATCGGCACGGTGGGCTTTTCGCGTGACATTACCGAACGCAGGCGGATGGAAGCCGAGTTACGCAGCCTGGCAGCCACCGATTCACTCACCCAACTGGCCAATCGCCGGCATTTTCTGGCTCGTCTTGAAGAAACCCATGCGGACCTGCTGCGGGATGCCGACCACCCGGTCGCCGTCCTGATGTTCGACCTTGACCACTTCAAGTCGATCAACGACAGCCTCGGCCACGCTGCTGGCGACGCGGTCCTGCGGCTGTTCTCCTCCCTGCTGCGCGACGAGCTGCGTGCCGGCGACCTTGCCGGCCGGATTGGCGGTGAAGAGTTTGCCGTGCTGCTGACAAGAAGCAACCCGGACGCCGCGGCGGCTTTTGCCGAACGCATTCGCCGAAAGGTTGCCGAGACCTCGATCCTGATGGACCAGCGCCGCATCGCCATCACGGTAAGTATTGGCATTGCCCTCATGCTCGCCGAAGACACCACGGCAGAGCAGGCCCTCGGTCGTGCAGATGACGCGCTTTATCGCGCCAAGGCCGAGGGACGCAACCGGATAGCGCTGGCAGAAACGCCCCCCCCGCAGCAGGTTTTCCGGGGAGTTCAGGCCGCGATGTAGGCCAACGCGACGCCCCCCACAGTGCAGCCCCTTTCCCCACGCACCACCCCGACCTGCCAATCCGGCCCCGATTGCGCGTACTGGCCGCCCTGCTTGACCGAATGCAGCGTGAGCAAGGCCGCGCAGCGGCTCAACCAGTCGCAGCCGGCCCTGCCGGCTCAGTGATCGAGCCGGGCGTGGGCCTCCATCGCATCGGCCGCGTTCGGCGCAACGATGCCGAAGCGCTGCATGCGCCGGTACAGCGTCGAGCGGGACACGCCGACGGCCTCTGCCGCTGCCGAGATGTTCCAGTGACAGCGGCGTAGTTCAGCCAGAATCTGCTCCCGCCCGTCAGCCGCGATCGAACGTGCGGCAGGTGGTGCCTCGCCGGTCAGCGACTGCGGGACGGGTGCCGGAGCCGCCACCATCAGGCTCTCCGGAAAATGGGCCAGGGCCAGTGCATTGTCATCGCACACGGCCACGGCAAAGCGCAGCGCATTGCGTAACTCGCGAATGTTGCCCGGCCAGGCATAGGCTGCCAGTTGCTCCAGAACCCCTTCGGGCAGGGCCAGCGCACGACCCGCGGTGGCCAGCTCCTCGTCCAGCACCTGACGGATCACCTCGCGCCGGTCGGAGCGTTCGCGCAGCGCCGGCAAACGGAACACCGCCGCATTGAGGCGGTAGAACAGATCCTCACGGAACAGCCCGGCGCGCACCATCGCAGCCAGGTCGCGGTGGGTTGCGCAAACCACGTTCAAATCCACCTTCTCGGGCTCGGAGGCCCCCAGCGCCACCACCTCGCCTTCGGCGAGCACCCGCAGCAGGCGCGTCTGCAAGGCCAGGGGCATGTCGCCGATCTCGTCGAGAAACAGCGTCCCGCCGCTGGCCTGCTGGACTTTGCCCTTCGCCCCCTTCACCTTGGCGCCGGTGAAGGCACCCTCCTTGTAACCAAAAAGTTCGCTCTCGATCAGGCTCTCGGGGATGGCCGCGCAGTTGAGCGCCACGAAGGGCTTGTCGCAGCGCTGGCTGTGCCCGTGGATGGCCTTGGCGAAGGCCTCCTTGCCGGAGCCGGTCTCGCCGAGCAGCAGGATGGTCAGCTTGCGGTCCACCACCCGCTTGACCCGCTCGATGCTCTCCAGCACCCGCGGGTCTTCGGCAGCCAGGGCATCGAAACCACGGCGCGCAGACGTCGCCGGCCGGGGCGGGGCCTCACGCACCGGCGCCCGCAGCTGGGCCTCGAAAAGCAAGCCGTTGGCCAGACAACGCAGCGGAATCGGCGCCCCCGGCCGTTCATGGGCACGCTTCACCAGCGCCACCGCCGACTGATCGAAAATATCCTCCAGGCGCCGCGACGGCAGGGCTGCACCGGCAAACAGCCCGGCCCGCAGGCGCCGGCTGACGGCCAGGATCTGCCCGCCATCGTCGAAGGCCAGAAAATGCACCTCGCCGAGGCTCCAGCAATCGCCCGGGGCGCTGATCGACAATATCCACGCCGACTTGCAGGCCTCCACGAACAAGGCGTTCTCGATGGCCAGCGCGTTCTGCTGCACCAGCCGGTACACCACCGCCTGGCTGTTGCGGTTCTCCGGCGCAGCGAAGGCCGAGGCGTTGAGCACGCCCACCAGCTCGTCCTCCGGCCCGAACACCGGCGCGGCGCTGCAGGTGATGCCGTTGTTGTGATTGCGAAAGTGCTCCTCGCGATGCACCAGGATCGGCGCACGATCGACGATGGCCGTGCCGACGCCGCAGGTGCCCTCCTCCCCTTCCGACCAGCACGCCCCGAGGATGAAACCACGCCGCCGGAATTCACCGTCGAGGCTCGGATTGCCGCGAAACTCCACCGTGGCCCCCTGCCCGTTGGTGAGCAGCACGCAATAACCGGAATCACGCACCTGCTCGTGCAGGCGCGTCACCCCCAGCTGGGCAATGCGCAGAAAGGACGACATGTGTTCGCGCACATCGCGGCACTCGGCAGCGGACAGCACCCGGGCCTTGGCGCGGGTATCCGGATCGATGCGATAACGCTCCTCGGAACGACGCCACGACGCCTGCAGGCGCTCCTCGTTGGAAAGAAGGCTCAACACTCCGCCGGCAAAATGCCCCCCGGCCAGGCTATCCCCAGGTCTGCCCTGCATATCACGCTCCTTCATGTCTCCAGCCCTTTGGTGCGCGATTTGAACGATCTCTATTCGCCGTCTATCGCACGTATTTGTGGATCGATCATAGCCCAAGCGGAATAGCCCCGCGAATAAAAAAGCGTTCATCGGGAATACCCTGACAATTACCGCAACGCAACATCCTGATTTGCGCGGGCAAATTGCAGCAACGCGACACTACACCTGTTCCAGGCACCGCTACACCTGTGGCGGCGAGAAGGAATTCCGCCCGAATAAATAAAACCCGAATTCCATAAGAGAACTCCCCACCCAGATAAACACAAACCCCAAGATACTGTTTAAAAAGTATTTTTATTTAAAAATCCTTTTTCATTGCCCATTTTTTCGTTGTGGCACACGCCTTGCCTAATAAGCCGGGCCACAAACCACCGCGCAAAAAGGAAAATGAAAAATATTCCATGCCCCGCATGCACTGACGCCACGCCCGAGACCGTGTCGTCACCCGACCGACGGAAGGCCCTGAAATCCACCTCCGCCCTGCTTCTTTGTAGCGGGCTGGGATTGGCCAGACAGGTTCTCGCCGATGACGCCGCCAATTCCCACCCGAAGGTCGGCGATCAATTGGCCCGGGCCGACAGCGAAGGCCGTCCGGCGGCCATGCATTCCGCCGAAATCCTGCCGAATGCCAGGCCCGTGCCGGCCTTCCCCCTCGATCCGGCGAGTGGCGCGATGCGGGACGGCAGCCGTCTCAACAAGGTGATCCTGATCCGCGTCGCCCCGCAGGACCTGCACCCCGACGTGCAGCCTTACGCGGCCGGCGGCGTCCTCGCCTATTCCTCGGTGTGCACGCACCAGGGCTGCGAGATCTCCGAGTGGGTCCCCAAGGACCAGACCCTCATGTGCTACTGCCACTTCTCCAAGTTTTCGCCCGGACGGGCCGGCGAAGTGATGGCCGGCCCCGCCCCACGCACCCTGCCGCTCCTGCCGCTGAAGGAGGTGGACGGCGTACTCGTCGTCGCCGGCCCCTTCACCGCCCGGCCGGGGGTCGCCAAATCCGCCTGATTTCCTGTCGCACCCGTCCTACCCACACCAATAAAGAAGGAGACATCCAGACATGAACACCCGACTCAAGGCGCTCTGCGCCGGGCTGGCCTTGCTGCCTGCCATCGCCACCGCCGGCCTGCCGGCCTACAGCCCCGTCACCGACGCCCGCCTGACCAAGCCCGAGGCCGGCAACTGGCTGATGTACCGCGGCAACTACGAAGGCTGGGGCTACAGCGCCCTCAAGCAGATCAACACGCAGAACGTCGGCAAGCTGGTGCCGGCCTGGTCTTACGCCACCGGAATGACCGAAGGCCACCAGGCCCCGCCCATCGTCAATAACGGCTACATGTACGTGTCCACGCCCAACAACCAGGTCATCGCCCTGGAAGCCAGCACCGGCAAGGAACTGTGGCGCTACAAGAAGACCATCCCCGACGAGCTCATGCAGCTCCACCCCACCAACCGGGGCGTGGCCCTTTACGGCGACAAGCTCTATCTGGCCACCACCGACGCCTTCCTGGTGGCACTGGATGCCGCCACCGGCAAGGAGTTGTGGAAGGTCGCCGTGGCCGACTGGAAGAAGGGCTACTACATGACCCTCGCCCCGCTGGCTGCCAAGGGCAAGATCATGGTCGGCTCGTCCGGTGGCGAGCTGGGCATCCGCGGCTTCGTCGCCGCCTTCGACGCCGAAACCGGCAAGGAAGCCTGGCGCACCTACACCATTGCCGGCCCCGGCGAGGCGGGCAGCGAAACCTGGCCCGGCGAAACCTACAAGACCGGCGGCGGCTCGGTGTGGATCACCGGCACCTACGATTCGCAAACCAACCTGGCCTTCTGGGGCGTCGGCAACGCCGGCCCGTGGATGCCCGACACCCGCCCCGGCGACAACCTCTACGCCAACTCCACCATCGCCCTCGACGTGGACACCGGCAAGCTCAAGGGTCACCACCAGTACCACTGGAACGACGCCTGGGACTGGGACGAAGTCTCCGCTCCGCTGCTCATCGACCTCGACTACAAGGGCAAGAAGATCAAGTCGCTGGTGCACGCCGGCCGCAACGGCTACCTGTGGCTGCTCGAGCGCACCAAGGACAAGGTCAATTACGTCGATGCCTGGCCCTACGTGACGCAAAACGTGTTCACCAGCCTCGACCCGAAGACCGGCCGCCCCACCTACGACGCCAAGCGCATTCCGGGCACCGGCAAGACCACCAACTTTTGTCCGTCCCTGTGGGGCGGCAAGGACTGGCCGCCCGAAGCCTACAACCCGGGCACCGGCCTGCTCTACATCCCTGCCAACAACAACCTGTGCTCCGAGCTGACCGGCGAGCCCGTCAAGTACAAGGCCGGCAGCCTCTACATCGGGGTCGCCCTCGACAACATCCTCACCAACGTGCGCATGACCGAAAAATCGCGCAAGCACATCGGTGAAATCCAGGCCTGGGACCTGAAGACCGGCAAGCAGGTGTGGACCCACACCTACCCCGAGATGAACTGGGGCCCGCTGATGACCACCGCCGGCAACCTCGTGTTTGGCGGCGGCACCAACGACCGCATGTTCCGCGCCCTCGACGCCAAGAGCGGCAAGGTGCTGTGGGAAACCCCCACCCCCTCCGGCGTCACCGGCGTGCCCTCCACCTTTGAGGTGAATGGCGAGCAGTACGTGGCCGTGCAGTCCGGCTGGGGCGTCGATGCCCAGCGCATGCAGGGCGCCTTCGACGCCGTCCTCGAGCACAAGACCGTCGTTCCGCAGGGCGGCACGATCCACGTGTTCAAGCTCCAGAAGTAAGCCCACCCGGTTCAGCCCGTCCAAAAAGCAAAAAAGGAGACACCCATGAAACAGCATCGCCTTCTGTCTGCCCTCGTCGTCGCCGGCCTGGCCGGTGGCCTCGCCCCCGCCGCCTTCGCCCAGACCACCTTCGACGTCATCGGCCCCCACGAGTACGAACTCCCGGTGGACTTCAAGCCCTTCAACGTCTTCGTCCAGTACGCCACCGTGCAGAACAACAAGGACACCTTCAACGCCAGCGGCGACAAGGTGAAGGGCAACGGCAGCCAGAGCATCGTCGGCATGTCCAAGTACGTGCGCTTCTGGACCCCCGAAGGCAACCCGAAGATCGGCCTCGCCTACGAAGTCATCGTCCCGGAAATCGGCGTGCGCAACCAGCACGCGGCCAACGCCGCCGACCGCCACATCAGTGGCATCGGCGACCCGCTCACCGGCTTTGCCGTGTGGATGAAGCCGACACCCACCTCCACTTTCGGCTTCCAGTCCTTCCTGCAGATCCCGGTGGGCGACAACCGGGTCAGCGACACCAACTGGAAGAACCTCTCCAGCTTCCTGTGGGACGTGCGCCTCACCGACAAGCTGGGCTGGACCGCCGACGCCGGCATGGTCTTCCAGAGCGAGAAGAGCGACGGCAGCCGCCCGGGCAACACCTTCCACACCAACCACCGCCTCGGCTACCGGGTCAGCGGCCTGCTCGAACCCTTCATCGCCGTCGACTATGAAAGCACCTCCAGCCGCGGCAGCAACCTCAGCGCCCGGGCCCTGGACGGCGGCCTCGGGATGATGTTCCACACCTTCGACAACCAGTCGATCAGCCTGCGCTACTCCACCAGCATCGACGGCAAGAACCACGCCGCCAACAACAGCCTGAACATCAAATACGCCTACGTGTGGTGACACCCCGGCCGGGCGCTTGCCCACGCCCGGCCATCCCGACACAGCAAAAAGGAGTTTTGCCATGAAGATCCTGCACGCCCTCGCCTTCAGCATCGCCCTGCTCGTCGCCGCCTGGGTTTATCTCAGCGTCGGCAACCCGGCCCTCGGCTTCAACCCGTGGATCGGCTTTGTCGCCTGGGCCGCCTTCTTTGCCGCTGGTGGCGGCAGCGCCGGGCTGGGCAAGGCGCTACCGGCCGGCATCGCCGGCATCCTGCTCACCGCCATCACCCTGGCCGGCGTGCAGGCCCTTGGCGGCGGCCTGCTGCCGCTGGTCGGCCTGGTGGCCGTACTGGCCTTCGTGCTGGTGGCGATGGCCGACATCGGCGCCCTGTCCTACACCCCGGCGGCCTTCCTCGGTGCCGCGTCCTTCTTCGGCTCCGGCGGCAAGATCGACATCAGCATCGCGCTGGTCGCCCTGACCTGGGTCGTCGGCCTCGGCTTCGGCTACGCCTCCGAATCCGTCGGCAAGAAGCTCGCCCGCCCCGCCTGAATTCCCCCTCGCCCCCACAACCAGAACGGAGACAGACCATGACCACCCTGTATGAGAACTTCATCGACGGCCGCTTCGTCCCGGCCGACCCGGCCACCGCCATTGAGGTGCATAACCCGGCCAGCCACGTGCTGCTGGCCCGCACCGCCAGCGCCACGCCGGACGAAGTGAATGCCGCCGTCGATGCCGCCCGCCGGGCCCAGCCAGCCTGGGAGCGCACCCCCGCCATCCAGCGCGCCGGGCACCTGAGGGCCATCGCCACCAAGGTCCGCCAGAACAAGGAGCGCCTCGCCGAGATCATCACCCGCGAGCAGGGCAAGATCCTCGGCCTGGCTTTGGTCGAGGTGGACTTCACCGCCGACTACATCGACTACATGGCCGAATGGGCGCGCCGCATCGAAGGCGAAGTGCTCACCAGCGACCGGGCCGGCGAGAGCATTTTCCTGATGCGCCGCCCGATCGGCGTCACGGTGGGCATCCTGCCGTGGAACTTCCCGTTCTTCCTGATCGCCCGCAAGATGGCCCCGGCCCTCATCACCGGCAACACCATCGTCGTCAAGCCGAGCGAGGAAACCCCCATCAACGCCTTCGAGTTCGCCCGTCTGGTGGCCGAAACCGAGCTGCCAGCCGGCGTTTTCAACCTGGTCGGCGGGCGCGGCGCCGACGTCGGCGCGGCCCTGTGCAGCCACCCGGACGTGGGCCTGATCAGCTTCACCGGCAGCGTGCAGACCGGCTCGACCATCATGCAGGTGGCCGGCCGCAACCTGACCCGGGTGAACCTGGAGCTGGGCGGCAAGGCCCCGGCCATCGTGCTGGCCAGCGCCGACCTCGACCTGGCGGCCAAGGCGGTGGTGGACTCCCGCATCATCAACACCGGGCAGGTGTGCAACTGCGCTGAACGGGTGTACGTGGAACGGGCGGTGGCCGACGAATTCACCGAGAAGCTGCGCGTCCGCATGGCCGCCACCCGCTACGGCGACCCGATGGTGGATGCCGACCTGAACATGGGCCCGATGGTGAACCAGATCGGCCTCGACAAGGTCGCCGCCATGGTGAGCCGTGCCCGCGAACAGGGCGCCGAAGTGATCCTCGGCGGGCGCAAGGCCGACCGCCCGGCCGGCTTCCACTACGAGCCGACGCTGATCACCGGGTGCACCGCCGACATGGAAATCATGCGCAAGGAAATCTTCGGCCCGGTGCTGCCGGTGCAGGTGGTGGACAGCCTCGACGAAGCCGTCGCCCTGTCCAATGACTCGGAATACGGCCTCACCTCGTCGATCTTCACGCAGGACCTGAATGCCGCCATGCGCGCCTGCCGCGACCTGCGCTTTGGCGAAACCTACGTGAACCGCGAGCACTTCGAGGCCATGCAGGGCTTCCATGCCGGCAGCCGCAAGTCGGGCATCGGCGGCGCCGACGGCAAGCACGGCCTTTACGAATACACCGAGACCCACGTGGTGTACATGCAGCATGGTTGAAGTGTCAGAGCAGGTGTAGTGCGCAGCAGCAGTTGATTGTTTCTCCTCCGTCGTATTGCGGCAGGCCGCCCCTCCTCGGCCACATCGCCGCGGGGATGGCGGGGCACACCTCCCTCGTGCCTCGTCATCCCCTTCTTTTTTGCCCGTCACCCCTCAGTCGGCCACCCGCTCGGCCAGCCGCAATGCCGCGATCCGCGCAATCTGCGCCAGCGCCTCGGCAAACTCGACCTCTGGCTCATGGGCAAGCCGGCGCGCCATGGCGGCAATGATGTCACCACGCCACAGCCCGGACATGGCGATCACGAAAGGAAAACCGAACTTCGCCTTGTAAGCCGTGTTGAAGTCGCGGATCAGGGCGAACTCCTCCGGCATGCACGCCAGCAGCCCCGCGCCAAGCTGCTCGCGGATGGAGGCGGCGCTGAGTGCGCCATGCATCGCCCGCTTGCCGGCCAGCTCCGGGTGAGCACGGATCAGCGCCAGCTGGTCGGACCGGGGGGCGCTCCGAAGGGTGTCAACAAGGGAATCCAGAAGTGCCTCCCGGCTGGCAAAGGGACGCTGGGGCCAGGCCCGTCCGGCCACCCAGGGAGAGTGCTCGAAGATACCGTCGAGGGCCGCCACGAAGGCGGGCTGATCCATCTGTGAAAGGGCACTGGCGCTCATTGCGTGAATCATCATGGGACTCGGGGGCGTGCCGGCAACGAGACACTCTGCGCCGGACAGTCGACTGTGCAAGAAAATCAAAAACAGGCACGCAGTCTACCAAAAATTCAATCGCCATAATCCCGAACGATTTTGTTAATCAGTCTTGAATACCGACAGATCCTTCCTCTGGCCTACGGCGTGCAGTTTCCGCTCCCCACAACAAGATCGTCGTGACCGGGCCGGACAAACACCCCGTATACGCCCACCTCACCGCCGCCCGACCGGAGACCGAAGATCGTGAAGGTATGGAAAAGATGCTGGCCGGCTACGGCGTCGGGAGCAGGTGGAGGGCCTCGTTCAGGCCTCCCAGCTCGGCCCGGCATTCGTCCGCCAGGTGCTTGATGACAGACTCGCCGGCGCCATTGCGCAAACCGTCCTCCATCGCGGCGGCCAGCGCGGCAACACGCTGGGCACCGAGCAATCCGGCGATCCCCTTCAGGCCGTGCGCGAGGGCCTGTGCAGCATCGCGCTCACCGGCCTGCAGGCGCGCGCACAGATGCGTGATTTCCTGCTCGCTGCTGCTGATGAAGCGGGCCAGCTGCGCACAATAAGCGACGATCTGCTCTGTCGAGGAGAGCCAGGAAGAGCCGGCCTTGAGTCCGGGAATCTGCAGCACGGCACGGCTCAACGCGTTGTCGCAGTCCGGCGCGGTATCGCTGACAACGCTAAAGTCGGGCAACCATTGGCCCAGGACCGTCGCGAGCATGGCCGGCGTCACCGGCTTGCCGAGGTGGCTGTTCATGCCGGCGGCCAGGCAACGCTGGCGATCCTCGATAAATGCATTGGCCGTCAGCGCGATGATGGGCACCTCGCAGCCCCCCGGCAATGCGCGGATGGCGCGGGTAGCGTCAAGACCGTCCATCCGGGGCATCTGCATGTCCATCAGGATCAGGTCATACGAACGCGCCTGCACGCACTCGATGGCCTCGATGCCGTCGGAAGCCACATCCCCCGAACAACCGAGAATTTCCAGCATCTCGAGCAGCATTTCCTGGCTCTGCGGATGGTCCTCGACGAGCAAGACGCGCGACCCCTGGAAACTGTCCGTCAAGGCCATGGCCGGCGCCACGACCGTGCTCGGCACGGTTGCGGTGGCACGGGGCAGGACCACTTTGAAACTGCACGTACAGCCCACACCCGGCTGACTGTCGACCTTGATTTCGCCCCCCATGCAGGACACCAGATGCTGGCTGATGGTCAGGCCCAGTCCGGTCCCGCCATACTTGCGGGTCGTCGATGCATCAAGCTGGGTAAAAGGTTCGAACATGTGCGCCTGATCGACCAGGGCAACCCCGCAGCCGGTATCCGTGACACTGAAGCGCAAAGTGCAGCTCATGGCATCCTCGGCCACACAAACGATACCCAGGCGCACCCCGCCCTGGTCGGTGAATTTGATGGCATTGCTGCACAGGTTGATCAGAACCTGGGTCAGCCGCAAGGGATCACCCTGCAGGGACAGGTCGTGCAAGGCAGGTGCGATTTCGGCAATCAGGGTCAATCGCTTTTCTCGCGCCCGATCCCTGAACAGGTGCATGATCCGATCGACCACCGTACCGAGACGAAAGTCGGCGCTGTCGATGACGAATCGCCGGGCTTCGATCTTGGACAGATCCAGGAAATCGTTGATCAGGGACAGCAGATGCTCGGAGCTGTCGCACAGCCGGTCCAGCTTGCGCCGCGGGCCGGGCAGGGTGACATCCCGACGCAGCAGCTGGCCAAGACCGATGATGACGTGCAGCGGTGTGCGGATTTCGTGACTCATGTTGGCGACGAACGCACTCCTGGCCTTCACGGCCGCGTCGGTAACCTCCTTGGCCTCCCTCATCGCCTGCTCCGCCAGCTTGCGCTCGGTGATGTCACGGGCCGACACGTACAGTTCGGTCCCTCCGTCCCGCTCGATACGGGCAGCAGTAAGCTCCACCTCGACGACTTCGCCATCGCAACGCTGCAGCGCACTCTCGAAGACCGGGCGGGGCGCACCGGCGGCCAGCCGGGAGAGCATCAACTCGATGTCAGCAGCCGCATAGCGCGCCTCCCAGCGCGACAAAGGCATGTTCAGCAGCTCGCTGCGCGTGTAGCCCAGCATTTTGCACAGCGCATCGCTGACCTCCAGCACCCGGCCTTGCATGTCGAGGACATACACCCCGTCGCTGGCGCTTTGAAGCAGCATGCGGCGTCTCTCACTCTCCCTCACCAGCGCCGCGCCGGCAACACTCTGACGCATCCAGTAACGACAGACCAGCCATGCGGAAACCAGTGTCAGCACGATCGCCAGCCCGGCGAGTACGCTCAGCCGCTGCACCTCTGCGCGCCAGCCGCTCAAATAGTCGTCGGTAGCCAGCCCCACCGTAATGTAGAAAGGGTAGCCAGAGAGCTTGCGATAAGCGTTGATCCGTTCGATACCGTCCAGCAGACTGGTCGCCACATAAGTGCCTGCGAGCGGCTGGGCATCCATGGCGGTACGCACCTCGGCGGAGGCGGTATTACTGCCGCTCACGCCCTGTCGCGTCTGCAGGGAGGGATGACTGACCACCATGTTGAGCCCTTCGGTGCGCATGCTGATGGCGCCGAAACTGCCCAGTTGCATGCCTGCAAACAGGCGCTCGAAACGCTCAAGCGGAATACTGGCGTGGGCGATGCCGGCCAGGGTACCGTCCGGGTGGTTCAAGCGCCGGGCCAGAACGATCACCCACTTGCTGCTGCTACGACCAAACAGCGGCCCGGACACCACCAGATCCGCGGCAGGATCGTCACGCAAGCGGATGAAGTAATCCCGGTCGGCAATATTCAGCGTTGCGTTGGCCGGCGCACCGCGCCCGAGCCAGACAGTCCCGGCCGTGTCGGCAATCCGCAGGGAGTTCAGCTCCGGAGCGATGGCCTTGTGTTCCTCCGCCAGCCTTTCCAGTGCCTGTGCATGGAAGCCGCGCCCCCTGATCTGCCGCTCGGCATCGAGAACCACGGACTGGAGCGACACGTCAGCCTTGTCGATGATCGCGATGAGGTACTGCTCCAGCAGCATCGACAGGTTCTGCGTGGTGATGCGCGCCTGCTCACGGCTGCGGATCAGGCTCTGGTGCGCAGCCAGCGCAGTCAGCCCGACGATCACCGCAAGCATCACACAGGCAGCACCGGCAACCCATCCAAGAAAGGCTTTTTCGGCCAGTCTGGCGGGCGGGGGATTATCGTCTTGGCGAATCAACGCATTTCACGAGAATGAATTGACACAATGTTGAACACAGCAAAGCAAGAGCATCCTGCAATACGGCTGCATGTCCCACTTTAATGCGTGAATGCCATTTGTGCGACAAGGAGGCGGCAACAAAAAAGGGCAGCTCGCAGGCCACCCCTGTTTTTCCGCATTCATCAGCAGCGGTTTACCCGCAGCCCGGCGACACTCCTGCGGCCGCAAAATACTTGTCCAGCCGGGCAATCCAGCCGGCCTTTTCCGTGGCCTTCGCAAAGCTCGCCTCGAAACTGTTGCGGGCCAGCCGGTACCAGGTGGCGGCATCGAAGTGAAAGGCTTCCTGCACGGCACGGATGTTGTCGTTGAGGTAACCGCCAAAATAGGCCGGGTCGTCGCTGTTGAGGGTTACCCGGGCACCTGCCGCCAGCAGGCGCGGCAAAGTGTGCTCGCTCATCCTGGCGAATACACACAGGCGAGTATTGGATAGGGGGCAGACCGTCAGCGGAATGCCCTCGCGCACCAGGCGCGCCAGCACGGCCTCGTCTTCCACCGCCCGCACGCCATGGTCGATACGCTGGGCACCGAGCAGGTCGAGCGCTTCGGTGATGTAGGCCGGCGGACCTTCCTCGCCGGCGTGAGCAACCACCGGCTTGCCGAGTTCGCGGCAGCGGGCAAACAGGCGGACAAACTTCGACGGCGGATGGCCTTTTTCGGATGAATCCAGCCCGAAGCCGTGGATCCGTTCGAGCCACGGTTCGACTTCGGCCAGCGTCGCCAGACATTCTTCTTCCGGTAGATGACGCAGGAAGCACAGGATCAGCCGACCGGAGATGCCGTAGCGCGCCAGGCCTTCGGCGAGTCCGTCCTCGAGCCCTTCGAGCACGGTCGTAAAGGGAATGCCGCGGGCGGTGTGGGTCTGCGGATCGAAGAAGACCTCCACGTGAATCACCTTGTCCGCCGCCGCCCTTTTCAGGTAGGCGAGCATCAGGTCGTAAAAATCTTCCCGGGTCCTCAGCACGTCGGCGCAGGCGTAGTACAGGTCGAGAAAGCTCTGCAGGCTGTCGAAGGCGTAGGCGGCCTTGAGGGCAGCTTCGTCGGCGTAGGGCAGCGTGATGCCGTTGCGACGGGCCAGGGCGAAGGCCAGCTCCGGCTCAAGGGTGCCTTCGATATGCACATGAAGTTCGGCCTTGGGCATGCCAAGGGCGAGAGTCAGCGGGTCGGGTGCGGTCATGGGTTTCTCCGGGTGGCGTCTTGCTTAATTGTAGGTCGCCACGCCCAAGCTTTGGAGAAACGATCGAAAATGCAAAACATATACCTTAAAAGCATATAATTCACACACCCTCAATGAATAAAGTCACAAAAACATCAGCGCATTGCAGGGTAAAAGCCTTCACCACTCCGGTCCTAGACATGATCAAAAATCGTACCCTCAACCGCCTTGCTGCGGTTGCCAGCCTCGGTCTGGCTGCTTTTTGTGCTTCCGCCCAGGCAAGCACCTATAACCTCTACCAGGACGGCTTCGCCGGTGGTGGCTCGGTCTCCGGTTACTTCACCGGCAGCGATCTGGACGGCGACGGCATGGTCATCGGCGTTGCCGGCATGGCCGATGAAATCACCGACTTCCATCTCGCCTATTCCGGCGGCACCCTGGTCGGGGCCTTCACCGTCGATTACGCCGACTTTCTCCAGTCACTGATGTCTGGCGGGGGCATGATCTACCAGCTCGGCTCGCACACCATCGGCACCGACCCTGGCAGCCTGACCGACGGCGCAATCCTGGTCATCGACTTCGACGCCAGCCTGACCGGGCAGCACGCAATTCTGGTCGGCCCCTTCATGACCGGCAGTGCAGGCTATGTCGGCAATCCGAATGGCGTTGGCGACGTCACGCTAGCGCCGATGACCGTTCCCGAACCCGGCACCCTGGCCCTCGCCACGCTCGCCTCCCTGGGCCTGCTCGGCATCCGCCGCAAGCACTGAAACAGCGCCCCGACCGGCCACGCAAGTGGCTGGCCGCTCAGGGCAGCCAGAATTTCGCGGCTTCCTCGACCTGCACATCGGGGCTCCCCACATCGGCCAGCGTAAAACGCATGGCTCGCGCGCCATGCAGATTCTCGGCCTGTTCGGCGCCCACCCGCACGGTGATCGTCGCCGATGCGGCGGCAGCGCCGGGCACAGTCACCGTCTCCGGGCGGGCCAGATGAATGCCCTCGATGCCCGCCACGCTCACCGCGTAGGTTCGGGTCACTTCACTGGTGTTGATGAGTTGCAGGTGGAAGACGTTCTCGATGCTGCCATCGTCGGCCTCGCGGGACATCACCCCGCGGTCGCGCACGATGTCCACGCGCAACGGCGGCCGGTGGGTGAGCGACCAGGCGGTAGCGGCACTCAGAATCAGGAACACCGCCGAATAGACCAGCGTACGCGGACGGAAGGCCCGCTTGACGATCTCGCTGCGCCCCAGCCCGCCCTTCAGCGCATTCTCGGTGGAATAGCGGATCAGCCCGCGCGGGTAGTCCATCTTGTCCATCACCTGGTCGCAGGCATCGATGCACGCCGCACAGCCGATGCACTCCACCTGCAGCCCGTCGCGAATGTCGATACCGGTCGGACAGACCTGCACGCAGATCCCGCAATCGACGCAGTCGCCCAGCCCCTGCTGACGCGGGTCAGCCTTCTTCGAGCGCCCTCCCCGCGGATCGCCACGCGCTTCATCGTAGGTAATGATCAGCGTGTCCGAGTCGAACATCACGAACTGGAAACGAGCATACGGGCAGATGTACTTGCACATCTGCTCGCGCAGGAAACCCGCATTGCCGTAGGTCGCCGCCCCGTAAAACAGGATCCAGAAAATCTCGGCACCCGTCATCGACAGCGTCAGCGCCTCGTTGCCCAGATCGCGGATCGGCGTGAAATAGCCGACGAAGGTGATCCCGGTCCACAAGGACAGGACGATCCACAGCGTGTGCTTGAGGCTCTTCTTGCCGAGCTTGGAGGACGTCATCGGCGCCGCGTCCAGCTTCATGCGCGCCGGACGATCGCCCTCGATCAACTGCTCGATCCATAGAAAGATTTCCGTATAGACGGTTTGCGGGCAGGTGTAGCCACACCACAAGCGCCCGGCCACCGCCGTAAAAAGAAACAACGCCAGCGCCGACAACACCAGCAGGATGGCCAGATAAATGGTGTCCTGCGGCCACAGCACCAGATCGAACAGATAAAAGCGCCGCGCCTCCAGATCGAACAGCACCGCCTGGCGCCCGTTCCACGGCAGCCAGCACAGGCCGTAGAAAATGAGCTGGGTCAGCCACACGAAGCCCCACCGCCAGCGTTGGAAGAAACCCTCGATGGTGCGTGGATAAACCTTCGGTTCAGCCTTGAACAACGGCTGGATCGGGATGATGCGCTGCGGCTTGGGCTGTTCGGGCATGGGCGAATGAGTGCCTATAAGATATACATAATATACATCTTCTATGTTAGCAATGCGCTGCCGGATGCGCAATGTCGTCAACCTCCGGCCTGCCTTGATCGCCATCAAGGCTGCCAACTCAATACCCGATCAAATTACTCAACATTAAACACGCGCATTCAGACGGATGCCGGAGGAAACATGTTTGGTTCAAAGACAAGACGGGAACTGGCAGAAGCCCTGGCCGAAAACACGGCAGCCGGAGCCCGGACGCAGTCGCTTCACGACGAGCTGGCCGCAACACAAGCCCGCCTGGCCAGGGCCGAGGCCGAGAACCTGCGTCTCACGACGCGCCAGGCCCTGCTGGACGGCGTACTGGGCAACATCCCGCGCTTTGGCGAATCGCTGTCGGGCATTCGACAATCGTTCTCGGGGCTGTCGGACCAGTTGAATGAAGACAAGGCATCGGCCCTCACCGCCGCCACCGAATCCGATGCCAACCGGGCCGCCTTCCAGAAGATTGCCGACGACCTCCTCTCCATGTTCGAGCGGATCAGCGCCGCCGGCAGCAGCATCGAAGGTTTGTCGCAGCGGGCGGCGGAAATTGGCGGCATCGTCCAGCTCATCCGCGAAATCGCCGAACAGACCAACCTCCTGGCCCTCAACGCCGCCATCGAGGCGGCCCGCGCCGGCGATGCCGGCCGGGGCTTTGCGGTGGTAGCCGACGAAGTACGCAAACTGGCCGAACGCACCGCCAAGGCGACGACCGAGATCGGCGGCCTTGTGACCGGCATCCAGGCGGAAACCGGCCAGGCCAAGAAGATCATGGAGGTCGGGGCCGGCGCGGCGGCCAGCCACGGCGCCGAAAGCCAGGCCGCCATGCACAGCATGCAGCGTCTACTGGGGCTTTCGCAGCACATGCAGAACACCATTGCCTCATCCTCGCAACTGGCCAATGCCGAACTGGCCAACATCGAGGAGCTGACCCTCAAGCTCGAGGTCTACAAGGTGCTGCTCGGACTTTCCGGACTGCAGGCACGCGACCTGCCGGACGAAACCCAATGCCGCCTCGGCCGCTGGTATTACGAAGGCGAAGGGCGCGCCGCATTCTCGCGCCTGCCTGGTTACCGGGAAATGGAAGCCCCCCACAAGGCGGTGCACGACTACGCCCGCCAAGCCGTGGAGCGCTACCGCAGCGGCGACTTCTCCGGTGCCCTGGAAGCCCTGACCTGCATGGAAGAGGCCAACCTGACAGTGATGTCCGGCATGGAGCGGATCCTCGCCCACGGCCCTGGACGGGGAACCTGACGGCATACGGCACGAACAGCGCAAGATCGGGACGCCGGCGCCGTTAATGAAGACCGAAGCCGCCGCGGGGTGGCTGTCGCAGCCCTTGCCGGAGAGAGAGTCCATGTCGAATACCAACGGCGCCCACCCGGGCACCGCAGCCACCGAGCCGACCCACCCCACCGCCTTCGCCGTCACCCTGATGGAGCACTTGGTGGTGCCCACTTTCGTGCTCGACGCCGAGCAGCGGGTGATCGTATGGAACCGGGCCTGCGAACGCCTCACCGGCATCCCTGCCAGCCAGGTGATGGGCACCCGCGAACACTGGCGGGCCTTCTACGACGCACCGCGCCCATGCCTGGCCGACCTGGTGGCCACCAGTGACTGGAGCGCCATCAACAAGCTCTACACAACACATGACGACCCGAGTACCCCGGACCATGGCGTACATGCCGAAAACTGGTGCAGCATGCCGGCCCGCGGCGAGCAGCGTTATCTGGCGGTGGACGCCGGCCCGGTCTTCGACGGTGCCGGACAGCTCATCGCGGTTGTCGAAACCCTGCGCGACAACACCGACAGCAAGCTGACCCAGCTTCGCGTGCAGGAACAAGCCAGCATCCTGCAGATTCATTACGAGCAAAACCAGCGCGAAGCCGAAATGGCCCGACGCATCCTCGACCACCAGATCCGCAGCGACCTGATGCTCCAGTCCGGCGTGAAATACGCGGTCATGCCGGCCACCAACTTCTCGGGCGACATGGTCCTCGCCGCCCGCGCGCCCGACGGCCGGCTCTACGCCATGCTGGCCGACGCCACCGGCCACGGCCTGGCCGCGGCAGTCAGCGTACTGCCCGTGGTGCAGGAGTTCTACCGCCTCGTCGAGCAGGGCCAGCCGCTCATCAGCATCGTCGAATCGATCAACTTCGTGCTCGTCAATTCACTGCCGATGGGCCGCTTCGTGGCTGCTGCGCTGGTCTGTCTGGATGAAGGGAAGCACCAGGGCGAAGTGTGGGTCGGCGGCATTCCGGACGTGATGTTGATCGACACCGCACACCAGTACGTGCGGCGCTTCGACTCCCGCTGCCTGCCGCTGGGCGTCAGCCGCGAGGCGGATGCCATCGGCAGTGTGGAAAATTTCACCTGGGACAGCCCGGCGCGACTGGTGATGCTCTCCGACGGGGTGGTTGAAGCCACCTCCGCGGCGGGCGAAGCCTTTGGCGAAGCGCGCCTGCTCGAAGCCCTCACACACACCCACACGCAGAACGACGACCTGATCGGCAGCCTCCACGCCGCCCTCAACGCTCACCTGAAAGGCGCCGCCGCCCATGACGACATGTCGGTACTGGTCATCGGCTGCCCGGCCACGCCGTAATCAGCACAGCCGGGCGTAGCGCACGGTCCAGCGGCTGTCCGCGACACAGCCGTTTTCGGTTTTCAAATCCGCCCTGACTGCGGCGCCAGCCGGCACACCATGGCGCAATACAAGGCGCATCAGGGCCGAAAGACGCGGGCAAAACCTCATCGCGCAAACATCGCGCGGGGGCGGATCACATCCATATCCGCCACCCGCCGCGGTGTGTTAACGTCAAGCTCTCCCCTGCCACCCAGAGCAAGCGAGCCTGAGCCATGAGTGAAAGAACCATCCAGTTCTACTTCCGCGGCGCGATCCGGCAACTTGAAGGTGCCGCGCCAACCCGCACGGTACTGCAATACCTGCGCGAGGACGCGCACGCCACCGGCACCAAGGAAGGCTGTGCCGAGGGCGACTGCGGCGCGTGCACGGTGGTGCTCGGAGAAAAGGTGGATGGCGCGCTGCAACTGCGGGCGGTCAATGCCTGCCTCCAGTTCGTACCCACCCTCGACGGCAAGGCGCTGTTCACCGTCGAAGACCTGGCCGCCATCGGCCCGTCCGCCAGAACCGGCCTGCTCCACCCGGTGCAGCAGGGACTGGTGGACCGGCACGCCTCCCAGTGCGGCTTCTGCACGCCGGGTTTCGCCATGTCGCTGTTCGCCCTCTACGAGAACAACCCGCAATGCCCGAGCCGCGCCGCCGTCTGCGACGCGCTATCGGGCAACCTGTGCCGGTGCACCGGCTACCGGCCGATTCTCGACGCAGTGCCCGCCGCCTACACCCGGAAACGGGTCAGCCTCGACCGGCCCGCGGTGCTGGCCGCCCTCGATGAAATGGCCGCGCTGCCGACCCTCGACTATGCCGCTGCCGGGCAACGCTTCATCGCCCCGCGCAGCCTGGCCGAACTGGCCGCCACCCGCCTGGCGCGCCCTCAAGCCCGCCTGCTGGCCGGCGCCACCGACGTGGGCTTGTGGGTCACCAAGCAGTTGCGCCAACTCGACGACCTGATCTACCTGGGCGCAGTGCCCGAGCTGAAGGTCATCCGCGTCGATGAAGAAAGCCTCTTCATCGGCGCTGGCGTCAGCCTCACCGATGCCTTCGACGCCCTCAATACGTTCGAACCCGCCTGGGCCGAGCTGGCCCGCCGCTTCGCCTCGACACCGATTCGCAACGCCGGCACCCTTGGCGGCAACCTCGCCAACGGCTCGCCCATCGGCGACGCCATGCCCGGCCTGATCGCCCTCGGCGCACAGATCGTGCTGCACAAGGGCGAGCAGAGGCGTCGGCTGCCACTGGAAGACTTCTACCTGGCCTACCAGCAAACCGCCCTGACACCCGGTGAATTCGTGCAGGCCGTGCTGATTCCAGCGCCGCCGGCCGGCCAGCTGTTCCGCACCTGGAAAGTCGCCAAGCGCACGGATCAGGACATCTCCGCGGTATGCGGCGCCTTCGCGCTGACGCTGACCGACGACATCGTCAGCCAGGCCCGCATCGCCTTCGGTGGTGTTGCCGCCACGCCGCTGCGCGCCCGCGCCACCGAACGCTTCCTGCTCGACAAGCCGTGGTGCGCCGCCACCGTCGAGGCCGCCATGGACGTGCTGAAAAACGAGTACACACCGCTGTCCGACCTGCGCGCCTCCGCCGCCTACCGGCGCCAGGTCACGGCCAGCCTGCTGCGCCGCCTGTGGCTGGAAAACAGCGCTGCGTCCGGCATGCCGGTGCGCCTCGCCGATGTGGAGACCCTGCCATGAACGCCCCCTACCGCAGCCCGCCCCCGGGCATCGGCGCCGGCCTGCCCCACGAGAGCGCCCACCTGCACGTCGCCGGCACGGCCAGCTATACCGACGACCTGCCGGAACCCACCGGCACCCTGCACGCCGCGCTGGGCCTGTCGAACGTGGCCCACGGACGCATCCGCGCCATCGACCTGTCGGCCGTGCGTGCGGCCCCCGGCGTGCGCGCAGTCATCGTGGCGGCCGACATTCCCGGCGTAAACGACTGTGGCCCGGTGAAGCACGACGACCCGATTCTCGCCGACGGCCTGGTGATGTTCCACGGCCAGCCACTCTTCGCCGTCGCCGCCGACAGCCACGAGCAAGCCCGCCGCGCGGCCCGCCTGGCAACGCTAGACATCGACGCGCTGCCAGCCATCCTCAGCGCCGAAGCCGCCGCCGAGGCAGCGTCGTGGGTGCTGCCGCCGGTCGATGTGCGCCGGGGCGACGCCGAGGCCGCCCTCGCCGCCGCCCCCCACCGCCTGGCCGGCCAGGTCACACTGGGTGGCCAGGAGCACTTCTACCTCGAAGGCCAGATCGCCTGCGCCATCCCCGGTGACGACAACACGCTGCACGTCCATAGTTCCACCCAGCATCCCACCGAGATGCAACACGCAGTGGCCCACGCGCTGGGCTGGCGGGCGCACCAGGTCACCGCCGAATGCCGGCGCATGGGCGGCGGCTTTGGTGGCAAGGAATCCCAATCGGCCCAGATCGCCTGCGTCGCCGCCGTGCTGGCGGTGCGCACCGGCCGGGCGGTCAAGCTGCGCCTCGACCGCGACGACGACATGCGCATCACCGGCAAGCGTCACGACTTCCACATCCAGTACGAGGCCGGTTTCGACGATGGCGGCGTGCTCCACGGCCTCAAGCTGCACCTGGCCTCGCGCTGCGGCTTTTCGGCCGACCTGTCGGGACCGGTGAACGACCGGGCAGTGTTCCATGCCGACAACGCCTACTACCTCGACGCGGTGGCCATCCGCAGCCTTCGCGGCCTAACCCACACGGTTTCGAATACCGCCTTCCGCGGTTTTGGCGGACCGCAGGGCATGTTCGCCATTGAATCGGTCATCGACGACATCGCCCGCCACCTGCAGCTCGACCCGCTGGCCGTACGTCAGGCCAACTTCTACGGCGACAGCCAAGGCGCGCTGCGCAACACCACCCACTACGGCATGAAGGTCGAGGACAACGTGATCGCGCCCCTCGTCGCCCAGCTGGCGCGGGACGCGGACTACGCCCGCCGGCGCGACGCCATCACCACCTTCAACGCCACCAGCCCGGTCATCAAGCGCGGCCTGGCGCTGACGCCGGTGAAGTTCGGCATCTCCTTCACCGCCACCTTCTACAACCAGGCCGGGGCGCTGGTGCACGTCTATAACGACGGCACGGTGCTGGTCAGCCACGGCGGCACCGAGATGGGCCAGGGCCTGTACACCAAGATCCGGCAGATCGTCGCCCACGAATTCGGCCTGCCGGTCGAGGACGTGCGGCTCTCCTCCACCGACACCAGCCGGGTGCCCAACACCTCGGCCACCGCCGCCTCATCCGGCACCGATCTCAACGGCAAGGCGGCCCAGGTGGCCTGCCAGACGATCCGCCGACGCATCGCCGGCTTCGTCGCCGAACGGCTGGGGGTCAGCGCGGACGCCGTGATCTTCACCGCCGGACAGGTCAGTGCGCCGGGCTTCGACGCCACCTTCGCCCAGGTGGTGGCGGACGCCTACCGGGCCCGCGTGCAACTGTGGGACGCCGGCTTCTACAAGACACCCAGGATCCACTACGACCCGGTCACCATGCAGGGCCGCCCCTTCTACTACTTCGCCTATGGCGCCGCGGTCAGCGAAGTGGCCATCGACACCCTCACCGGCGAATACAAGGTGCTGCGCGTGGACATCCTTCACGACGTGGGCAAGAGCATCAATCCGGCCATCGACATCGGCCAGATCGAGGGCGGCTTCATCCAGGGCATGGGCTGGCTGACCACCGAGGAGCTGGTCTACAAGGCCGACGGCAGCCTCGCCACCCACGCCCCGTCCACCTACAAGATCCCCGCCGTCTCCGACCTGCCGCCGGTCTTCAACGTGCGCCTGTTCGACAACGCCAACGCGGAAGACAGCATCCACCGCGCCAAGGCCGTCGGCGAGCCGCCGCTGATGCTGGCCTTCTCGGTGTTCTTCGCCCTGCGCGACGCGGTGGCGGCAGCCCTCGGGCCGGACGCCCGCCCGCAACTCGATGCCCCTGCCACGCCGGAAGCCATCCTCAAGGCCCTGCATGGCGGCACCCTGGCATGAACGACTGGCTCCTCGCCCTTCCCGACTGGCTGGAGGCCGGACAAGCCGCGGTACTCGTCACCGTCGTACGCACCGACGGCTCGACCCCCCGGGAAGCCGGCGCCAGCATGCTCGTCGGCCATGCCGACAGCCGCGACAGCATCGGCGGCGGCCACCTGGAATGGCTGGCCACCTCTGCGGCCCGCGAAATGCAGGTGACAGGCGACATGCCCCGCCTCATGCGCTTCGCCCTCGGCGCCAGTCTCGGCCAGTGCTGCGGCGGCGTGGTGTGGCTGCTGCTGGAGCGGATCGACCCGCAGCAAGCCGGCCACTGGCGGACCCGTGCCGCAGCCGTCACCACCGGCCAGACCCTGCAGCGCCGACTGGCCTCCGGCGACGCCGCTTCCGGCTGGACCCTGTCCGCAGCGCAGCCGGACGAGCTGCCCCGTTTTCGGCATGACGGCGAACACTGGGCCTTCGAACAACAAGTGGCCGCAAGCCGCTTTCCGGTGCGCCTGTTCGGCGCCGGCCACGTGGGCGAAGCCATCGCCCGCGCCCTCGCCCCGCTGGGCGCCCAGATCAGCTGGATGGACGGCCGCGACGGAGCCTTCCCGGCCGAGCTGCCGCCGGGCGTCACCGCCATCGCCAGTGACACACCCACCGCCGAGGTGCGCAGCGCCCCGCCGGGCAGCTACTTCCTGGTTATGACCCACAGTCACAGCCTTGACTTCGAACTCTGCGAGGCCATTTTCGCCCGCCGCGATTTCGCCTACTTCGGCCTGATCGGCTCGGCCACCAAGCGCGCCACCTTTGCACATCGCCTGCTCGCCCGCGGACTCGACCCGCAGCGCCTCACCGAACTCACCTGCCCGATCGGCATCGCCGGCATCCGCAGCAAGCATCCCGCCGCCATCGCCGCCGCCGTCGCCGCCCAACTGCTGCAGGTGAAGGAAGCCCGCGAAGAAGGCCCGCACGATGCCACCCTGGCCCACCCCAATCCCCTGCTTGCACGACAATTCATGGAGGCCTGATGAGCACCAAAAAACAAGATGTCCTGGTTCGCGGACAGATCCTCCACTACCTCACCGATCCCGGCCCGGGCGACGATCCGGCGGCGTGGGAGTACTTTGACGACGGCGCCCTGTGGATCGTCGACGGCCACGTCCAGAGCGTCGGCCCGTGGGCGGTCGTCACCGCCAACCTTGCCCCGCAGGTCCGCGAGGCCGCCAGCTTTCACGACCACCGCGGCAAGCTGGTCCTGCCCGGCCTGGTGGACACCCACATCCACTACCCGCAAGCCGGCGTAATCGGCTCTTTCGGGCGGCAGTTGCTCGACTGGCTCAACGACTACACCTTCCCGGCCGAAGCGCGCTTCGCCGATTACAGCGAGGCTGAACGTAGCGCCGCCTTCGTCGTCGACCGCCTGCTCGCCCACGGCACCACCACCGCCTCGGTGTTCGCCACCGTGCACGCCCATTCGGTGGATGCCTTCTTCAGCGCCGCCGAGGCCAAAGGCCTGCGCATGCTGTGCGGCAAGGTGCTGATGGACCGCCACTGCCCGGACAACCTGCGCGACAGCGCCGCATCGGGCCGCGCCGACAGCCAGGCCCTGATCGAACGCTGGCACGGCCGCGGCCGCCTTGGCTACAGCCTCACGCCGCGCTTCGCCCCCACCTCGACGCGGGAGCAACTGCAGGCCACCGGCGAACTCTTCCAGGCCCGCCCCGACTTGCACCTGCAAACCCACCTCGCCGAAAACCCCGCCGAAATCGCCTGGGTGCAGGCACTCTTCCCCGAGCGCAGCAGCTACCTCGACGTCTACGCCCACTACGGCCTGCTCGGCCCGCGCAGCATCTACGGCCACTGCATCCACCTGAGCCCCGCCGAGCGCGCCGACATGGCCGCCGCCGGCGCCGCCGCGGCCTTCTGCCCCACCTCCAACCTCTTCCTCGGCAGCGGCTTTTTCGACTACGCCGCCAGCACCGCCGCCGGCATGCGCGTCGGCCTCGCCACCGACGTGGGCGGCGGCACCAGCTTCAGCCTGATCCGCACCCTGGGCCAGGCCTACGCCATCAGCCAGACCCACGCCACGCCCCTGTCGCCGATGCGCGGCTGGTACCTGGCCACCCTCGGCGGCGCCCGCGCGCTCTACCTGGAAGCGCACATCGGCAACTTCCAGCCCGGCCACGAAGCCGACTTCGTCGTCCTCGACTGGGCCGCCACCCCGGAACTCGCCTGGCGCATGGACCGCACGCAAACACTCGCCGAACGGCTCTTCGCACTGATGATCCTCGGCGATGAACGCTGCGTGGTGGCCACGCATGTGATGGGGGAGCGGGTGTAATCAACGGCCATTGCAGGGGCCGGAGGAGGACATGCCCAAAAGCCCAGCACCACGGTGTTTGATACACTATTCTTTAACGTATTCGTTAAGGAGTTTTGCCATGAGCTTCACTGCCCAAGATGTTGTGCCGATCAGCGAGGCACGTGCTCGTCTGACCGAGCTGTCCGATGAAGTGGTGGCCGGGGCTGAAAAGCTGCTGACCAAGAACGGTGCGGCCTACGTTGCCATCGTCGATGCGAAAAAACTCGACTACTACCACGCCCTGGAAGCGGAACACGCCAGCCTGGTGCTGCTGACGGAGGCTGAGACCGGGTTGCGGGAGGTACTGGCCGGGCATCGCCTATCCAACGCGGACCTCCTGAAAGCGCTGTCCTGATGGCCTTGCCGTCCACCGCCAAGGTCGAAGCCGCCCCCAATTTCCTGGCTAATCTGGACGCGGCTCAGCACTTCTTTCAAGCCCAGGATGCCGCCTCTGCAGAGGCGCGATCAGCCAAGCTGAAAGCAGACCTCAGGGAAATGGTCACTGTGCTGGCGTGGTCTCCGGCCAGTGGTCGGCCCGCACGCTTTCTGTCTGCAAAATCTGCACAGGCAAGGCTAAGAGCCAACGCCGTTCAGCAACTGGCAGAGCAAGCGGGTTTGCCTCACTTGCGCGAGTACCTTGTCAGCCATCACATCATTCTGTACGCACACTCCGACACGGATGTTGTGTTGCTGGCTTTGAAGCACCAGCGGCAGTTGGTATACGCAGCCGATCATTTCACCACCCCATAAACCCCTTTCTTCATATGAAGAACCCCAAACCTCACATCACAAAATCATTTTGCGATGTGAGGAAATGATTTCGGCACGCCACCCTGGCTTTTTGTCACGTGACAAAATCATTCCGTGATTTGACCCAAGCCGTGGGATACATCACCCAAAGGTTTTTTCATATGAAATAAAGTTTTTGCCATATGAAAAAATTATTTTTCCATATGGCAAAACGGTTTTTTCTGCCGAGTCGATGCGGTGGCGGTGCGCTCTTGCTCATGCCAGCCCTGTTCCAGGAATGCTCTGTGCAGTGTTTTGGGCTTCATCCAGGATCGCCCGCTCGCGCTCGATCTCGCAGCGCAGCTCTTCTTCACTGGGCAGGATCAGGCGATATTTACTGGCAAACAACTGCTCGCTGTCGTGCAGCACCGAGTAGCGCACCACGGAATGATCCTTGTGCTCGCAGAGCAGGATGCCGACGGTGGGGTTGTCATCCGGGCCGCGTTTGAGATCGTCGTACATGCGGACATACATATCCATCTGCCCGATGTCCTGATGCGTCAGCTCATGGGTTTTCAGGTCGATCAGCACAAAACACTTGAGCAGGTAGTTGTAGAACACCAGATCAATGTAGAAATCCTTGCTTTCGGTGCTGATGCGTTGCTGACGGGCGACGAAGGCAAAGCCCTTGCCCAGTTCCAGCAGGAAAGCCTGCAACTTATCCATCAACGCCTGTTCCAGCGTCGATTCCAGCAACTTGCCGCTGCCCGGGAAGCCGAGGAATTCCAGCATCACCGGGTCACGGATGAATTCGCGCGGCGCTTGTTTCAGGGCTTGAAGATTGGCATCGGCTTCGGCCGTGACAGCATGCCGGTCTTCGCTCAGCAGCAGGCGTTCGTAATACAAGGTGCCGATCTGGCGTTCCAAGGCGCGGGAACTCCAGTTCTGCGCGGCGGCTTCGTTCATGTACCACTGCCGGGCGTCCGCGCTCTCCACGCGTACTAGCGTGCGGTAGTGGGTCCAGCTCAATTCGTGACGCAGTGCGTCACGAATTGGGAAGGCCTGATAAAACAGCCGCATGTAACGCAAATTCGAGGCATCGAACCCTTTGCCAAATTCGCGGGTCAGGTTTTCCGCCAGACTGGACAGCAGCTTTTTGCCGTAGGCAGCACGATTCTCGCCACCCTGTTCAAATTCGACGATATGCCGCCCCACTTCCCAGCAAGTCTGCACCTGCACCATGTCCACCGCCCGCAAGGCACGTTGGCGGCCCTGCGCGATTAGCTCGCGCAGGGCGGCGAGCAGAGGGTGCGGCAGGCTGGGTTGATCGTTCATGCGGGTCTCCTTCACGCCACCGTGACCTGACCATTCATCAGCAGGGGGAGGAGCCAGTCGCGGAGTTGGGCGAGTTGCTGGTTTTCCTGCTCAAGCAAATCTTGCCGCTTAAGAATTGGCTCGACCGCGTTCGTGAAATGCTCGACAACACTAGATTTAGGCAGGCAGATTTTTACTGTTTTTAGCACTGCACCAGAAACTTCCTTGAAGGTTGAGCCTGAAGCGTACTGGGTAATCGTTTTCAAAGAACTTTTGACCGTGTAGTAAATGAATGCCGTCGAATAACCACTGGTCGGGACGAAGGACTTAAAGCCCTGATTAGTTGTCAGTTCGTTACGCGCAATCGCCATGTATCCGATGGGTGCGCGTGAACTAAGTAGTACCGTTCCAGCGGGGTGCATTTTCAGCGAAGCGCTCTTGATGCCTTCGTCGGAGACATCTTGTACTCCTCGGGTGATGAACTTATTACCTTGATTGCCGGAGAGGTCATACGGGGTAACCAATATCTTCCCTAGCCAAGCCGGGCCAGATGCAGGATGCACGGAATCTTGACCCGTGAGTCTTCACTGAAAATCATCAGAGCTGAGCTCCCTTATTGTTCTTGCTGCACGGGGTTGCTTGAATCTTCATCAGTCTAACAAAGGCTGGCTTAACTCAAGACACCATGGCCGACAACCAGACAGAGCAGGACGCGAACCCGAGAATCGGACGCTACGTCGCTTGCGTTGTCGGACTGAAGTCCGACCCACAGAACCCTGGCGGGCTAGACGGCCTAGAATTGCGGGTCTGCATCCGCATTGCGCTCCCCACTCCATGCCGCCCTTCCTCCGCGCTCTCAATTCCCGCAACTACCGTATCTACTTTGCCGGCCAGCTGATTTCCCTGGCTGGCACCTGGATGCAGCAGATCGCCATGGTGTGGCTGGCCTACCGGCTGTCGGGCTCGGCTTTTGTGCTGGGCATGGTCGGGTTTGCCAGCCAGATTCCGATCCTCGTTTTCGGGGCCCTCGGCGGGGTGGTCACCGACCGCTTCGACAAGCGCCGCCTGCTCATGGCCACCCAGGCCCTGTCGATGGTGCAGGCGGTGGTGCTGGCCGGGCTGGCGTGGTTCGACGCGGCCACGCCGGGGCACCTGATCGCCATGGCCTTCAGCCTGGGCATCATCAACGCCCTCGACGTGCCGACCCGTCAGGCCATTGCGGTGCAGCTGGTGGACGACAAGGCCGATCTGCCCAACGCCATCGCGCTGAACTCCTTCCTGATGAACATCGCCCGCTTCGTCGGCCCGACGCTGGCCGGCTTCGTGGTGGCGCTGGTCGGCGAGGCGGTGTGCTTCCTGCTCAATGCCGCGTCCTACCTGGCCGTGCTGCTGGCCCTGCTGGCCATCCGCCTGCCCGCCGGCGGCGCCCGCAAGCCGTCCGCCCCGCCGCTGCAGGCCCTCAAGGAAGGGCTGGCCTACACCGTCGCCCACACAGGCATCCGTTCGTCGCTGATCCTGGTGGCGATGACGAGCTTTCTGGCCGCCCCCTACGTAGTGCTGATGCCGCTCTTTGCGAAGGAAATCTTTGGCGGCGATGCGCGCCTGTTCGGCCTGCTGGTGGGCTGCTCCGGGGCCGGCTCGCTGCTCGGCAGTGTGTACCTGGCCACCCGCAAGGACACCGCCGGGCTGGCCGCCCTGGTGTCGCTGGCGGCACCAACGGTGGGCCTGGCGGTGGCCCTGTTCGCCCTGTCGCCGAGCCTGTGGATGGCCATGCCGGTGCTGTTCGGGCTGGGCCTGTTCATCATCATCACCGTAGCGGGCAGCAACACGCTGATCCAGACCCAGGTGGACAACGATTTCCGCGGCCGGGTGATGGCCCTGTTCACGATGGCCTTTCTGGGCGTGGCGCCGCTGGGCAGCTTTGCGGTCGGCAGCCTGGCCCACGCCTTCGGGGTGCGGCCGACCCTGCTGGCCTGCGGGGTACTGACCGTCACCGCCGGGCTGGCTTACCGGCGCAGCCTGCGCCATGCCGTATAAATAGCCGTGACAAACGTAACGGAAACAGTCTTGCACCGACGCCCCTGACTCCCTTATGTTGTCAGTCTCAAAACAATAAAAGAGGACGTCACCCCATGCCAAGCACATCCCGTCTGGCCCAGGAAACCTGGCAGGCACTGGCGGAAACGTCCTCCACGACCGTCCGCAACAGCGTTGCCGAAATCATCGAACGCGACAAGCTTGAGCTGGCCAGTGCGTTTTACCGGCACATGCTGTCCGACCCCGGTGCGGCCCCTTTCCTGTCCGTTTTCGCCGTCGAAGAAAAGCTCAAGCCGGGGCTACAGCGCTGGATGGAAGTGCTGTTCTGCCACCGCAGCGTCGACGAACTGGCGGCCGCCCTCGCCCTGCAAAAACACGTGGGCGAAGTGCATGCCCGCGCCCAGATCCCCGTCAACCTGGTGGCCCGCGGCCTGCGCCTGCTCAAGCACGAGATCAACACGCGCCTGCTCGAAACCGGCCTGAGCCGCGAAGACCTGATCCACGCCGTGCTCTACGTGGACCGCCTGACCGACGTGGCCTTCGAGGAAATGAGCGCCGCCTTCATCATCTCGTCCGAACGCAGCGCGCGCACCGACGAGGCCTACAAGATGTTCGAGGCCGGCCGCAACCTGGCCCTGGAACGGGAGAAGCAGTCGGTAGCGATCCTCGAATGGGAAGCCCGCTTTTACCGCATGCTGGCCGCCGGCACCCCCTTCGACGACATCCACACGCTGCAGGATTCCGAGTTCGGCCTGTGGCTGCACCACAAGGCGCCGCTGCTCTTCGAGGACACCCGCGAGCTGCCGCTGATCGAGGAATGCGTGGATCGCATCGACGAGTCGCTCTTCCCGCAGCTGGTCTTCGGCCGTGACAAGAATCTGCAGTCCGAATCCAACCGCGCGCTGGCCAAGGCCGTGCTGGTGGAAGTGGACGAAATCAAGTTCCTGCTGCGCACCATGTTCGATCGCCTGGTGGACCTGGAAGTGGGCCGCGACGTACTGACCCACCTGTTCAACCGGCGCTTCCTGCCTTCCATCCTGAAGCGTGAAATCAGCCTGGCGCGACGCAACGCCGACAGCTTCTGTGTGCTGATGCTCGACATCGACCACTTCAAGCGGGTGAACGACGAGCACGGCCACGACGCCGGCGACCGGGTGCTGCAGCAGGTGGCGGCGCAGATCGTCGCGCAGGTGCGCGCCGGCGACTTCGTCTTCCGCTACGGTGGCGAGGAATTCCTCGCGGTGCTCGCCGAGATCGACGAAGCACGCGCCATGGTGGTTGCCGAGAAGATCCGCCAGCGCATCGAGGAGCTTGAAGTGAGTCTCTCCGGTGGGCGCAGCATCCGCCTCACCGTCAGCATCGGCCTCGCCGCCAACGACGGCCACCCCGATTACCAGCGCCTCATCGACCGCGCCGACCGGGCCCTCTACGTGGCCAAGAACGCCGGCCGCAACCGCATCGCCAAGGCCTGATCCCCGCTATCATTCGGCCCCCACCTGCAGGCCGCCGGCCCGGATACCTCCCCCATGACTGAAGCCACCGGCGCCGCCGCACCCAAACACCCGCCCCGCGTGCTGTCGATCATCCCGCCGATGACGCAGCTCAACACGCCCTACCCGTCCACCGCCTATCTCACCGGCTTCCTGCGCGAGCGGGGCGTGGACGCGGTGCAGGCGGACCTGGCCCTGGCGCTGGTCCTCGAACTGTTCTCGCCCACCGGGCTGGATGCCATCCGCAAGCGCATCCAGGCCATGCCGGCCCGCCAGCGCACGCCGGCCGTAGTGGCTTTTGATGGGCAGTTCGCGCGTTACCAGGCCACCATCGGCCCGGCCATCGCCTTTTTGCAGGGGCGTGACCCGACCATCGCCCACCGCATCGCCAGCCGTGCCTTCCTGCCCGAAGGAGCGCGCTTTGCCTCGCTGGACGTGTACATCGACCCGGACGGCGGCGACCCGCTGGCCTGGGCCTTCGGCGCACTGGGCGTGCAGGACAAGGCCCGCCACCTGGCCACGCTGTACCTCAACGACCTCGCCGACGTGCTCCGCGAGGCCGTCGATGCGCGCTTCGAGTTCGTCCGCTACGCCGAATCGCTGGCCATGGCCCAGCCCACCTTCACGCCGCTGGCCCAGGCCCTGGCCGGCCCGCCGACGCTGGTGGACGAGACCCTCAAGCGCCTCGCGCTGGCGGCCATCGATCAGCACAAGCCGCAAGTGGTGCTGCTGTCGGTGCCCTTCCCCGGCTCGGTATATGCCGCCTTCCGCATCGCCCAGACCATCAAGGCCTTCGATCCGTCCATCGTCACCGTGCTGGGCGGCGGTTTTGTGAATACCGAGCTGCGCGAACTCACCGAGCCGCGCGTCTTCGACTACTTCGACTACCTCACCCTCGACGACGGCGAGCGCCCGCTGCTGGCCCTGCTCGAACACCTCGACGGCAAGCGCGGCCGCTCACGGCTGGTGCGCACCTACGTGCGCGAAGAGGGGCAAGTCCGCTACATCAACCTCGCCGAACCCGACGTGCCCTTCGCCGAAGTCGGCACGCCCACCTGGGACGGCCTGCCACTGGATCGCTACCTGTCGATACTCGACATGCTCAACCCCATGCACCGGTTATGGTCGGACGGGCGCTGGAACAAGCTCACCGTGGCCCACGGCTGCTACTGGAAGAAATGCAGCTTCTGCGATGTGAGCCTCGACTACATCGGCCGCTATGACGGCGTTGCCGCCACCACGCTGGTGGACCGCATCGCGGCCATCGTCCAGGAAACCGGCCAGACCGGCTTTCATCTGGTGGACGAAGCCGCCCCGCCCAAGGCCCTCAAGGCCATGGCCGAAGAGCTGGCGCGGCGCAACCTGTCCATCTCGTGGTGGGGCAACATCCGCTTCGAAAAGTCCTTCAGCCCCGAGCTGTGCCTGCAACTGGCCGACAGCGGCTGCATCGCCATCTCGGGCGGGCTTGAAGTGGCCTCGGATCGCCTGCTCAAGCTGATGAAAAAAGGCGTCTCGGTGGATCAGGTGGCCCGCGTCACCCGCGGTTTCTCCGACGCCGGCATTCTTGTGCACGCCTACCTGATGTACGGCTTTCCGACGCAAACCGTGCAGGACACCGTGGACGCCCTCGAATACGTGCGCCAGCTGTTCGACGCCGGCTGCATCCAGTCCGGCTTCTTCCATCGCTTCGTGTGCACCGTGCATTCGCCGGTCGGCCAGAACCCCGAAGAATACGGCGTCAAGCTCAAGCCCCTGCCGCCGATCAGCTTCGCCAAGAACGACGTCGGCTTCATCGACCCCACCGGCGTCGATCACGACGCGCTCGGCGTGGCCCTCAACAAGGCCCTCTACAACTACATGCACGGCATCGGGCTGGATGAGGACGTGCGCAGCTGGTTCGGCACCAAGGTGCCCAAGACCCGCGTACCGCGCAACTTCATTGCGCGGGCCCTGGGCGACTAATCAGCTCACGCAGCCCCCGGGGCAAGCGCAGCGCTTGTCCGACGACGACGGCTGCGCACTGCCGTCAGCCCGGCCCCCGCCGCCGCCAGGCACGCGAGGGAGCCTGGCTCGGCAACCGAGGCAGACGGCACAGCCGTGGCAACGATCGTGTACTTGAAGCCTTCGGCAACACTCAACGGAGACTCTCCCGTCAGGGACAGCCGCTGACCATCAAAATCACCGGTGTAGGTGCTGTTGACCAGCGACCACCCGGAGCAACCGCCCGAGTAGAGAAAGCACGGATCGTCGCTCGCCGTGAAAGTGGTCCCCGTCACGATGCCGGAGAACGCCGGAAACACGAAACCCAGCGCCGCCGCACCGCCGGTGTCGATGCTCAGGGGTTCAAAACGGATCAGGTCAAGGTCGAAAAAACTTGTCGGATCAAACCAGTAAGGAAACGAAACCGTCTCCTCCTTCACGTCAAAGCTGCCCGACAGGGCAAACGTCTGGGGAGCGGGGGGCGTCGAGCAGTTGCCAAACGGATCGCAGATGGTCGGCCCACTGGAAGTGAAAGTCAGCACGCTCCGGCTCGTATCGATGTTAACGACCACAGCCTGAACGCTCGGGGAAGCACTGCTCAGCAGCAAGCCGACCGCCGCCAGCGCGGTACGCCAGGAACGGTTTGTTTTACGTGTATTCAAGATGGTGTCCTTTGACTCAGTTGAAGGTGTCCACATGGGGAGAAGAAGGCAAAAACCCCCAATGGATATTCATGCAACATTTACGCCAGCCTTCACCGGCATAACCGAATCAACCACTTGACGATGCATCAGTGGAAAAGGGCGGACATCCGCAAATTGCGCTGTAAGAAAAATCGACACGCGCGGCCAGCCAGCTCAGACGTCTAGAATCGCGGCTTTACCGAAACCGAGACTCCGACCATGAAACTCACCCAGCTCCCCATCGGCGCCCGCTTCGAATACGAAGGCCAGATCTTCACCAAGACCGGCCCCATGACCGCCGCCGGCGAAACCGGCGGCCAGCGCATGATTCCGCGCTACGCGGTGCTCAAGCCGATGGACGGCTACACCCCGCCGCCGGAAGCGGAGGCGACACGCACGGTGGACGAGAAAACGGTTCTTGAGGCCTTCGAGACCTATCACGCCATCGCGCTCCGGCTGACGGAAGGGCTGGGGAAAGCCGAGCTGGAACAAGCACGGCGGACGTTTCTGGCGGGGCTGAGTCAGCAATAAACGCCGGAACCCTACAGACGCAAAAAAGGCCGGAACCCTTGATTTCTCTGGGCTTGCCGGCCTGCTTTGGAACGCTTCGGAATTGTTGCTGGTGCCTTGGGCGAGACTCGAACTCGCACGACTTGCGTCACTACCCCCTCAAGATAGCGTGTCTACCAATTTCACCACCAAGGCACGGTCGCGAAGGGGGCGGATTATAGCCGAGGCAGCGCTGGCGTCAATATATTGTTGCCGGTAAAGACATAAAAAAGCGGCCTGACACACGTCAGGCCGCTTTTTCTGGATCTACGGAACGGAATGCAGCGACGGGGTCGCGGTCGCCGGCAACCGGTCAGGCGCGCGCAGGGCTCGCCAGAACCTCGTCGGGAAGCTGGTCATTGAGGGCCAGTTCCATCTTTTCCATGTCCAGCTCGTTTTCGGAGCGGGAGATCACCACCGTGGCCACCGCGTTGCCGATGATGTTGGTCAGCGCCCGGGCTTCGCTCATGAAGCGGTCGATGCCGAGGATCAGCGCCATGCCGGCGATGGGGATCGTCGGGACCACTGCCAGCGTGGAAGCCAGGGTGATGAAGCCGGCACCGGTGATGCCGCTGGCGCCCTTGGAAGTGAGCATGGCCACGCCGATGATGGTCAGCTCCTGGGTCATGGTCAGTTCGGTGTTGGTGGCCTGGGCGATGAACAGGGCCGCCATGGTCATGTAGATGTTGGTGCCGTCCAGGTTGAAGGAGTAGCCGGTGGGCACCACCAGACCCACCACCGAGCGGGAGCAACCCATCTTTTCGAGCTTGAGCATCAGCTTCGGCAGGGCCGACTCGGAAGAGCTGGTACCCAGCACGATCATCAGTTCGTCACGAATGTATCTGATGAACTTGAAGATGCTGAAGCCGGTGTAGCGGGCAATGCCGCCCAGCACGACGATGATGAAGAGGATGCAGGTGAGGTAGAAGGAGCCCATCAGCTTGGCCATCGGCACCAGCGAGCCGACGCCGTACTTGCCGATGGTAAAGGCCATCGCACCGAAGGCACCCAGCGGGGCAAGCTTCATCACGGAATTGACGATACCGAACAGCACGTGGGAAACCTGCTCCACGAAGTGGAACACCGGCTTGCCCTTCTCGCCCATTGCCGACAGGGAGAAGCCGAACAGGATGGCCAGCAGCAGCACTTGCAGGATGTCGCCCTTGGCGAAGGCATCCATGAAGGTATTGGGGATGATGTTGAGGATGAACTCCACCGTAGACTGGGCGTGCGCCTTGGCGGCGTAGCCTTCGATGGCCTTGGTGTCGAGGGTGGACAGATCGGCATTGAAGCCGGCGCCGGGCTTGAGGGTGTTGGCCACCACGAGGCCGATCACCAGGGCAAAGGTGGAGACGATTTCGAAGTAGAGCAGCGCCTTGCCGCCCACCCGACCGACCTTCTTCATGTCTTCCATGCCGGCGATGCCGTGCACCACGGTACAGAAGATCACCGGCGCAATGATCATCTTGACCAGCTTGATGAAGCCGTCACCCAGGGGCTTCAGGTCGACCCCCAGCTTGGGCTCGAAGTACCCCAACATCACGCCACAGGCGATGGCGAACAGCACCTGCACGTACAAAACCTTGTAGAACGGCTGCTTCATGACGGCTTTTCTCCGGTGTTATGTCTATGCCTTGCAGGTTAGGGACATAAGCGGACGCCGGAAATTGTGTGCTACCCCATTGTGGACGGCCCTATTGTGGAAAGCCGCAAGCCTTGCGCGGGCACCTCCACGGCCAAACGGCGCGCCAGCTCGATCCCCTGAGGCGTCACGCGGGCGCCCAGGGCCAGCACCTCCACACCGCCCGCCATGGCCTCCCGCAGCGCTCGCCCGTAGGCCGGGTCGATGTGGTCGGCGGGTTGCACCACGTCCACGTCGCTCCGCTGCACGCAGAACACCAGCACCGCCCGGTGGCCGGCCGCCACCATCGCCGCCATCTCACGCAAATGCCTGGCCCCGCGAGTCGTCACGGCATCCGGAAAAAAGCCCGTGCGACCGCTCACTGCGGCGCTGACATTCTTCACCTCCACATAGCAATCCGGCCGCCCTGCCGACTGCAGCAGCAGATCGATGCGACTGCTCTCCCCGTATTTGACCTCCGGCCGGATCACCCCGTAACCCGCCAGTTCGGGCACCCTCGCGGCCTCGATGGCTTCACGTACCAGGGCATTGCTGCGCCCGGTATGCACGCCAACCGTCACGCCCGGCGCCACCTCGACCAGCTCCCAGGTCCATTTGAGCTTGCGCGCCGGATTGTCGGCCGGCGACAGCCAGACCCGGCTGCCGGCGTCCTTGCAACCCTGCATGGAGCCGGTATTGGCGCAGTGGGCGGTGACGATGGAAGCGTCGGCAAACTCCACATCGACGAGAAAACGCTGATAGCGCCGGATCAGCCGGCCTTCGATCAGGGGGGCAGGAAAGCGCATGGGCACTCAGCCGCAGTCTGTCAAAGACATCGGGGACCTCACAGAATTGCTTAACAGAAAAATCACAAAACCGCCTTGCCGCGTCCTCGATCTTAACGAAAAATCTCGACCAACCCGCACGAATCCGCTGCGCCACCGTATTATCTGGTCAGAACACAGGCGTGACGCGGCTTGCCAGCGGTTTGTCCCAGTCACGCGCCGCCAGACAACTGCCTTCAGCAAAGCCAAGCCATGCGCGATTCCGCCTCAGCGGCAGCCACCGAGTTGCCTGACTATCTCCGGGATACCTACACCTGGGCTTACCTCGATCACCGCACCCTGCCCTGGCTGGACCGCCCCGTGGTGGTGTCGGCGATTCTGTGGGGCAACGCCAGCCGCCTGATGGATGGCGCAGTGCGCGAGTTCAACCCCGGGCAGCGGGTCCTGCAGGCGGCTGCCGTATATGGCGACTTCTCGCCGCGTCTGGCGCGGCGACTGGGGGATGCGGGGCAGCTGACGGTGCTCGACGTGGCGCCGATCCAGATCGCCAACACCCGGCGCAAGCTCGCCCCCTGGCCGCACATGCACGCCCAGGTGGCCGACCTCACCGAGCCGGTGGGCACCACCTTCGACGCGGTGTGCTGCTTCTTCCTGCTCCATGAGGTGCCGCCCCACGCCCGCCAGCGCATCGTCGCCAACCTGCTGAAAGCCGTCGAACCCGGCGGCAAGATCGTCTTTGTCGATTACCACCGACCGCGCTGGTGGCACCCGATGGGGCCGATCATGGCGCTGGTGTTCCGCTATCTGGAACCCTTCGCCAATTCGCTACTGGCCGAATCCATCGAGACCCTGGTGCCGGAAACAGCCGACTTCGACTGGAAGAAGGAAACCTTCTTCGGCGGCCTCTACCAGCGGGTGGTGGGCATCCGGCGCTAAGCCCCGCGTACGTCAGCCCAGGCTGTCGAGACAGCGGGCGATCGCCGGCAGGCCCTCACGGATGGCTGCCGGCCCCGGCGCCAGCAATATCGCCGACTTCACTTCAAACACCCGCTCGTCACGCACCGCCGGCAACACATCCCAGCCGGGCCGCGACGTCACGTGGGCCGGCTGGAAGTGCTTGCCGCACCACGACCCGATGATCACATCCGGCGCGCGCGGAATGACCAGCGCCGCGTCGGCGAGAATGCGGTCCTTGGCGCTGTGATGCACCGACAACTCGCCAAAGCAGTCTTCACCGCCGGCAATGCCGATCAGCTCCGACACCCAGCGGATGCCGGTGATCAGCGGCTCGTTCCACTCTTCAAAATAGACTTTCGGCCGACGTCCCAGCCGCGCCGCACGCGCTTCGCCTGCAACCCGGGCAGTGGCGATGCCCTGCTCCAGCTCGGCCACCAGCGCCAGCGCCCTGGCCTCGGCACCCACCAGCCGGCCGACGGTTTCGATCATCGCCAGGATGCCGTCCACGCTGCGGTGGTTGAAGACATGCACAGCCACGCCAGCCTTGACCAGATCGCGGGCGATCTCGCCCTGCAGATCCGAGAAGGCCAGCACCAGGTCCGGCTCGACGGCGAGGATGCGCTCGATTTTGGCACTGCTGAAGCCGCTGACCTTGGGCTTCTCCTTGCGCGCCCGCGGCGGGTGGGTAGTGAAGCCGGAGATGCCGGCGATACGCGCCTCCTCACCAAGGAGGTACAGCACTTCGACGGTTTCGGTGGACAGGCAGACGATGCGCCGGGGGAGTCGGGACATGGCTTTTCTCGGCAGATTCAGCGGGGGAAGGGGGACGGGCAGGCGGACGTGTCGCCCGCCGGATTGCACAGCCGCACCTGGGCCAGGAAGGCTTCGGCGGCAAGCTTCGGCTTGCGGCTGTCGAGCTGCACCTTTGCCGCGTCGGCGGCAGGCAGGCGCCAGGCACGCTGGACCACGTAGAGGTAATCCGGCCCTTCGATGGCTTTCACAACGGCCATTTCGGCGTAATTGGTGTCAGGTACCTGCGGGCAGACGAGGTAAGTCTGCAGGCTGGCGCCGGACGAGGCCTCTTCGGCGGGCAAAGCTTCCACCGCAGCGGGCGCCACACCGCAGCGACGCGCACGGGCCTGCTGCATGCCTTCCAGCAGCGCACGGGCCTGGCCGGGGCTTTTCAGGCGCGGCAGGCCCTGCACACCGACCAGTTGGGTCCATTCCCGCGCGCTGTCGCCGGCCGGCACAAAGTCGGCACTCCAGCCGGCCGGGCTGTTGGCATTGGCCACCGGCAAACTATCCGCCGGCAGGGGCAGGTTGAGCCAGCGCACCGCACCGCCGGCCTCCTCCGTGCTGCGAACAGCCGCCAGTTCGCGCAGGCGCCGGTAGGGTGGATCGAGCACGGCCTGGAAGTCTCCGGTGCCGCTTTCCGCCACCATCAGGCGCGACACGCTCTGCTCGAAGCTGTACCAGGCGTCGTACTTGCGGATCACCCCGCAGGCATTCACGGTCCACCGTTCAAGCGCGTGATGGATGCGTTGCGGACGGGTTTCGATGAGATCCGGCGCGGCCTGCACGGTATCCACCACGCGCACGTCGGCACACGGCTTGATGCGGGCCTCGAGGGCGACGATGCGCGCCAGCACCTTGTCCTGGGCACTCGCTCGGCGCCAGGCACCGGCAAAACCCGGCACCTGGCGCTGGTCGGCCGGAAGCGCCGCCACCTGACCGATGCGCGTGACCATCTCGCCCGGCAGCGGACCGCTGTCGACAGCCAGCACAGGCCCCGCCAGCAGCAGCGCGAGGCACAGTCCACGCACCTTCATCGCCGCGCCCGCGCTTCGTCGAGCTGGCCGCACAAGCGCTCGGCACCGTCGAGGATGCGTGGCGTGTGGCGCTGGATCAACCCCGGCGGGATGAAGAACAGGTTGCCCCGCGCCACCGCGCTCAGCCGCGTCCACTGACGCCAGTCGTCCAGCCACTCCGGGCGCTCCTCACCCATGCCACTGGCAACGATGGCCTCCGGCGCGGCGGCCAGCACGGCCTCGGTATCCACCACCGGGGCCAGCACCGGCAGCTTGGCAAAAACGTTCTCGCCGCCGCACAGGCGGATCACGTCGGAAATGAGGTGCTCGCCATTAACCGTCATCAGCGGACGGTTCCAGGCTTCGTAGAAGAGGCGCACCGGCGGCCGCGCCGAATATTTCGCCGACAGGGCCGCATGGCGCTTGCGAAAGGCCTGGGCGGCCGCGTCACCGGCTGCCTCGGTACCCGCCAGCTTGCCAAGCTGGGCAATGCTTTTCGCCACATCGTCGATGCGCCGCGGTTCGTTAATGAAGACCGGAATGCCGAGGGCTTTCAGCTTGCCCAGGTGGGCGTCCCGGTTGCCGCTTTTCCAGGCAATCACCAGATCGGGCTTGAGGGCAGCGACCTTTTCCATATCCACCGAGGTGTAGCCGCCCACACGGGCAATCTTCTTGGCCGCCTCCGGATAGTCGCTGTACTGCACCGCGCCCACCACCCGGTCGGCGGCCCCCGCCGCAAAGAGCATCTCGGTAATGTGCGGCGCCAGGCTGACGATGCGTTTCGCCGGCTGGGCAAGGTGGACGGCCTGACCCTGGTCGTCGATGAGGTCGATGGCCGCGTGAGCGGCGCCAGAGGCGAGCAGCAGGGCAAGGAACAAACGGCGCATGGGGTGGAGTCTCACAATCGGCTTACAGTCGGGAGAGGGCCGCTTCAAGGCGGGCCCACTCGATTTCATGGCCCGGCAAGCCAAAGCGCAGGCCCGCCGGAGTTTCAAACAAACGGGTCAGGACGCCCTGCTCCGCCAGCCGCGCATGGATCACCACGGCAGCCGGCGTCGGCCGCCACTGAAACAGGGCCGTGCCGGCACCACCAACGAGTCCGTGGCGATCAAGCAAATCGGCCAGCCGACGGCTATCCGCCACCAGACGCGCCCGCGCGGCGGCCTGCCAGGCCTGGTCGGACAAAGCGGCAGCCGTCACTGCCCGCGCCGGACCTGAGACGGCCCACGGCCCGAGGCGTTCCGCCAATTGTTCCAGAAGCGCCGCTTCGGCAAACACGAAACCCACCCGCGCACCGGCCAGCCCGAAGAATTTGCCGATCGAGCGCAGCACCACCAGTCCGGGGCACCCGGCCAGCGGCACCAGGCTGGCCGCCGTCTCGGCGTCGAGGAAGGCCTCGTCGACGATCAAACGGCCGCCGCGGTCGGCCAGCCCGGCATGCCAGGCAAGGAGTTGTTCACGGGGAAAACACTGGCCATCCGGGTTGTTCGGCTGGACCAGCAGCAGGGTGTCGGCCGTGGCAACCGCCGCATCGATCCCGGCAGCCGGCAGCGCGCGCACCTGATGATCGCGCCAGGCGTAGGGATGCTCGGCGTAGGTCGGCGCCAGCGTCACCACCCGCCCCGGCGAAAAACAGCTCGGCAGAGCCTGGATCGCCGCCTGCGAGCCAGCCACCGGAAGCAGGTTCGGACTGCCGTAAAAGGCGGCCGCCGCCGCCTCCAGCCCATCATCCATCTCCGGCAAGCGCTGCCAGGCCTCGGGCGCCAGGGGTGGCACCGGATAGGCCTGCGGGTTGATGCCGGTGGACAAATCCACCCAGTCGGCCAGCGGAATCCCGTAATGCCGCGCCGCAGCGCGCAACCGCCCACCGTGCTCAAGCATGGCTCAACACACTCACGGCCGCGACCACCAGCAGCCACAGCCAGATGCTGTTCTGCACCAGTACCAGGGCCTTGTCGATATCAGCCGCCCCGGGCGGCTTGCCGGCGCCCAGCGGCGGACGCTCTTCCAGCTGTCCATGGTAGATGGCCGGGCCACCGAGGGCGACATCCAGCGATCCGGCACCGGCCGACATCACCGGGCCTGCGTTGGGACTGTCCCAGCTCGGGGCCTGAGTGCGCCAGCAACGCAGGGCATTGGACGTGTGGCCCAGCAGCGCGTAGCTGAGGGCCGTCAAACGGGCCGGAATGTAGTTGAGCACGTCATCGATGCGCGCCGCCGCCCAGCCGAAACGCAGGTAACGCTCGGTGCGGTAACCCCACATGGCGTCCAGCGTATTGGCGAGGCGGAACATCAGCGCCCCCGGCCCGCCCAGCACGGCAAACCAGAACAGCGCGCCAAAGATGGCGTCGTTGCCGTTTTCCAGTACCGATTCGACGGTGGCCTTGGCCACGCCGGTTTCATCCAGCTCACGCGTATCGCGGGAAACAATCCACGACAAACGCTGACGCGCGCCGGGCAGATCACCGGCCAGCAGCGGCGTCGCTACCGCGCGGGCGTGCTCGGCCAGGCTGCGGCTGCCGATTGCGAAATACAGCAGGCCCACGTCCAGCACCAGCCCCAGCCACAGGTTGCTGATGCGCAGGGAGCCGGCCAGCGCCACCCACGGCAGCACCGCCGCACTCCAGGCCAGCAGCCCGACACCGCGGTTGGCGCCCAGGCGCCGGAACAGCCGCTCCACTGCCGCGGCATAGCGGCCAAAGCCCACCAGGGGATGAAAACGTGGCGGCTCGCCGAACAGGCGGTCGAGCAGCAGGCCCAACGCCATCGGAATGGCAATCGGGAAGAGGGCGGCGAGGTACAGGACGGACATGGGATAATCGAAAACTTTTTGCACTCAGGATTGTAAGTCATGCGTCAAGCCCACACCCTGATGGTTCAGGGCACGACCTCCGACGCCGGCAAAAGCACGCTGGTCGCCGGCCTGGCCCGCCTGCTGTGGCGGCGCGGCGTGCGCGTCGTGCCTTTCAAGCCCCAGAACATGGCGCTCAATTCGGCGGTAACGGTGGATGGCGGCGAAATCGGCCGCGCCCAGGCCCTGCAGGCCGTCGCCGCCGGCCTCGAACCGCACACCGACATGAACCCGGTGCTTCTCAAGCCGTCCACCGACATCGGCGCCCAGGTCATCATCCACGGCCGCGCCGTCGCTCAATTGTCGGCACGCGATTACCACGAGTACAAACCGCGGGCGATGGCCGCCGTGCTCGAAAGCTACGGCCGCCTCACCCAGCAATACGAAGCCGTGCTGGTGGAAGGTGCCGGCAGCCCCGCCGAAATCAACCTGCGCGACCGCGACATCGCCAACATGGGCTTCGCCGAAGAGGTGGACTGCCCGGTGATCCTCATCGCCGACATCGACCGGGGCGGCGTCTTCGCACACCTGGTCGGCACCCTGGACCTGCTCTCGCCGAGCGAGCAGGCGCGGGTCAAGGGCTTCGTCATCAACCGCTTCCGCGGCGACATCGGCCTGCTGCAATCCGGTCTCGACTGGCTCGAAGAACGCACCGGCCGCCCGGTACTCGGCGTGCTGCCCTACCTGCACGGGCTCTTCCTGGATGCCGAAGACGGCCTCGCCGACGCCCGCGCCGAGAAGAGCGAAGCGCGCCTGCGCGTCGTTGCGCCGGTTTATCCTCGCATCTCCAACCACACCGACCTCGACGCCCTGCGCCTGCATCCGCAGGTGGACTTCAGCTGGGTCGGGCCCGGCCAGGCCATTCCGCCCGCCGACCTGATCGTGCTGCCCGGCTCCAAGGCCGTGCAGGCCGACCTCGCCTGGCTGCGCAAACAGGGCTGGGACGACGCCATCCGGCGCCACCTGCGCTACGGCGGCAAGATCGTCGCCATCTGCGGCGGCTACCAGATGCTCGGCACCCAACTCCACGACCCACTGGGACTGGAAGGCGCCCCGGGCAGCATCGATGGTCTCGGCCTGCTCGATCTGGAAACCGTGCTGGAAGCCGAAAAGCAGCTCCACAACATCACCGGTACCCTCGCCCTGCCCGGCCACGCCCCGGTGTCCGGCTACGAAATCCACATGGGCATCACCCGCGGCCCGGCACTGGAACACCCGAGCACGCTTCTGGCCGATGGCCGCCCCGACGGCGCCCTGTCGGACGACGGGCAGATCCTCGGCAGCTACCTGCACGGACTCTTCGATCACCCGGACGCGCTCGCCGCCCTCCTCGCCTGGGCCGGCGTGACCGACGCCGAGCGCATCGACCTGTCCGCCCGGCGCCAGGCCGATCTCGAGCGACTCGCCGACAGCATCGAAGCGCACATGGACTTGCCGCGTCTGGCCGACTGCTTCGGCCCCGGCGCCGCCGCCGACGCCTTGCGGGCGCCATCCATGGACAAGCTTGCTTGACCGCTTCCCCGCCCCTCTCTAACATTCCCGCAATGGACGCCGAACTCGCTTCTCTCGAACAAAAACTCGACCTGCTGATCAGCAAATGTGTTGCTGCGCAGGCCGAGAACCGCAACCTGCGGGCGCAGATCACGACCCTCGAAAACGCCAACCGCGAACTCACCGACAAGGTCGGACTCGCCGGTAGCCGCCTCGAGGCCTTACTTGCCCGCATCCCCGAGGCCTGACATGGAACAGCTCGACATCAAGCTCCTGGGCCGCGAATACCGCGTTTCCTGCCGGCCCGAAGAAAAAGACGGCCTGCTCGCCGCAGTCACCTATCTCGACGACAAAATGCGCGACCTCGCCGAAAAAACCAACTCGGCCGGCGAGCGTCTGGCGGTCATGACCGCCCTCAACGTCACCCACGAATTTCTACAATTTCAGCGTGCCGGCGGGTTTGACATCCCGACACTCAAGCGTAGAATCGAGTCCATCAACAGCCGTCTGGACGGCGCCCTGGCAGAGTAAAAACGCTTCCGGGCCCCTTTAAAACAGCGGCTGAAACAAGGTTTGATTAATCCCCTGCGGTGTTGGTTAAGGCTGTAAATTCCTTGAACCAATGTCTTCGTGACATGGGTCGCTGCCCATAGAAACTGCTGGTGTGCGCGCTCCTCGTCGAGTGTGCCTGATGCGGAAGGAATGCGACCTCCCTGAACTCCGGTTCAGGATGAAAGCCTGACGGCATGCGCGGGGGACCCTACAAAAAAAGCGCAGACATGATGTCTGCGCTTTTTTTACGTCCGTAGCCGGCGTCCTGCTCCGGCCCGCGCCCCCAGGGGCGCCGGACCGGAAGAACCCGTACTCAGTCCGGAGCCTTGAAACCGGCACCCGCCTTGTTGGCCAGGAAAGCCACGGCGCGCTTCAGCTCGTCGTCGGTCAGATCGGCCGCGCCGCCCTTCGGGGGCATTGCATTCTTGCCAGCCGCAGCCGACTTCACCAGACCGTCGAAGCCCAGCGCAAGACGCGGCGCCCAGGCAGCCTTGTCGCCAGCCTTCGGCGCACCGGCAGCACCACTCTCGTGACAGGCACCGCACACGGAAGCGTAGATGTCCTCACCCTTGCGGCTGCCCGGCGCGACGGCAGGCGCAGCGGCCAGCACGACACTGGCAACCGGCTGAATCAGCTTGGCGGCGAGCTCTTCGTCGACGGCAGCTTTCTTGCCGCAACCCACAAGCTGAGTGGCCAGGGCTGCAACACCAATGGAAAGCGCGATCCGCGCGTAGGAACGAACGGGGGCAGAGCGACGAAAATCCGACATGCTGAATTCCTCGAGTACGGGCAAGATTGAATAAGGCATTGATTATAGCGGGGCTATTCAACTTCTGTCAGGACAAGCATGGACTCCGCCGCCGAATCGCGCTATCCTGCGCGCCGCACAACGCAAAGTTGTCATCAACCGCGCGCCCGTAGCTCAGCTGGATAGAGTACTGCCCTCCGAAGGCAGGGGTCACTGGTTCGACTCCAGTCGGGCGCGCCAAACAAATCAATGGGTTAGATCGAAAGATCTGGCCCATTTTTGTTTCTACTCCCCGCCGTGACCATTCTGTGACCAAAGTGCGACCAGCCTGTGACTGGTCGCTCGCCCTGGTCTCACCGCTCCCCGTGCTTTTGAGTTGTGCTTCCCGTGACCTGATCGTCAGGGATGTGCTCGACCAGTTGCTCGATACGACAACGGAAGTAGGTACAGAGCTTGTCCAACACATCCCCCGTCGGGTTGTACCCACGGTGGTTGGCAAGCTTGGAGAGGGTCATCCGGTGCACTCCGGTTGCCGCAGCGATCTCGACGAGCGTAACGACCCTGTTCTCCCGAAATTCTTTTTCTGCGATCAGCTCCTTGAGCCTGAACCTGAGCATGACTGTGGCTCCATAGCTGCATGTGATGCGTAAGAGTATCAAAAAAACTTGACAGGCTTCACGATATGCCTACAATGAGCTTTGTGTGATGCTTATACGCATCATACGAACTCAACAAACAACATGAGGTGAAGCCATGGACAACAAAACCTACCTGACAACTGACGAGTTGTCGGAGCGCATCAAGTACGACTCCCGCACGATCAGAGAACGCTTGAAGGACAGCGTTCTGCTCGAAGGCATCCACTACTTTCGCCCTTTCGGCGGCCGGAAGATTCTGTACATCTGGGAAACGATCGAGCGCGACATGCAGCTTGCTGCCCCGGCCTTCGGCATCCCCATGGCAAACGGAGATGTGTGCCATGGCTAGTATTCAAATCCGCAAGGAGACGGGCTGCCTGATCATGGACTTCTACTTTCAAGGCTTCCGGTGCCGTGAGCAAACCGCTCTCCCCGATACAGCTACCAACCGGAAGAAAGTCCAGAAGGTTCTCGACCGCATCGAAGCCGACATCGCTGCCGGCACCTTCGACTACCGACGCTACTTCCCGGCCAGCAAGAACGCCGCACGCTTCGACGCCGCACCGGCGGTCAGCGTGGCCGTGACGGTGACCGCACCAAGCGCACCCGCGGTCGCCCCGACGCCCCTCTTCAAGGACTTCGCGGAGACCTGGTATCTGGAGAAGGAGGTGGAGTGGCGCAAGTCCCACCGGATCACCGTCCGCCGGGAACTCGACAGCCTGATTTCCCGCTTCGGGGAGAAGGCGGTCGGCCAGATCACCAAGGCTGACGTACTTGCCTACCGCGCCGAACTCGGCAAAGTGACTGCGCGGGGCAAGGAAACGAAGTTGTCTGCTGCACGGATCAACAAGATGCTGAACCCGCTCAGGCAAATCCTCAACGAAGCGGCCGACCGCTTCAATTTTCCCACGCCTTGCCAGAACATCAAACAGCTGCGCATCAAGCGCACCGATGTGGATCCGTTCTCCCTCGAGGACGTGCGCGCCATCCTCGCCACGGTGCGGGAGGACTTCCGCGACTACTTCACCGTGCGCTTCTTCACCGGAATGCGTACTGGCGAGGTGGATGGGCTGAAGTGGAAGTACGTGGATTTCGAGCGCCGGCTGATCCTGGTGCGGGAAACGGTGGTCCTTGGCGACGAGGAGTACACCAAGACCGACGGCTCGCAGCGGGACATTCAGATGAGCCAGCTCGTCTTTGAGGCCTTGAAGCGTCAGCAGGCGGCGACAGGGAAGGTTTCGAGCTTCGTGTTCTGCAATCGGCTCGGCAAGCCGCTGGATCACAAGAACGTGACGAACCGGGTCTGGTATCCCCTCCTCCGTCACCTGGGGCTCAAGAAGCGGCGGCCCTACCAGTGCCGGCACACAGCGGCAACCCTGTGGCTGGCCGCCGGCGAGGCGCCGGAGTGGATCGCGCGGCAGCTCGGCCACACCACGACCGAGATGCTGTTCCGGGTCTATTCCCGCTACGTCCCCAACCTGACCCGCCGGGATGGTTCGGCCTTCGAGCGTCTGATCACCCAGTCGATTGCCGACACCCCGTTGCCTGTGAATCCCGTCGAGGAGAGCCGCCATGTCTGATGTCCGCCAAACTGTGTTTTCCGTGAATCAGCTGCCCCAGCCGGATCACGTCATCGACCGCCTGCCGCCGGTCTTCCGGATCCAGTCGATCGAGCGCCTGCCCTTCGACGAGCGCAACCTGCTCAATGTGGCGGTCGTCTTCCACCAGCGAGCGGTGCTGCGGGTGGAATGGCTGTGCCGGCATCCGGATAGCCGCCTGACCGTCGGCAGCCTCGTGTCGATCCGCTGGCTGGGTCGGCCGACCAGCACCCTGGGGGCGATCCGGATCGCCCGGCTCGTGAAGCTCGAACGGCCCGAGGCGAGCCTCAACCCCTTCGATACGGTGCCCCATGCCTGGGTCCGGGATCGTGAGCTCGTCGCGCGGGCGGGACGTTTCTGGGAGGGCCTGGGCCGGCCGCTGCAGCATCTCTTCAACGCGGTGTTCTGGGATCCGCGGCGCTTTCAGCGTTATCTCGAGGGGCCGAGTTCGCTCCAGGGGCATCACAACGGCCGCAACGGTAACTTCCGCCATGCGCTGGAGGTCGCGGAGCGGGCGCGGACCCTGGGTTGCCATCACGCGGAGGTGCATCTGCCGGTGTTGATCGCCGGGAGCCTGCTGCACGACGCGGGCAAGGCGGAGGAGTACCAGTTCAATCCGGTGCGGGGCCGCTACGAGATGACGGAGCGCGGAGCGCTCTTGGGCCACAAGCATACGGTCCTCGAATGGATCGCCGCCGCCCGGGCCCAGCATCGGGTGATCATCCCCGAGGCCCATTACCTGGCGCTCCTCCACGCCATCACCGCCGCCAAGGGGGCGCCCGACTGGCTGGGGCTGCGGGAGCCCCTGAGCCTGGATGCCCACATCCTGTCGACGGTGGATCGCCTCTCGGGTCAGGCCGACCTCCTCAGCCGCCACGCGGCGCGGGACGGGGGCTTCGGTGCCTATCACCGCCACCTGGGCGGGCGGCCTTACGTCGTGCGGGAGTGAGGCAGGCCGGGCCGCCGCAATCCACCGCGGCGGCGCCGGTCGCTCGCTTTGAAAGTCGGGACGTTTCGGTATGCTGTTTCTGACAGCGGACGTCCCGTCATTCCCATCCCCCAAATTGCTTGGAGATTCTCATGGATCAACATGATGGCTTCGCTCGTCCTGAAATACGTCCTCCAGATCGGACGCTGCGTGGCACCTGCATCACCCGAACCGTCGATCTGGCCAATCCGCGTCTGATCGGTGTCTGGAAGTGGAACTTCGAAGAGGCCAGTTGCCGCTTGTACGCGGTGTGCGTCTATGCCCCCAACGTTCTGCGGGATGCCTATCCCCTGGAGGAACTGCAGCATCTAAAGGACTGCGTCGCGCAGCAGGCGCACAAGGTCGAGAAGATGATCGACTGGACGCGGGCCCAGCTCGACGCCGCCGGCCTCAATTCGGGCGAACCGGGCCGGGTCGAGCCCTTGAGTGCGGATATCCGCACGCCGCTGGCGAGCGCGTATGTGGACCTCTTCGTTCGCGCCGATCTCGCCATTCAGTTGCTGGACGCCCTGTGGTTGCAGGGTGAATTGACCGACGCTGGCCACGCGGAGCGGACCGGGGCGATGCGCCGGGCGCCGCTCAGTGTGCTGGGCGGGATCCAGCGGGCGCATGCGCAGTGCCGGGAGCGTATCGAGGCGCTGTATCGACAGCGTGATGCGGGGCCGCAGTAGGCGGGTGTCGTCAGGTTCAGGGCGTCTGGAGCTGCGCGATCAACTGGTGGCGCTGGTCCCGGGAGCACGCTCCCAGGAGTCGGATCAGCTGCGCCAGGTCGTCATCCGGCTCGTACAGGTAGGAGACCGGGACATTCAGTTCCGCGGCCAGCCGCTGTGCGGTGTGCAGGTCCGGCACATGCTTGCTCCGCTCGTACTGGTTGATCCGCGCACTGGCGACGAACTGGTCGATCCCGGCCAGGATGCCGAGCTGCTTTTGCGACACGCCCCTCGCCTCCCGGGCCGCTCGTAGCCGCCTGGCAAACACTGACCTCTCTTCCATCCCCGTCCTCCGTGCTGAGGACTAAGAGATTCTTAGGAAGGACAGCTATGGCATACTAAGGAATCCTTAGCTTTACGGTCGCAAGACCCACCGAACCCCGGCCGCCGCGGTGTTTCAGACGCTGCGCAGACGGCCCACAAATCGAATTTGAATAAGGAACAAACCATGTACAAGATGACTACTGCACTGGCACTCGGCCTGGCGCTGACCGGCTGTGCCTCGATGAAACCCTCGGTTCACACCGAATCGACCTTCGTGATCTACGACGTCAAACCCGCCACGCTGGATCGGAACCAGTTTCTAAAGGCGGTACTCGACGCCGTGCAGACGAGTGCCAGCAAGCTGCGGGTGAACCGGGAGATTCCCCCCGCGGAACTGCCGGCGACGCCGGGGCGCTTCGAGCTCCAGGATCCGTTTGCGAATTCGAAGATGGGGGCGCTGCTGGCCTCCCAGGCCCAGAACATCCGTGTCCCGGTCTGCAAGAACGCGCTGATGACGGTCTCCACCGAAAACACCAGCATGGCGCAGTATGGTGAGCAGACGACCTTCTTCCTGTGCGTCCTGCCCTACAAGGATGGCTACCACATCGATATCCACGCGACCTTCGTGCGGGCGAGCAGCGGCTTGACCCCGCAGGGGATCAGCGCTGCGGTCGGGCGCTCGCTGATCGGCGATTCGAGCCAATTCATTCCGCGCACGATGAATAACGTCCGCGCCGCGGCCGAATCGGTCGGCGGGAAGGTGACGGTGGTGGACAGCTACATCCCGGAGGATTTCAAAGGGGCGTTTGTGAACCAGGCCGAGCGTGCCGGCAAGTAAGCCCAGAAAGGAGACACCTCAAATGGACAAACGCGTCGTTGGAACACTGCTGGGGATCGCCGGCGTGCTGTTGTGGTTCATGCCCTGGATGGCGTTCTCGATGGGGGAGATGGAATTCCACCAAACCGGAAGTCACATTGGCGGGATCGCCTACGTCCTGCTGATGAGTTCGCTGGCCTCTGCGATCCTGTCCTGGGTCCCGCAGCCGGTGCCACGCATCATCGTGGCGGCGCTGTCGACACTGCTCAGCGGGTTCTTCTGGCTGAACGCGGGGGAGGCTGCTGGGTGGGGTCTGATCTGGCTGTGTACGGTGAGCGGCCTCAGCCTGCTGCAGGCGATCGAGAGGAATAGCGCGGAACGGAAGATCGAGCCGCAGGCTGAATAGTTTTGCATCGGGGCGGGACGAGGGAGCGTGACCCCTCGTCCCGATATCTGCCCCCTTTCATAGGTACGATGAAAAGGTACCGGCTTGACGGCCGTGGCCCACGCGCATGCCGCCGACGGAGCAGGTGGAGAGGTAACGCCCCCACCCAGCCAGGCCGCGATCGGCCGTCTTGCAACTACGCCGCAAGCCATCGCCAATGGTCTTGAGGATCTGCAGCGACAACCGCCCAAACTCTACGACCTTGTGCGCACCGGGCACGAGCGAGTCTATACAGCAGCACACATGACTTCCGCTCATGAGTCCGTTAACGCTGTTGGAGACTCAACATTCAGGCACGCACATCAAATCATTTTGATGTGATAAGTGTTCCTGTCGGATACACTGAGCTCAGAGTTTTGTCTTTGCTTGGATGTCGCCCACCATGAACGCCGAATCGCTTGCGCACTTGCCACTTCCACAGAAGGATCGGCTCAAGCACATCGAGCTGAGGTTGCGTTTCCTTGGGGAGGTCCGTCGCCCTGACCTAATGCAGAGGTTCGGCATCCAGTCGGCTGCGGCCTCACGTGATCTAGCGCTCTACAAAGAACTGGCGCCGAACAACATTGACTACGAAAGTCGAGGCAAGCGATACCTGCTGGGTGCCGAATTTGCACCGCTATTCCAGACACCTTCATCTCAAGTATTGAGCTGGTTGGGTGAGCAGCTGGGCGATGCCACTGCGCCATCTTCTGATGCGCTCCTCCCATGTCTCGCACCATCGCGGCTCTCATCCCCCGGGCTGGACGTGCTGGCATGCATTACCCGGGCCATTCACCTGGGGCAGGTACTCAGCATCCGCTATCACTCCATTAGCAGCGGCGAGTCATCCCGTGAGATCGCTCCCTTCGCGCTGCTCGACACCGGGCTGCGATGGCATGTGCGCGCTTTTGACCGCAAGTCCCAAGAGTTTCGTGATTTCGTGGTCACGCGCATCAGTGATCCGACTCCCTGCCCCAAAGATACGCCATTGCGCCACGAGCGGCCTGAGCACGACGTGCAGTGGACGCGCATCGTGGAGTTGGATCTCGTGCCACATCCGGATCAGCCGCGTCCCGACATCACCCTTATGGACTACGACATGCTTGGTGGTGTACTGCGTCTCAAACTGCGCGCGGCACTAGCTGGCTACGCGCTGCGCAAGTGGAGCGTGGATTGCTCGCCAGAACATTGCTTGCGCGGCCCCGAGTATCGCCTTTGGCTGAAAGATCATCTGGCCCTGTATGGCGTCGAGACAGCCATCCTGGCACCGGGCTACCCACCGGGCAAGGAGCAGGCTACATGACAGAACGCTATCAACTGTCCTTCACGACCGGCGGTCTCTTCCTACAAGAGGCATCCACCGTCGCCGAATGCTATCTGCGGCTCGGCGATTGGCCAGCCACACGCGCTCTGGTGCGGCAAGAGAACCTCCTGCAGGTACGCACCGCTGCAGCGGCCACCCGCATCAGCAAGGAGATCACTGCACGCCTGCAGCAATTGAACGAAGTCGAACTTCAGACTTTGCTGGAGTCAGGCCTCCGGGATCAGGCCTACCTACTGTGGGTGGCAGCCTGCCGGCGGTACGCGCTCATCCGCGATTTCGCCATTGAGGTGCTGCGCGAACAGTATGTGCTACTGCGCCGCCAAGTGTCATTCGCTGACTACGATAGCTTCTACAACGGCAAGGCGCTCTGGCACGCAGAACTCGATGAGATCGCACACTCCACACAGTGCAAGCTGCGGCAGAACCTGTTTCGCATGCTTCGCGAAGCAGATCTGGTGTCAGATCAGCACGCGATCCACCCTGCCCAGCTCAGTTCGCACCTCGCACAACTCCTGGCCAGACGTGGGCTTCAAGAACTCCTTATCTTCCCGGCCACAGAAAACGACATTCAGAGATGGCTTCAATGAACCAGAAGATCAGTCAACAACCTCTATCCAACCGCTTTGAGCATTTGATTGAGGTGATCGGCGGTGAGCGCTTCTTGCAGATGCGTGGGCTGAACAACGATCTGCCCTTCTATATCTGCGAGTTTCGCGCCAGCGAAGCCTTTGAGATGCAACGCTTGCAACGTCATCTCATCAGCTCGTTGGCCAATCTCAGTGTGCCATGCCTGGGTGGGCGCGGTGTGAGGGTGCTGGACATCAATCTGTACGACGTCAGCATTAAGTTGCTGCAAGCTCGCGAAGGCAGCAGGGAAGGTAGCCGGCTCTGGGATGAACTCATTGCTGTCGAGACCGATGTCGAAAAGGACAACCTGCTCGAACTGCTGCAGAACGTGCTCGGTGTCGAGGATTACCTGATCCCCGCTATTGGCGAGCGACTGCAGCAGACCGATTTTGACGTGCTGTTCCTGTCCGGCATCGGGGAAGTCTTCCCCTACATCCGATCGCACAACGTGCTCAATAACCTTCAAAGCACCGCGAAAGACAAGCCCACCGTGCTGTTCTTCCCTGGCGAGTACCGTCACTCGCTTGAGCAAGGGGCGTCGCTGGAGCTGTTCGGACTGTTGCACGACGACAAGTACTACCGCGCTTTCAATATTTTCGAGACCCAGGTTTGAGGAAAGACCCGATGGAACTCAACCGCATTTTTTTGCACCCGGTCAGTCGCCCGATAGAAGGCGTCATCAAGGCCGACGACGAGTCGAGCCTCTATGTTGAGCTCAACGAATATGTGCTGACAGACGAAGTGGCCAAGCGACTGGCGCACTTTCTTGATGCCTACAACGACTACCACGGTGCGAACGGCGTCTGGGTCTCGGGCTTCTTCGGCTCGGGCAAGTCACATCTCTTGAAGATGCTGGCCTTGATGCTGGAGAACCGCAGCATCGATGGCAGCTCCGCGCTCGACATCTTCCTGCCCAAGATCCCGAAGGAGGATGAGCTGCTACGCGCAGCACTCAAAAAGGCCGCGTCAATCCCTTCGAAGAGCATCCTGTTCAACATCGATCAGAAGGCCGACATTATCAGCAAGAGTCAGGCTGACGCCTTACTCTCGGTCTTCGTCAAGGTCTTCAACGAGACGTGTGGTTACTTCGGCAAACAGGGCTACATCGCGCAGTTCGAACGAGACCTGGACAGTCGGGAGCAGTTGGATGCGTTCAAAGACGCCTACCAGCGCCTGGCCAACAAACCCTGGGAGCGTGGCCGAGAACAGGCGCTGCTGGAGTCGGGCAACATCGCCCGCGCCTATGCAGAGATCACCGGGGAAGACCCGGTACTGGCCAAAGGCATTCTGGACAAGTACCGCGCGCAGTACAGCGTGTCCATCGAGGACTTCAGCGAGCAAGTGAAGGCTTGGCTGGACAAGAAGCCCGCCAACTTCCGCCTCAACTTCTTCGTGGACGAGGTGGGGCAGTACATCGCCGACAACACCAAGCTGATGACCAACCTGCAGACGGTCGCCGAGAGCTTGGCGACCAAATGCCAGGGCCGCGCCTGGATCATCGTTACCGCCCAAGAGGACATGAACTCCGTCTTGGGGGACATGAACAAGCAGCAAAGCAACGACTTCTCGAAGATCCAAGCCCGCTTTGCCAACCGGCTCAAGCTCACCAGTGCCGACGTGGCTGAGGTCATCCAGAAGCGCCTGCTCACCAAGAACAAGATCGGTACCGAGCTGCTTGCCACTACCTACGACCAGCAACTCAACAACTTCAAAACCCTGTTCGAGTTCGCAGACGGCGGTCAGCAATATACGAACTTCCGAGACGCGGAACATTTCACCTACTGCTACCCCTTCGTGCCGTACCAGTTCCCGCTGTTTCAAGCAGCCATCCGTGGCATCTCGCTGCACAACGGCTTCGAAGGCAAGGCGAACTCGGTGGGCGAGCGCTCCATGCTCGGCGTGTTCAGGGAAGTCGCGATCGCGATTGATCAGGAGCCAGTTGGCCAGCTCGCCACCTTCGACCGCATGTTCGAGGGCATCCGAGGCGCGCTCAAGAGTGCGATTCAGAGCGCCATCAACAATGCCGAACGCCACCTGGGCGTCCCCTACGCTGTGCGCGTGCTCAAGGCGCTCTTCCTGGTCAAGTACGTCAAAGAGTTCAAAACCACGCTACGCAACCTCAGCGTGCTGATGCTTGAGCGCTTTGGCGACGACCTGCCCGCGCAGCGCAAGCGGCTTGAAGCTGCACTCAACCTGCTGGAGCAACAGACCTACATCCAGCGTAATGGTGATGTCTACGAGTACCTGACCGACGAAGAAAAAGACGTCGAAGAGGAAATCAAGAACACCGAGGTTGAGAGCGCAGACATCCTGAAAGAGCTGGAGACGCTGCTGTTCGATGGCGTTATCAAACAGCGCAAGATCCGCCACAGCAACGGTCAGGACTACGCCTACACCCGCAAGATGGATGACCGCGCGCTGAGCCGTGAGCACGAGCTGGCCATCCACATCGTCACGCCACTCTCGGACAACTTCGACAACGTCACCCTGCAGCGCATGCAAAGCATGGGGCGTGATGAGCTACGCGTCGTCTTGCCAGCCGATGTGCGCTTCATGCAAGACCTGACGATGTACAAGCGCACCGAGAAGTACATCCGCCAGAATAGCAACACCCCCCAAGAGGCCGTCAAACGCATCCTGGATACCAAGGGCTTCCAGAACACCGAGCGCTTGAACGACCTGCAAGTGCGTGCCAAGGCGCTGCTAGGCAAGGCGACGCTCATCATCAATGCCGCAGATATGGACGTCAGTACCGAAGACGGCCAGACACGAGTGCTCAAAGGGTTTGAGCATCTGCTTCAAACCACCTACCCCAACCTGCGCATGCTGCGCGACGTACCGTTCAATGAGGCGGACATCGGCAAGCATTTGCGCATGATGGAAGACGGGCTGATCGCCAACGACGCCACCAGCCTCACCGAGCCCGAACAAGAACTGCTGGCCTTCATTCAGGGCAACGCTCGGGGCGGCGTGCGCACCACCGTCAAGAGCTTGATTGAGCGTTTCGAGCGTAAGAACTACGGCTGGTACTACGCCGCCATCCTGTGCAACCTGGCCCTGTTGTGTGCACGGGGCAAGGTCGAGGTGCGGCAAGACAGCAATCCGCTGGAGCATGACGCTCTGGAGCGCAGCCTGCGCAATACCAATGCCCATGCCAAGTTAGTGCTTGAGCCACAGGTGGAATTCAGCGCCTCGCAAGTGCGCACGCTTAAAGAGTTCTTTGCCGACTTCTTCGACAAGCCGGCCAGCAGCAACGAGGCACGGGCACTTGCTCGTGAGGCCATCGACGCGCTGAAGGATCTGGAGATCGAACTGGCCGACCTGCACGGCCAGAAAGCGCAGCTGCCATTCCTGAGCGTGCTCACGCCGGTACTGGCCACCCTGAAGGACGTGGCGAGCAAGAACCCTAATTGGTTCTTGACCGACCTTGCCCGTGCCGAAGACGCCTTGCTCGACACCAAGGAAAACATCATCGACCCGTTGCGGCGCTTCATGAACAGCCCGCAGCGCGCCATCTTTGAGCAGGCCCGCTTGTTGGTTGCCGAGCAGGAGGACAACTTTGCCTATGTGGGCCCAGCTGAAGTGGAGGCTGTTCGCAACCTGCTGGCCGACAGCAAACCTTGGCAAGGCAACCGCTTGCAGCAGCTCAAACCGCAGCTTGATGCCCTGCAACAAGCCATTGCCAACCAGTTGGCCAGTGAAAAGGAGGCCGCCTCCAGCCGCCTTGCGGAGCTGGAACAAAGGCTGCAAGCCACCGAGGAACATGGCCGTCTCGGCTCCACTCAACAGGCGCAGCTGACCCAGCCCTTTGCAGATGCCCGCCTGGCGCTGCAAGGCCAGAAGCGCATTGCCATGATCCGTGATCAGCTGCGGTACTTCGAGGACAGCCGCTTCCCCCAGTTGCTGGTGCAACTGGAGCAATGGGCCAAGCCCGAGAGGCCTGCGTCGCCTGGTTCCACCCCGGATGCAGCTGTCAGGTCTTCCGTTGGCGAAGGAATGCCCCCGGCCAGCACGACAGCCACCAAGCCCGCGTCACCCGAGCCCAAACTGGTGCCCGCCCGCACCATCAAGGTCAGTTACGCCAAGCCCTGGCTGACCAATGAGGCCGAGCTCGACGACTACCTGAACAAACAGCGCGAAGCCTGGCTGAAGGAAATCCTGGCCGGCAACCGCGTGCAGATCTGAGGCAGGCCATGGATACCAGCAAACTCAAAAAATTCGCCCAGTTCGCCCGTCGCACCCTGGGCAAGCAAGTGAGCGCCAAGCTGACCTTGGTGCTGTCGGAAGGCAGTGCAGCGCGTCGCGAAAGTGCGTCGACCGTCAAGAAGCTGGAAGACGCTATCAAGAGCTACGGCAAGGAACAGGTCATCGACCGAGTGGCCTACACCTGGTTCAACCGTTTCTGCGCGCTGCGTTTCATGGACGTGAACCGCTACACGCGCATCGGCATCGTGTCACCTGCCGAAGGTCAGTTCCAGCCGGAAATCCTGCTGGAAGCCAAGATGGGCCACATCGAAGAGGAGATGGTGCCCGCCAAGACGCAGCAACTCGTGGCCGATCTGCTGGCGGGCAAGAGCCCCAGCCATGATCCGCAAGGCGAGGCCTACCGCCTGCTGGTGGTGGCTGCCTGTAACGCGTGGCATCAGGCAATGCCCTTCTTGTTCGAGCGCATCGACGACTACACCGAGTTGTTGATGCCCGACGACCTGCTCTCGGGCAACTCCATCTTGGCCTACACCCGCGAGGCCATGACGCCTTCAGCCTGCAAGGACTTGGCTACGGGCGAGCCAATTGTCGAAGTCATCGGCTGGCTATACCAGTTCTACATCTCCGAGAAGAAGGATGCCGTCTTCGAAGGGCTGAAAAAAAACCAGAAGATCACCCCCGAGAACATCCCGGCCGCGACCCAGCTGTTCACGCCGCATTGGATCGTGCGCTACCTGGTGGACAACTCGCTTGGGCGCCTGTGGCTGCTCAACTGCCCCAACTCAAAGTTGGCCGAGCAGATGGCCTACTACATCCCGCCCGAGAAGCCGGAGACCGACTTCCTTCGCATCAATGGGCCCGAAGACATCAAGGTCTGCGACCCTGCCTGTGGCTCTGGCCACATGCTCACGTACGCCTTTGACCTGCTGTACGCCATCTACGAAGAAGAGGGTTACGACGCAGCCGAGATCCCGGAAAAGATCCTGACGCACAACCTTTACGGCATTGAGCTCGACGAACGTGCCGGCGAATTGGCCGCCTTCGCCCTGACCATGAAGGCACGCGCCCGCCAGCGTCGCTTCTTTAACAAGCGCGTCAAGCCCAACATCACCGTGCTGGAGAAGGTGGAGTTCAGCCGCCAAGAACTAGACGAGTACATGGGCCATGTAGGCCGCGACCTGTTCACCTACGGCCTGCGCGAAACGTTGCAGCAGTTCAGCGAGGCCGACAACTTCGGCTCGCTGATCGTGCCCAAGGTGGGCAACGTCGCCGACGTGTTGGCCACGCTGGAAACCAAGGACATGGCCGGCAACCTCTTTCTGGCCGAAACACATCAGCGCGTGCTCAAGGTGCTGCGCATGGCCGAAGCCCTGGGCCCTCGCTATGCCGTGGTGGTGGCCAACCCGCCCTACATGGGCGGCAAAGGGATGAATGGACGGCTGAGCACATGGGCCAAGGAGAACTACCCAAACAGCAAGTCCGACCTGTTTGCCATGTTCATCGAGCGCAATCTGGATCTGACGGTGAAAGCTGGCGAGGTTGCCATGATCACCATGCAGAGCTGGATGTTCCTGTCGTCCTTCGAAGCTTTGCGCAGTCGCATCCTGGACCAGCACACCATTCTCTCGATGGCCCACCTGGGTGCCCGGGCCTTCGACAGCATCGGCGGTGAAGTGGTGTCCACGACCGCCTTTGTGCTGGAGAACACGCACAAGCCGGAGTACCGAGGAGCGTATCTGCGCCTGGTGGACGGCAACTCGGAAGCGGAAAAGATGGAGATGATGGTCAAGGCCATCGCTCAAGGCAGGGCGGCATGATCACTCAACTGCAGCTCAAGAATTTCACCGCCTTCACTGAGTTGGCCATCGACTTCTCGCCTGGCATCAACATCATCATCGGCGAGAACGGCACTGGGAAAACTCAGCTTCTTAAGGCCATTCGCGCTTTGAGCGGAGCGTGGGCGCATGGGGAAAATGCAGATGAGCAGTTAGCGCAGAAGCTCTGCCGACTCTATCTTCCGCTTAGCGAGAAAGTGGGAGGGCTGCGTCGCTCTGGGTCACGTAGAAAAGCCTTGCTCAGTGCCAACTTTAATTCGGGGCGGGATGTTACTGCGGCCTTTGGAGGATCTGATACTGCAGTCCGTATCACAAGCAATGGGAACATCACTCCTGCCGAAGCACTCTTCATCCCAACGAAAGAAGTGCTATCCCTAGCTCGTGGCTTGAATTCTGGCAAGGCAGATGACGAGACTATCAATTTAATCTTCGACGACAGCTACATCGATTTAGCTAAGCTACTTTTCAATAGAGTTGAAGGAAACCTATCCAAAAGGATTCAGGAGGACCCTCGCCTCTCCAGCATCGTACCAAGGATAACCAAATTGATTGGAGGGAGGTACATTCTCAAGAAGGGCCATATCTGCTTTCAGGCTGGCCAGTATGAGGAAAAGGTTGGCCAATCCGTACAGAACGAAGAAACATCAGCACAGGTATTCAAGAGCTCCAAAATTCAATTCACTCCTTCAGAGTCGGCATTAGTTTCTAGCGCAATGACTGCTGAGGGATTTAGAAAAATTGGGATGCTGCAGCGCCTGCTCAGCAACGGCAGCCTCAACCCTGGCACCACCGGCCCGCTGCTGTGGGACGAGCCTGAATCCAACCTCAACCCCAAGCTGATGCGGGATCTGGTGCAGGCCCTGCTGGAACTCGCCCGCAACGGGCAGCAAGTCATCCTGGCCACACACGACTACGTGCTGCTCAAGTGGTTCGACCTGCTGATGGACAAGGGTAAGGGCGATCAGGTGCGTTTCCATGTGCTGTCCCGCGATGCCGACACCGGCCAGGTGCGTCGCGACAGCATGGACGACTACCGCGCCATTGAGCCGAATGCCATCGCCGAGACCTTCAATGAGCTGACCAAGGAACAGGTCGCTCGCAAGATGGGAGGTCTGGGCAAATGAAGCTGCGCGAGCGCGACTTGGAAATCGACTTCACCGATGCCATTGACGCAATTGTCTTTGACCAGATGAAAGCCGATCAGCCGGGCTATCACGGCATCGGACAAATGCACCGCGTCGATTTTGTGGTCGAGCTTGAGGCTGCCATTGTCTTCGTCGAGGTGAAGGACCCGGGCAACCCCAAGGCTCAGGCTGAGGGTTTGGCAAAGTTTCATGGCGAGCTGCAAGACGGAACGCTCAGCGACACCTTTGCCGCCAAGTTCATCGACACCTTCCTGTACCGCTGGGCCGAGGAGTGCCTGCAAAAGCCGGTTCACTACGTCAGCCTGGTCACGCTCGAAGACAACGAGCTTCTGCCGAACTTCTCGGACGAGATCGCCAAGAAGCTTCCACCGATGGGCAAGTCTGTTCCGCGCTGGAAACGCCAGCTGGTGGAGAACTGCCAGGTGTTCAACATCGAGCTTTGGAACGCGAGCTTTCCGAAATGGCCGGCAGCGCGCGTCGCGAAGGTGTAGCAACAAATCAAGCCCAGGGAGAGAAGAATGACTGTCAACACGCTCAAGATTCGCGATGACCATCAGCCGCTGAGGTTCACGGCAGAAGGTGACGCGTTCAAGCTCCAAGATGGCTCGCAAGCCGCTTGGCTCACCGGCAAGACTTTCGGGCGCAAGGAGCTCCGCAACCGTATAGAGCCGTGGCTGACATCGTTGTTCCAGTCAGAGCATCTGTCGCTGCTCGCTGGTTCGGGCCTCACCCACGCAGTGCATTACCTGGCAGCTGGCAAGGGTGCCGCAGGCATGGGCGCCTTGGCGCTAAGTCACCATCAAACCGAAATCAATCAGGCTGCCGCGAAAGCAGCAGAAGCCGCCGGGCGTGAGAAGGGCAATTTAGAGGACCAGCTACGCGTTGCCAACGAGCTGTTGCGTGGTCTGGAGATCCTGCAGCAGAAGACAGAAGCCGAAGCTCTGCGCACTGAGCTTCAGACCGGCATGCGGGACTTCGCCAAGTCGATCCTGAAGAGCGAAGAAGGAATTGCCGGGGCTGCTGAGGACAAGCGCGAGGAGGCGTTCAACACCCTCGTCACCTTCCTGATGAGCTTCGCCAGTCGCACCGGGGTGCGTGACCGGCTGAACATCTTCACCACCAACTACGACCGGCTGATCGAGGCGGGGGCGGAGTTGGCCGGGCTGCATCTGCTGGACCGCTTCCTGGGCAAGCTGATGCCCATCTTCCGGTCTTCTCGCCTGGATCTGGACATGCACTACAACCCGCCCGGCATCCGTGGTGAGCCGCGCTATCTGGAAGGGGTGGCCCGCTACACCAAGCTGCATGGCTCGGTGGATTGGGTGCAGACGGGCAAAGACATCCGCCGTATCGGTTTGCCGTTCGGAGCCGCCAGCGTTGAACCCTATCTGCAGGCGCCCGGCCTGAGCGAAGCCTCGGCGCACGAGCTGATGATCTACCCCAACGCTGCCAAGGACAGGGAAACGGCGGACTACCCCTATGTAGAGCTGTTCCGCGACCTCGCGGCAGCGGTGTGCCGCCCGAACAGCACGCTGGTGACCTACGGCTACAGCTTTGGCGATGAGCACATCAACCGCGTCATCCGCGACATGCTCACCATCCCCTCGACGCATCTGGTGGTGATCTCGTATGACGATCCATTGGGTCGGATCATGCAGACGTACCAAGAGCTGGGCCGGCCCTCCCAGATCAGCCTGTTGATCGGCCCGGCATTGGCAGACCTAACCACGCTGACCGAGCACTACTTGCCTAAGCCTGCCATCGACAAGACCACCTTCCGCATGAGCGAACTGCTCAAGCAGCGCATGGGAACAGAGCCTCAATCTGCCAAAACCGCAGCCCCAGAGGTGGGTGCGTCTGACGAGAGTGACCTCGCATGAGCATGTCCCCTCTGGCTTATGCCGACTCGCTACGCATCGGCACCATTGACTTCGTCTCTCCGGACGAAATCAAGGTGCTGCTCGACATCGAGGCGCCCGATGGCGTGGCTCTCAATACCGGCACGCCGCGTCCTTTCCCACGCATCAACGGCTATGTGTTGATCCCCAGTGACGAAGGGCATCTGGTCGCTCAAGTCGAGTGGATCACCATCGAGCGTTCGCAATACCCCAAGCGCAAAGGCATGCAGGACTTCGGGCTGGTGGACTTGCCCTACCCCTTGCGGAAGATGAGCCTTAACCCGCTGGGGGTGCTGGCTTACGAGCGCCAAGACGCTCACGGCCATGACATTTATCGCTTCCGGCGCGGCGTCGAAAGTTACCCCACCGTCGGCGATGCAGTGCTACTGCCTACGCAAAGCCAGCTACGCGCCATCGTCGAGTCCGGTGACAACCGCCAAGTGCTGATTGGCACCAGCCCGCTAGCAGCCAATGCCGAGGTCAAGATCGACCCGGACCGCCTGTTTGGCCGCCATCTGGCGGTACTGGGCAACACCGGCAGCGGTAAGTCCTGCTCGGTCGCAGGCTTGATCCGTTGGTCGATGGATGAGGCCCGCAAGGCCCGTGGCGGCTCAGACCCCAATGCCCGCTTCATCGTGCTCGACCCCAATGGCGAGTACGCCAACACCTTCCGCGACATGAGCAAGGTGCGGGTGTTTGCCGTCGAGCCTAGCGCAGGCGTTGAACAGCTGCAGATCCCGCTGTGGTTCTGGAACAGTGCCGAATGGGGGGCTTTTACCCAGGCGAGCGCCAAGACGCAGCGGCCGACCTTGGTGCAGGCGCTTCGATCAGTCCGCGACGGCGTGTTCGGCGCGACGGTGACACCTAGCCATGAGATGCGCCGCTATCTGCGCACGCTCGTTTCGGCGATTCAAATCGAAAGAAATTCGGGGAACCCGTGGAAAGGTGCTGGGCCTGCAAAAGGCTTCCGTGATCGATTGATCCGATGGAAAGAGGGCTTGGCCGACAACGCTTCCTTCGATGCGGCGGAAAGCTCTGCGTTGAATGGTTTGATTCAACACATCACCACGCTCTTGGCTGCACATGGAGGGGATTGGCCAGCAATTTTCACCCCTCAAGAGATCGGCGCACTAATCGGCGTGCTGAGCAGCACGCATTCTGTGTTTGGTGGCAGCGACACCGACATCCTCCCGATCGACGCAGACGTGCCGCGCCCCTTCACCGGCGACCAGCTTCTCCGCAGTGTTGAAGCCACGGCCGAACTGCTCGGTGTCTCCGATTACGTCGAGACCATGCAGATGCGCATTCGCACCCTGCTGTCGGACAGCCGCATGAAGATCGTTTCGGGCACCTCCCAGGACCTCACGCTGGACGACTGGCTGCGCAACTACATCGGCGACAACCAGGCGTCGAACGGCTCGGTCACCGTCATCGACCTCTCGCTGGTACCTGCCGAGGTCGTGCACATCATCACGGCAGTGATCGCACGCATGACGCTGGAGGCGCTCCAGCGCTACCGCAAGCTGCACCACGGCAAGACCTTGCCCACCGTGCTGGTGATGGAAGAGGCGCACACCTTCATCAAGCGCTACCACGACGACGCGGAGAACCAGAACTCGGCCGCCATCTGCTGCCAAGTGTTTGAAAAAATCGCCCGAGAAGGGCGCAAGTTCGGGCTGGGCCTGGTGCTGTCCTCCCAGCGCCCCAGCGAGCTGTCGCCCACGGTGCTGTCCCAGTGCAATAGCTATCTGCTGCATCGCATCAGCAACGACCGCGACCAGGAACTGGTGCACAAGCTGGTGCCCGACAACCTGCGCGGCCTGCTGCGCGACTTGCCCTCGCTGCCTTCCCGTCACGCCATTTTGCTTGGCTGGGCGTCGGAACTGCCGGTACTGGTGCAGATGAACGCGCTGCCCGAGCAGCATCGGCCGAAATCGGATGACCCAGACTTCTGGGCGGTGTGGTCAGGCAAGGACACTAAAGGCGAAGCGGTCGAGCGCGCTGTGGATTGGAAAACGATTGCCAATGACTGGCAGCAGATTGGTACGCCAGTCGAGGAACAAGATTTGGAGAATACAAATGAGTAACAGCCAAGCCCACACTGCTGAGCAGTGTATGAAGAAGTATTTCTTTCGAGCTTCATCCCTAGATTTCAGAGTGATCCCGGGAAACCCAATTGCATACTGGATAAACGATCAGCTTCGCAATATATTTAATGGAGCATCGTTGTCGGAGCACTTCCAAACTCGCCTTGGCTTATCAACTGCAAATAATGATCGTTTCTTGAGAAATTGGCATGAAGTGAATTTCGCGGCTATTTTGTTTGACTGCCCAAGCAGAAATAGGGCGCTCGAGAGTGGTATCACGTGGTTTCCCTATGAAAAGGGTGGCTCCTTTAGAAAATGGTTTGGAAACCACGACCTCCTTGTCAACTGGAGAAATGACGGCGAAGAAGTAAGAAACTTCGGTGCCGACGAAGGGAAAATTAGATCCCACAATTACAACTTGGATTTTATCTTCAAAGAGGGCATAACCTGGTCTGATGTAACATCGGGAACCAATGCATTTAGGCTTATGCCAGAAGGCTTCTTATTTGATGGCCGGGGGTCGTCTGGATTTGTCCGGGAGCGTCAGTTCACCAATAGGATTTTAGGTCTATTGAATTCGACCGTATCGACTTACGCGATATCGGTAATAAATCCTACCATTGCTGTAAACGTTGGGGAGATTGCGAAACTTCCGTTTCCGAGCTTGGATGGAGATGCAAGCGCGCATGTTGATAAGACTGTACGCATGCTTACGAGGGTACATCGAGCAGATTGGGACAGTTATGAAACTTCCTGGGACTTCACTAGCCTCCCGCTGCTGCATTCCGATTACTGCCTCCCCAAGCTGAAGGGTAGCTACCAGAAGCTCCGCGCCCACTGGCGCGAGATGACACTGGAAATGCAGCGCCTGGAGGAAGAAAACAACCGCATCTTCATCGACACCTACGGCCTCCAGGAGGAACTGACGCCCGAAGTGCCCTTGAACGAAATCACGCTCACCTGTAACCCGCATTACCGCTACGGCGGTGACAAGAGCGAGGAAGAACTGGAATCCCTGCTGCTGGCCGACACCTTGCGAGAGCTAGTGAGCTATGCCGTGGGCTGCATGCTCGGCCGCTACAGCCTGGACAAGCCGGGGCTGATCCTGGCCAACCAGGGCGAGACGCAGGCCGACTACCTGGCCCAGGTGCCGGAGCCTAGCTTCCCGGTCGATGACGACAACGTGATCCCGGTGCTGGATGGTGATTGGTTTGCCGACGACGTCACGCTGCGCTTCCGCCAGTTCCTGCGCGTGGCGTTTGGCGAAACGCATTACGAAGACAATCTGGCTTTCATCGAGCAGGCGCTGAACGTCAAGGGCAAGCGCAATTACGGCTTGCGCGACTACTTCCTGAGCGAGTTCTATACCGACCATGTGAAGCGCTACAAGAAGCGGCCCATCTACTGGCTGTTCAGCAGCCCCAAGGGCAGCTTCAACGCGCTGATCTACATGCACCGCTACCGCCCGGACACGGTGAGCGTGGTACTGAAGTACCTGCGCGACTATCGCGAAAAACTTGTTACCGAGAAGGAGCGTCAGGCCTCGACGAGCATTAACCCCGCCACCAGCCAGGGCGACAAGACCCGCGCATTGAAGGAAGCCGACCGCCTGGCCAAGGTGCTGGCTGAGTTGGAGGACTACGAGCGCGATGTGCTCTACCCGCTGGCCACCGAGCAAAAGGCCATCGACCTGGATGACGGCGTGAAGGTGAACTACCTGAAGTTCGGCGCGGCACTCAAGAAGATCACCGGGCTGGATGCCAAGGAAGAGGATTGAGCATGAGCCAGCCACCTTTGCCTGCCCCGGCATTACCAGCCGACTATGCCCCTCTGCTGAGTGCGCTGAAAGAACGGGTTCGGGCCGCGCAATACGCGGCGCTGAAGGCGGTCAACACCGAGCTGGTGGGTCTGTACTGGGATATTGGACGCGTGCTGGTGGAGCGGCAGGCTGGCGATACCTGGGGCAAGGGCGTGGTGCAACAGTTGGCGACCGACTTGCAGCTGGCGTTTCCGGGTGTGAGCGGCTTCTCGGCCTCCAACCTGTGGCGCATGCGGGCGTTTTTTGAAGCGTACCAAGGCCTCGAAAAACTCGCACCACTGGTGCGAGAAGTGGGCTGGAGCCACAACCTGGTGATTCTGGAGCGTTGCAACAACGCGCTCCAACGCGAGTTCTACCTGCGCATGACGCGCAAGATGGGCTGGTCCAAGAACGTGCTGATCCACCAGATCAACAACCAAAGCTACGAGAAGTCGCTGCTGGGCCAGACCAACTTTGATCAGGCGCTGACCGCCGAGCTGCGCGCCCAGGCCAAGCTGGCGGTGAAAGACGAGTACACCTTCGACTTTCTGGAGCTGGGCGCCGAGCACAGCGAGCGCGAGCTGGAGCGGGCGCTGATTGGCCGCATCGAGGACTTTCTGCGGGCCATGGGCAGCATGTTCGCCTTCATGGGCAGCCAGTATCGGCTGGAGGTGGATGGGCGCGAGTTCTTCATCGACCTGCTGCTTTTCCATCGCCGCCTGCGCTGCCTGGTGGCCATTGAGCTGAAGGTGGGGGAATTCCAGCCCGAGTTCGTCGGCAAGATGCAGTTCTATCTGGCGGCGCTCGACCGGCAACTCCGCCAGGCGGATGAGAACCCGTCGATCGGTATCATCCTGTGCAAGGAAAAGAGCCGCACCATTGTGGAATACGCCCTGCACGATGCCAACAAGCCCATCGGCGTAGCCACCTACCAGATCACCAGCACGCTGCCGCAAGACCTGGCCGGGCAATTGCCCCCGCCCGAGGCCATTGCCGCGCTGCTGGAAGGAATCGAGAAATGAGCAATGCCAAGATCCAGCAGGCGCTGGGCAATCTGTTTGACAAGCAGCGCATCGTGTTCTGGTACGACACGCGGCGCGAGTTTCGCGCTGACTTCGAGGCACTGAGCCTGCCCGGCGTGGAAAAGATCGAGCTGGCCAACAACGAGTTTGGCGTGAAGTACCGTGTGCTGCGTGAGCAGCCGGAGCAGAAGTTCCTGTTGTTCAAAGACGGGCCAGAACCGGAGTTCCTGGCGAACTGGCTGCTGGATGTGCAATTGGCCAGCGGTAGCACCTTCCGCACCGATCAGGTGGCCTTATGGCTGGCCGAGCTGGGGTTGGGGCCCGATGCCTACCCCTTGCTGGAGGCTCATGTTGCCTTCTTTGAGGCCACCAAGCGGCGTGAAAGACTGAAAGAGTTGCTGGAGCCTGGTGACAGCGACAATACCGTGCGCCAGAAGATGCTGGCCGTGTGCGTGGGGAACGATGACCCGCGCCTGGACGAGATGCTGGAAGTCCTGTTGGCCGAACTGGCCAGCGGCTCCGATACACGCAGCAAGCTGATGGAGCGCAGCGGCCTGAACGAGCATTTCTGGGAGTTGATGAAGCGTGCCTACGGCTACATCAGTGAGCAACCGGGCTTGCAGGATTTTGTGATCGAACTCTTCAAGAGTTGCTTCCTCAGTGAGGTGGATGTCGAGTTCAAACCCCGCCTTACATCAGAGGCAAAGGTGTTCATCCGGCGCTGGAAAGACAGCCGCTCGCACGCGCAGGCTTTCGAGGCGCTGTCTGCCCAGTGTGCCGACATCCTTCAGATCGAGGACAAGCTTCAGGGTCTTGAATACCGTGCGCTGATGTCTGTGGATGAGTTCGAAACCATAGACCGCAAGATCCTGAGCGAGCTGGTGCGTGAGGTGAACTCTCGCACGGTCAGCGCGCAAGAGGTGGAGCAATGGGTTCGCCAGCGTCGGCAAGGGCACTGGTTTGAACGATACCAGCATGTGTACCAGGCCATCGAACACGCGGCGCAGTTCGTGCAGGCGCTGGAGCTGACGCAACTGGAGATGGACTCCCTGGCGGACGGCATTCACAAGTATACCCAAAGCTGGTTCCGACTCGACCAGCGCTACCGCAAGTTCATTCACCATGCGCGCGAATCGGGTCAGGCCTCGCTGTTGCAGGCACTGAGCCAACAGGTGGAAAACCTGTACACCAACAACTTCCTGTCGCACCTGAACGTGCGCTGGCAACGCTTTGTGGACGCTTGCCAGCAGTGGGAGGCCGCCCCGGTGGTGAGCCAGGCCACTTTCTTTGGGCGCTTTGTGCAGCCCTATCTGGAGCGCAAGGGCAAGGTGTGCGTGTTGATCTCTGACGCCTTCCGCTACGAGGTGGGGGAAGAGCTGCAAAGCCTCATTCGCCGCGAAAACCGGTTTGATGCAGAGCTGACGCCAGCTCTGTCCCGCCTGCCGAGTTACACCCAGTTGGGCATGGCATCCCTGCTACCGCACAAGACACTGCAGATCGTAGAGGAAGGTAGCGGCGAGGTCATGGCCGATGGCATCAGCGCTACCGGCACCGCCAACCGCGCCCGCATCCTGGCTCAGACGGTGGCCTCATCCACTGCCGTGCTGGCCAAAGATGTCCTCGCCATGGGCAAGGAGGATTCACGGGCCTTGGTGCGCGACCATGATGTCGTGTATGTCTATCACAACCTGATCGACAAGACTGGCGACACGCGGGACACGGAAGAGCGCGTTTTTGGAGCGGCAGAAGAAACACTGGAAGAGTTGCTGCGGGTGATCAAGAAGCTAGCCAATGCTAATGCCAACAACATCGTAGTAACCGCAGACCACGGCTTCATCTACCAGCATCACCCGCTGCAGGACAGCGACTTCCTCAGCACAGAACCCAGCGGCGACGAGATCCTCTACACCGATCGGCGCTTTGTGCTTGGGCGAGGTCTGCGCGAAAGCAGCAGCTTCAAGACCTTTCAGCCCGATCAACTGGGCCTGGCTGGCAACTTGCAGGTACAGATCCCGAAATCGATCAATCGCTTGCGCCTGAAAGGCTCGGGCAGCCGCTTCGTGCATGGCGGCGCCACCTTGCAAGAAGTGGTGATCCCGGTCATCAGCATCAACAAGAAGCGCCAGAGCGATGTGGGCAAGGTGGAGGTGGAGTTGATTGGCGGCGGCGGCAAGACCATCACGACGGGGCAGCTGGCTGTGGTGCTGTACCAGACCGAACCCGTCACCGACAAACGCCATCCGCGCCGCTTGCGTGTCGGCCTGTACTCGCTGGCAGGCGAGGCGATTTCGGACGTGCAGGAGTTGGGCTTCGACATGGCGTCCGGCAACCCGCGTGAACGGGAGGTCACGGTGCGCTTCATCCTCAGTCGCAAGGCCGACGACTACAACAACCAACAGGTGGAGCTGCGCATGGACGAGCCGGTGGACGGCACATCCCACTACACGCGCTACCAGTCCGCGCGGTACACGATTCGCCGCTCGTTCACCTGCGAGTTCGATTTCTAAGAATATGGCGAGGGGGCAGACATGAGCCAACTGGACGACAAGATCAATCAACACTTCGCTGGGCTGGTGGTTCGCAAGGACCTTGTCAAGATGGTGAAGGGCAACGCCATCGTGCCCACCTACGTGCTGGAGTACCTGCTCGGCCAGTATTGCGCAACCAACGACGAGACCACCATTCAGGCGGGCATCGACACGGTGCGCGAAATCCTGCGCAAGCATTATGTGCATCGCAACGAGGCGGGGCTGGTGCGCTCCACCATCAAGGAGAAGGGGCGGCATAAGGTCATCGACCGCATCAGTGTGGCGCTGAACGACAAGTCGGATGCCTATGAGGCCGAGTTTGCCAACCTGGGCATCAAAAAGGTGATCATCGACTCAGCCACGGTGAAGGCCCACCCCAAGCTACTTGTGGGCGGCGTGTGGTGCATCGCCGAGCTGGAGTACCTGTTCACCGAAGACAAGAATGCGACGCCTTGGGTGCTGTCCTCCATCAAGCCGATTCAGCTCTCGCACTTCGACTTCCATGGCTATGTGGAGGCCCGCAAGCAGTTCACCACGGACGAGTGGATTGACCTGCTGATCCAGAGCGTGGGCTTTAACCCGCAGATGTTCGGCAAGCGCAACAAGCTCAGCCAACTGGTGCGGCTCATTCCCTTCTGCGAGCGTAACTTCAACCTGATCGAGCTGGGCCCCAAGGGCACTGGCAAGTCGCACATCTACTCGGAGTTTTCACCGCACGGCATTCTGATCTCCGGTGGTGAGGTGACCGTGCCTAAGCTGTTCGTACACAACGGCACGGGCAAGTTGGGCCTGGTGGGCTATTGGGACGTTGTGGCCTTTGACGAATTCGCCGGCAAGCAAAAGCGCGTGGACAAGGCGCTGGTGGACATCATGAAAAACTACATGGCCAACAAGTCGTTTTCGCGCGGGGTGGAAACGCTGGGCGCGGAGGCCAGCATGGTTTTCGTGGGCAATACCGACCACACGGTGCCCTATATGCTCAAGCATTCGGACCTCTTCGACCCGCTGCCCGAGAAGTTCCATGACTCGGCCTTTCTGGATCGCATCCACAGCTACATCCCGGGCTGGGAGGTTGATGTGATTCGCGGGGAGATGTTCTCCAGCGGCTACGGCTTCGTGGTGGACTACTTGGCTGAGATTCTTCGTTCCTTGCGCAGCCATGACTTCTCTGACCGGTATAAGGCGCACTTCCGGCTGTCGGATGACATCTCAACCCGTGACCGCGATGGCATCAACAAGACCTTCTCGGGTCTGATGAAAATTCTGTACCCGCAGGGCGATGCGAGTGTCGAAGAAATCGAAGAGCTGCTTCGGGTCGCGATCGAGGGACGCAAGAGAGTCAAGGATCAGCTCCTGCGCATCGATGCAACTTATCCCGCCGTTCGTTTTGCCTACTTCGATCCACAAGGGGCAGAGCGCCTGGTGACGACGCTCGAAGAACAGGAGTACCCCGGCGCCTACCATCGCAAATTGGCGGACGACGGTGCGGCTGAGCCCGCACCTGACCTGACAGTGCCATCTGGGGGAGCCGCTGCCATTTCCCAAGCGCGCACCCAAGAAAGCGCCAATCCAGATCAGACGCCCGAGCCCACGCTCAAGGAGCAGCACCGGGTCTTTCAGGAAAACCAGCGTGGGGTGACGTTCGACCAGTTGTTTGGCCCCTATTTGGTCGGCGCAAAGCGCATCATCGTGACCGACCCTTATTTGCGTACTTTCTATCAGCAACGCAACCTGATGGAACTACTAGAAACAATCAGCCGATTTGCTCGTCCGGAAGATGAAGTGGCTGTTCATGTTGTCACCGTCGAAGACGAATTCAATGGCGAGCGCCAGACCGAGAACTTTCAGAAGATGTCTGATGCCTGCGCCAGCATCGGCATCCAGTTTTCTTGGGCCTTCGACACCACCGGCACCAAGCACGACCGCGACATAACCACTGACCATGGTTGGAAAGTCGTGCTCAGCCGGGGACTCGATGTGTTTCAGCGCTGCGAACTGAACGACGCCTTCAGCTTTGCCAACCGTATGCAGCAACATCGTCAGTGCAAGGAGTTCAATGTGACGTTCGTGAAATTGCAATGCCAAGCACCGGCGAACCCATCTTCCCCGGCTTTTTAGTCGCCCCTGAGCAACCCGCCGGCCCCTTTCCCCGCGCAGGCTGAGGCCCCATGAGGCCTTGCCGAACCCTCCAGCATCCAGTGCAATGGCATTCACTTTCTGGAAGATTTGGAGCGCAGGTTTTCAACGACGACCCCGGATTCTTTCCGCGCCCGGCCGGACGTGATGCTCGATCTACGTCACCCGCTGGCGGTGTTGGCCACCCGCATGCCGTGGACCGGGATCGAATGGCGCTGGCGCCGTGCTTTGCCCTCAAGGGATCGCCAACCCAAGGGCGCCCGATCGAAGGTCTGGATCTGTTCGGCCCAACACTGCAGGTGGCGCCGCTGACCTGTGTGCCCGACCTCGAAATCGATCCGCCGCTTGTCGGTGTTCAGCTCGACCTTGATGACCTGCCACAGCGCTTGCAGCCCAAGGGATGCAGTGAAAAGGGCTTCGACCTGAAGACTCATTGCAACGTCTGGAATGCTGAGGAGAGTGGCGTTGAACCACCGATCACGCCGACCGGAAACCTGTCAAGCTCCACAGTTTTTGTAGGGTTTTACCACCATAATGTGGCCGGGCTCCGCCCTCTCACGCCTCTTATCACCTCGACGGCATGAATAGGCGGCCCCGTGGATACTAGGCGCTGACTAGTATGCACCGTTCGATCTCCACTCCTCCCGACAGACCCAGCCACAATTCGCCGCTCCACCCCACGATCAAGAACGCCATGGGCGTTTGCCGCTGACGACAGATCTTGTGCCACTCGTTGAGATCGGTCGCAGATGGGCTGGGATGGTGCTCCGGATGTGTATGCCATTCGCCCAAATAGTCCATCTTCCTGTCACTGGCGTTCCACTGGTGAAGGGCGATCTCCTGGTGATGGCGTGCGGAACGCTTGAACAGGTAGCGCCAGCCGCGATCACCGGCCTGCGGTGCTGTAGCCATGGTCACGTGCAAATGGGCACCGCGCCGGTACCCCAGCAGGATGCCACCGGATTCAGGCTTGCCGGTGCTGTCCTGCCAGTGCTTGTCCATCAACGCCAAGGGCTCGGCCTCGACGAGGACCAGCCCAGCGGTAAGGTGCAGGCCATGCCAGACTAGGGCCGAGCGCATGCTGGACATCCAGCCATCCGGGTCAGGTTTTGGCTCTTCACCTTGTATACATCCGCGTTTTCTTGGCTGCGCGTGCGAAAGCGCGGGGATGGATCCCCTTGAAGCCAGGCGCAAACCATATCGCTGGCAAGGGCCGCCGCGTGCATCGGGGCCGACACCGCATAAGGCGTGTACGCGCGGCATCCATCCGTGCGCCGCAAGGGCTCCGTCTTGAGCAAAGGAAACCGTTCCTGGCGATGGACGCGTGCGTTGGGAACGAGGAGACAGCGGTAGCAGGCCCCGCCTTCTGAATCTGCCCACAAGGCTTGCACAGACTCCCCATTGCCACGAATCCAGACGTGCAGCAGGGGTGTTGGGGTCCCGCGCTGTAGCCGTAGTCTATTGAGGTACTCGCTCACCGACTCCTCGCCCGTCGCATCGACGATCAGTTCAGCCGCGAACAGTTGCGAATGATCAAACGCGCTGCAGGCATGGGCTTCGATGGCCGAGTGGGGAAACTGGCGAAGTAGTTCGTCCGTCAAGGCTCCGGCCTTGGTTTGCATCAATGCGGGGTAGCCCAGAACATGACGTCCCAGGTTCTCCGGCCCAAGGTCATCGGGATCAATAAGTTTGAGTCGTCCGAGCTTGCCCGTGCCGGCGCCCAATCGCACCAGCGCGGCTGCAACGAACGAGCCGATTGCGCCGCATCCCACCACGGTTACCCGCTGGTTGTAGAGGTCCTTGTAGCTGAGGTTCCTGTTGTGCACGAAGCGACTGCCCACCTCGCGAAGCGCCATGCGGAACAGGTGCTGGGCGCCACCGGCGTTGTGCAGGTAATTCCGGTAGCGCTTGGGGCTGTTGGCGTATCCCAGCCGTTTGAGCTGATCCAAGTCGAAGCCAAAACCGAGCCACCCCACCAGAGTTTTCACCGCAAAGGCGGCATAGGTTTGCTGCAGGTAATCCTTCTCGCCGAGCGCTTTCTGGATCCCCGCATACAGGGTACAGTCCCAGCTCCGGACCCAAGCGAAGAGCTCCTTCACTGTCCGGGGCATCTGCGCCGGTACGCGCGGAGGGACAGTGGTCTGGAGCAACCAGCATCGATATCGTGATGCCGTCACGGCGGCCCCCAGTGTCCGAGCCAGCCGATGCGCTTCGTCCGGATCGCAGGATACGAGGGCATGCTTTCGTTCCCCCTGCCTCATGATGAAATACTTGGCGGTCGTTGCCTGCGGTTGGATGTCGCCCAGGAAAACGGTCCACGGCAAGGACAACTGCCCGTACTCCCAATGAGCCGGGAACTCGCTCTGGATGTCGTCGATGCGGTACTCCGGATCGGCGGCGATCCGGTCCAGCATGACAGTAGCTTGGTCCAGACATTGCGCCAACGCTATGGCGGGATCGTAGCTATCCAAGGTCACGGCGCCCGGCGCGAAGTAGCACAGATGGCCGAGGACATCGACGTGAGGCATAAGTGCGGGGAGAAAGGCCGGGCGCTCAGCCAACGAGATCCGAGGATATTCCAGGAAATTCCAGTCCTCGATGGTTAGTTTGACGGGCACCGGCCCTTTGGTGCACGGCAGCGAGCCCATAAAGACGCGACGAGGCGTCCGCGCGGCCACAGGATGAAATCCACGGCTTCGCAGCAGCCTCAGCGATTCACCCAACGCCGTCACGTGATCGTGCCTTCAGCCGGCCTTGGTGGAAGGGATTACCGGCGCCACCACGCGCGATGCGGGTGTGTTGCGGATGGTGTCCGAATCGCTGTCGAACTCCACACGCGTACTGTCCATCGGCAGACGCTCACCGAACTGCTGACGCAATCGGGCAACCACTACCTCCTTCTCGTGCAGTGCCGACTCGCGCGCCTGGAACAATTGCGCGGCCAAGCGACCGAAGAGCTGGGCGGCCGCCTCACGGTCGGCTTCCTGGAGTCGGTTGAAATCCTCCACGCCGTCATCGATTCCCGGCTCGCGGATTTCACCTAGGAAGGCGCGGCTTAGGCGCCGGGCGGCATCCTCCAGCGCACGATCGTCGCGGCCAGCGCGTGGTTCGAACCCCTGCGCCACTGCGATCATGATCGATACCGAGGTGGGGCCGCCCTGCTGCCACTGGTAGTCACGCCAAGCCTTCAGGCAGCGGCAGACCCGGCGCAGTTGCGGGCCGTGTTCCTCGAATCGGTCCATAAACCAGTTAGCGACGACCTCGGGGTCCGACGGCTTCCATTCACCCTTGCGCGTAGCCATGACCACGCTGTCCAAGTCTTCCCACTGTTGTCGGGTCTCAATGGCCTCCGCGAAATCGATGCTTTCCACGCTGGCGGAGTCGTACGAGGCATGGGCTTTGGCCAAGGCCACCGATTCGGTGATCTTCTCGAACTCCTCCATAGGTGCCGCATACAACGGGACATCAATGTGCGCCCAAGGGGCCACCTGGATGCGAATGCAAGTGGCCTTGCCGGGAAGCAGTTCCCACTCCTCCTTGTCGCAGAGCTCTTCTAAGAGTTGCTCGACCAAGACGAAGTAGGCCTTGGCCATGTCATGGGGCGGCCCGTTCTCCTCCCACACTGTGACCGGCAGATAGACCCCATAGTCCCAGTCCATTTCCTGGGGTGGCATCATGGCCGGCACGACGCATGTGTCGTAGGACCATGAGCCTTGCGTCCGGAAACGCGGCGTCACGCTGCGGTCCATACCAAGGACGGTTTTGGTGGCCAGGCTGATGCGCGGCTTGAGGTGGCTCTCGATCTTTTTGACACACGACCGCAGATAGCGGCGCTGCTCCATGTCAGGACGAATACGACTCTCGAACGCATCCGCATCCACGCCGCTTTGGAAGAATAGCTTGGGGAACTTTAGCATTGGGTTTCTCGGGCGGCGTTAGGGCCGTAGTAGAACTTCGGGGGAGCGCAGTGGTGGTGGAGAAACGCCTGACAGTCCTCGCGGCCCAGGCAAATCTTTGATTTCTCGGAGGCTGCGCCGATCAGCACTTCGCGCGCGGGCCCATTGGTCTTGTCCAGCGCAACAGCCCCGGCCCGCTCGTCGGTCAGCACATCATCCAATGGCACGTAGCGAGCTCCCAGACGATGCTGGAGCATGAAGTCACAGAGCGACTCCTGGACCGAGATCGACAGCCCAAACAGCCGCTTTGGCATATTGGCGGGATGGATGCCACCCCAGTCGTAGGTTCCTCCATTGCGGTTGCGGCAAGGGTCCGCCGTAAACTTCGAGGACATTGTGCCAATTGACATCATGTGCACGGACTCGGGCTGTTGCCCGAGAAAGGTCTGGGCCTCGTGAAGAGCCAGCAGCCCGGGTGCATTGGCGTAAAGGCCGCCATCCACGTACTGGTTGTTGTTGAAAGTGTGCCTGGGAAAATATGCGGGGGCCGCACTCGTCGCTAGGGCAACATCCACCAAGCGGAACTGATGGTCGCGCTTGAACGACGCGTGATGGGGCGTCTTGAACAGTTGCGGCTGTCCCGCCGAATAGTTGATCGCGGGCACAATGACCGGATGCTTGCAGGCGCCCAGCGTCTTCTCGCCGAAAAGTTCCGTTGCGCTCAGTAGTCGCTTCAGGGGCTCCGGGGAGTATGGGGCGCGCACGATCCCCCACAGTGAGAAGCGGCGTCTGAAGATCTCCTGCCCATGTTGCTCGAAGAGTTTGACCATCTGCTCGGCGGGAATCTCCATAGCGACCGCCAGGGCCAGGATTCCGCCAATGGACGTGCCAGCGATCAAGTCGAACCGCCGGGCGATGGGGCCACCGATATCCTCTTCAAGATCAGCCAGGATCTTGGCCGTGTAGAGCCCACGATAGCCCCCTCCGGAAAGCGCCAGTACCTGAAAGCGCGCTTGTTCTGAATCCATCTTTTGCATTAGGCCTCGATGGTGTGGGTCCAAACAGGAAGCCCACTTTCAGATAGGTATTCCACCAGCGGCGGACTACCAAAGAACTGAACTCGGCCACCGGACATAAAAGCCAGGGCCGACTGATCGACTCGTAGATTGGCACGCCTGGCTTTGGCAGTCAGTTCTGCGAGAAGCTGGGCGTTGTCATCGCGTGCGCCGGATGAGGACCGCGCCTCGAAGACAGCAAAATTAATCCAACCGCCGCTACGGGCATGCTCACGAAGATGGGCGAGATTGACCCTCATTGATTCCTCCTTGTCCAAATCTATCCCGAACATGAAGGGCATTATTACGCCGGTAGTAGCTCAATTAGTGACCTAGTAACTTTCGAGTAGCGAATTTCTTGTTGCTGCGGCGCACAGCAAGACGTGTAATTTGCGTCGCAATTCGGGGGGACCAAGCACCTCTACTTCCGGGCTGTGGCGCAGGAGGTCCATGATCAGTTCCTGATCATTTGAGTAGGGTACCTCTAGCATATAGCTGCCATCTTCTAGGTAGGAGCTCGTCTGGTCATGGTGCCAGGTCTCCTTACCAACCCATTGGGCGCGATCCGAAGTGAATTTCAAGAGTGCTCGGTGCGCGGCTGCTCCGGCGAAGATCCCATAGCCGCTGCGAAAGTGCTCTTGCATCTCCTTGGGACTAACCTCAATGGCAAGTTCGTCGAGTACTCGAATGGACTGAATTGCATCGAGCGCAAACGAGCGGAGTGCGTTCTTACTGTGGCACCAAGCGTCGAGGATCCAGTTCTCTCGATAGTGCACCAGTTGCTGCGGAGAAATGACTCTTCTTGTGCTCTCCTTGCGGTCCCGATTCCAATACTCTATGTACAGGCGCTTGCCTTCCACCAGTCCGCTAGCTATTTGCTGGAAGTGCTTTGACTCGACCTTACGCGGTGCGAAATGAATTAGACGAAGTTTGTGCTCGATAGAGTGTTCTGAAATGGTGCCTTCTGCCAGCATGCTGCGAAGCCGCGATTTCAGAGGAGCGACATGCTCCTTGAGCAGACCAGGCTGAACACCTTCGACAAGGTGCAACATAGTTAAAAGTGCGATGACTTCTGATGAGTCGAACCAAACTCCCGGTAGTTCAAATCTACCTCCTTCAGCCAGATCGTCCCGAATGACCCATCCGCGTTTAGTCCTATCCCATTCGAGCGGGCATCCAACACGGTCTCGAAGAAAGTCAAAGTCCCGCTTGAGCGTTGCCTCTGAAACTTCCAGTTCCTCCTTAAGGAACGACATTGAAGCCGAACCGCGCTGGCGTATGAAGCTGACAATTTTCGTGATGCGCTCTATGCAAACCTTGGACACTCTCCCTCCCTTGGACAGATATCGCTGCGTCCGCTAAGCCCTTGAGGCGGAGTAGAATTATGCCTGAAAAATACACTTGAGGCCCGAGAGCTAGATCAGTGGCGAGTTGCAGCGTAAGCACCCGGCCAACCCATCTTGCCCATGCTCTTCAGGGCTTAGCTGCGTCAGCCCGCTTCCAGCGATGGGGCATCCGGCATTGCCACCACCGAGAAAGGCAACCTGATCGTCGGCGCCCGGGCCTTTCCCGGCAATCCCTACGACGGCCACACCCTCGCCGAGCAGATCGAGCAGGCGACGATCCTGATGCAGGACGTCAAAGACGCCCCGAAGCCCCACACCACCATCGTCGATCTGGGCTATCGGGGTGTCGAAGTGCCGGGGGTCGAGATCATCCACCGCGGCCGGATCAAGAGCCTGAGCGCCAAGGCCCGCCGCCTGCTTAGACGGCGTCATGCAGTCGAGCCGGTGATCGGGCATCTGAAGGACGACCGCGGACTATGGCGGAACTGGCTGAAAGGATCGGAAGGGGATGTGCTGAACCCGGTGCTGTGTGCCGCCGGGTACAACCTGCTCTGGTTGATGCGGGCCATTGCCCGGCTGGGGCTGAAGGCCCTTTTTGCGCTCTGCGTGCTGGTCGGGATGCGTCGAAAACTGAGCAGCTGCAGGCTCGCAAACTGGGCGACCAGCTGGACAATATAGTCGAAAGCAGGTTGCGTCATCGAGGCCTACCCAGCCACCAAGTTGCGCAGAGCCGTCACACCCTCTCGAACACCCCCGCCGCCCCCATCCCGGTGCCGATGCACATCGAGATCATCCCGACCCGCGCCTGCCCCCGCTGCATCGCGCTCATCAGCGTGGCCGCGCGGATCGCGCCGGTGGCGCCCAGCGGGTGGCCCAGCGCGATGGCGCCGCCCTGGGGGTTCACCTTGGCCGGGTCAAGATCGAGCTGCCGCGCCACCGCCAGCGCCTGGGCGGCGAAGGCCTCGTTGAGCTCGATCCAGTCGAGCTCGCCCTGCCCTATGCCCGCCGCCTTGAGGGCCCGCGGGATCGCCTCGACCGGGCCGATGCCCATGATCTCCGGCGGCACGCCGGCCACCGCGTAGCTGCGGAAGCGGGCGATCGGCGTCACGCCGTAGCGCTTCACCGCCGCCTCCGACATCAGCAGCACCGCGCCGGCACCGTCCGACATCTGGGAGCTGTTGCCGGCCGTCACCGAACCGCGGGCGGCGAACACCGGCTTCAACTTGCCGAGGGTCGCCGGCGAGGCATCGGCCCGCGGGCCTTCGTCGGTGTCGCACAGGCGCTCCGTCACGCGCACCGCGCCGCCCTCGCCCGGCTTATAGCTGCTCACCAGGTAGGGCGTGATCTCGTCCTTGAAGGCACCGGCGGCAATCGCGGCCACTGCGCGCCGGTTGGACTCGGCCGCGAAGGCGTCCTGGTCCTCGCGGCTGACTTTCCATTGCTGGGCCACCTTCTCGGCGGTGAGGCCCATGCCGTAGGCGATGGCGAGGTTCTCGTCGTGGGCGAAGATGGCCGGGTTCAGCGAGATCTTGTTGCCCATGATCTGCGGCATCACGCTCATGCTCTCGGTGCCGGCGGCGATCATCACATCGGCCTCGCCCAGGCGGATGCGCGCCGCGGCATCGGCCACCGCCTGCAGGCCCGACGAGCAGAAGCGGTTGATGGTGATGCCCGGCACCGTGTTGGGCAACCCGGCCAGCAGCAGGCCGATGCGCGCCACGTTCATGCCCTGCTCGGCCTCGGGCATCGCGCAGCCGACGATCACGTCGCCGATCTCGCTGGCGTCGAGGCCCGGCACCTTGGCGACGACGGCCTTCAGCACGTGGGCCAGCATGTCGTCGGGGCGCACGCTCTTGAACATGCCGTTGCGCTTGGCGACCGGGGTGCGGGTGGCGGCGACGATGTAGGCGTCCTGGATCTGTTTCATGGAGTTCTCCTGGTTCAGTAAGGAGTAAGAGGTGAAGAGTGAGGAGATCGGCCACAACGCGCCTGCGCTGACGATCGCAAGTGCACAAGACCCAAACAAGGCCTCCTATCTCCTAACTCCTTCCTCCTCACTGCCTCAAATCAGTTGCGCAGCGGCTTGCCGGTTTCCAGCATGTGCAAGATGCGTTGCTGGGTCTTTTCGGTCTTCAGCAGGTCGACGAAGAGCGCCCGCTCCACGTCCAGGAGCCACTGCTCGGGCACCCGGGCGTTGCTGTCGACTTCGCCGCCGCACAGGGCGGTGGCGGCAGCCTTGGCGACGCGGTAATCCCAGGCCGAGATGAAGCCGCCTTCCTGCATGTTGATCAGCATCATCTCGCATGTGGCGATGCCGTTACGGCCGGCCACCGGCACCGCGCGCTGCACCGGGGTCGGCTGCCAGCCGGCCTCGGCGAGGGCCCGGGCACGGTGCAGGGCGACGTGCAGCAGCTCGCGGGCGTTGAAAACGATGTCGTCGGAGGGCTTGGCAAAGCCCAGCTCAACCGCCTGCAGCGCACTCTTCGAGACATTGGCCATGGCGATGGTCTGGAAGCTGTTCTGGATGAAGGGGAAGACGTCACCACCGGCGGCCCGGGCGGCCAGCGCCGCGGCCTGCAGCGCGAACTCCTTGCAGCCGCCACCGGCCGGGATCAGCCCGACACCCGCCTCGACGAGGCCGACATAGCTCTCCAGCGCCAGCACCCGATGGCTGGCGTGCATCACGAACTCGCATCCGCCGCCCAGTGCCATGCCCTGCACCGCGGCGACGGTGGGCACGGCGGAATGCTTCAAGGCCATCGAGACCTGCTGGAACTTGGCGACGGTCTTTTCGAGGAGGTCGAACTGGCCGGCCTGGCAGGCCTCGGCGACCTGCTGCAGGTTGGCGCCCACCGCGAAGGGCGCGTCGTGCCAGATCACCAGGCCGTCCAGGTCGCGCTCGGCGCGGGCGATGGCTTCGAGCAGGCCGTCCATCACCTCGTTGCCGATGGCGTGCATCTTGGACTTGAAGGAGACGATGCCGATGCGGGCGTCCCGCGCCGGCAGGCACCACAGGCGCACGCCCTCGTTCTCCCACAGGGTGAGGCCGGCATCGGGCGCGGCTTCGCCGAGCACCTGCTCGGGGTAGAGCTGGCGGCCATACACCGGCAGGTCCCGCCGCGGCTTGAGGGTGGATTCCGCGGCGCTCCACGAACCCTCGGCAGCATGCACACCCTGGCGGCCGTCGAAGACCCAGGCCGGCAACGGCGCGGCGCTCATCGCCAGGCCGGCGTCGATGTCGGCCTGGATGGCCTCGGCGGTGGCCTGCCAGCCGGCGGCCTGCCAGGTCTCGAAGGGGCCCTGCGCCCAGCCGAAGCCCCAGCGCATGGCGAGGTCCACGTCACGGGCGTTGTCGGCGATGGCGCCGAGCTGCACCGCGCAGTAGTGGAAGACGTCGCGGAAGATCGCCCACAGGAACTGCGCCTGGGGGTGCTGGCTGGCGCGCAGCTGGGCGAACTTGTCGGCCGGGTTGCGGTTCTTGAGGATCGCCAGCACCTCGGGGGCGACTTCACCGGCGCTGGGGCGGTAGGCCTGGGTGGCGAGATCCAGCACGGTGATGGTCTTGCCGTCCTTCTTGTAGATGCCGCCGCGGGTCTTCTGGCCCAGCGCACCCTGGGCGATGAGGCCGGCGAGCCAGTCGGGGTTCTTGAAGTGGGCGTGCCAGGGGTCGTCCGGCAGGGTAGCCTGCATGGTGCCGACGACGTGGGCCAGGGTGTCGAGGCCGACCACGTCGGCGGTGCGGTAGGTGGCGCTCTTGGGGCGGCCGATCAGCGGGCCGGTGAGGGCGTCGACTTCGTCGAAACCCAGGCCGAGGCGCGCGGTGTGGTGCATCACCGCCAGGATCGAGAACACGCCTACACGGTTGGCGACGAAGTTGGGGGTGTCCTTGGCGCGGACGATGCTCTTGCCGAGCCGGGTGGTGAGCCAGGCTTCCAGGTCGTCGAGCATGGCCGGCTGGGTGCGGGCGGTGGCGATCAGCTCGACCAGCGCCATGTAGCGCGGCGGGTTGAAGAAGTGGATGCCGCAGAAGCGGTCGCGCAGGGCTTCGGGCAGGCCGGCGTCGAGGGCGGCGATGGAGAGCCCTGAGGTGTTGGAGGCGAAGATGGCGTCCGGGCGGATGAAGGGGGCGACCTTGGCGTAGAGGTCGAGCTTCCACTCCAGCTTCTCGGCGATGGCCTCGATGATGAGGTCGCAGCCACGCAGCTGTTCGAGGCCATCGCCGTAGTTGGCCACGTCGATGAACTGGGCCCTGTCCTTGGTGGCGAGGGGCGCCGGATCGAGCTTTTTAAGGCCGTCGATGGCCTTCCTGGCGATGCCGCTGGGGTCGCCCTCCTTGGCCGGCAGGTCGAACAGGACCACCGGCACGCCGGCGTTGGCGCAGTGGGCGGCGATCTGTGCCCCCATCACGCCGGCGCCCAGCACCGCCACTTTGCGAATGATCAGTCTGCTCATGCGTTTCTCCTTTTGGCTCGCCCCGTAAGCGGGCCATCGTTATGGTTCATCCCTCAGCCGACGCGGCTCTTGGGGCGAAGGTTCTCGTCAAAATCTGCCATCGAGGGAAAGACCAACGGCGGGCGCGCATCCAGGGTCAGCAAATGCCGGCGATAGCCCTCGAGGACTTCGGCCCGGGCCTCCGGACTGATATAGGGCACATGGTAGGCCGCAAAGGGAGGAAGGACAGTGAGCCCCACATAGGCGAGCATGCCGCGCAGGATGGGCTGGAGCATCACTTCCAGTTCACCGTGGATCGCCCCCGGCCCGAACATGTGCGGCTGCCCGCCAAGCGAGAAAGCCAGCATCGCCGACTTGCCCTCCAGTCCGCCCCGGTCGTAGATACGCTTGCCGCCATAGCAGAAGCCTGAGATGAAGACCCGGTCGATCCAGCCTTTCATGATCGCCGGCATGCTGTACCAGTAGATCGGAAAATTGAAGATGATCAGGTCGGCCCACTTGACCTTCTCGATCTCCGCCGCAATGTCGGGCGCCACCGGCATCGTAGGCCGACTGCAGCTCGCGCATGGTGCCAAGGCCCGGCACGAGGAGGATCGAAATCTTGGCCTGCTTCATCCTGGACGCAACGGCGTTGATGTATTCCTCGTTGCTGGCCAGCGCAAAGCCGTGCTGCAGGGAGTTGCCGCCCAGGCCGGCGCCGTGGGTCACCTGGATGTAGGGCATGCCGGCCTCGTCAAGCGCGGTGCCAACCTTGACCATCTGCTCGACGCTGATCTGTTCGCGCTTGGCGTGCATGCCGTCGCGCAGGCACATGTCATGCAGAACGACCTTGCGGCCCTTGAGGTTGAGGGTGCTGTTCATCAGACGGACTCCACGGCTTTGAGTTGGATCTTTCCGGCAAGGATCTCCTCGGCGAACATTTCGGCCGTGCGGGTGGCCGCAGCGGTCATGATGTCGAGGTTGCCTGCGTACTTCGGCAGGTAGTCGCCCAGGCCGGCGACTTCCATGAAGACCGAAACCCGGTGGCCGCGCGGGGTTTCATCGAAGATCGGGCCATTGACCAGGCGATAGCCGGGCACGTATTTCTGCACTTCCTTGATCATTTCCAGCACCGAGGCGGTAATGCGGGCTTCGTCGGGGGCCTCGTCGGTGACGCAGAAGATCGTGTTGCGCATGATCAGCGGCGGCTCGGCAGGGTTGATCACCGCCAGGGCCTTGCCAGTGCGCGCCCCCCCCACCACCTTGATGGCGTTGGAGGTGGTGTAGGTGAACTCGTCGAGGTTGGCGCGCGTATCCTGGCGTGAAGGTGGTGCTTCACACCATGACCAAGGCCGAACAGCTCGAAGCCCTGCGACAACGCCGCATCACCGTGGGATTCAATCGGATGCTGGCACCGGAACCCGACTTCGGCACGGAACTCGTGACGACTGAGAAGCTACTGCTGGCGGTCAATGAAAGCGATCCTCTCGCCGACTGCCAGGAGATTCCCTTTTCGGAACTGGCTCACCACCCGCTGGTGGTTTTTCCGACTGGCGCGCGACCGAACTTCATCGACAAGGTGATGGCGCTCTGCAACGAATGCAAATTCACGCCCAACATCTCCCAGGAGGTGGGAGACGCGGTGACGGGGGTGGCCTTGGTGGCCAGCGGCTTCGGAGTGTGCCTGGTCCCCGAGTCAGCCACCACCCTGCAACTTCCGGGCGTCGTTTATCGCTCGCTGCGGGACGTTCCGCCCCAGGGTCGGTGTCGTCGACCTGACCTGCATCTACCGGCTGGACGACCAGTCTCCGCTACTGGGCGCCTTTCTTGAGACAGTCCGCGCTTTTCGCGAGGAAACCGCCTGATTGGTATCCTTAACCCCCAAAACCTAGATAGGGAGAGAAAGTATGTCGTGGACCAAGGATCGGCCCTTTCAGGCGTTGGCATTGACCGGCGGAGGCTATCGAGGCCTGTTCACGGCGCGCGCACTGCAGGAGATGGAAGATCATGTCGGCGAGCCCATCGGCCGACGGTTTGACCTGTCTTATGGCACCTCGATCGGCGGGATCATCGCGCTGGCCGTGGCGTTCGAAGTCCCAATGCAGAAGGTGGTGCAAGCCTTCGAGAAGTCAGGAGAAAGGATCTTCCCCCCGCGCGAAAAGCCTACAACGCGCATCGGCAAAGGCTGGGACATCGCAAAGCACTGGAACCGGCCGCGCTACCGCTCCCAGGCCCTGCGTGAAGTGATCACGAGCCTGATCCCCGAGGAGGCCACCCTCAACGACGCCAAACACGCCGTCGGCATCCCCGCAGTAAATGTCACCAGCGGCCGGCCGCAGGTCTTCAAGACCCGGCACAAGGCCGAGTGGACTCGCGACTGGAAGTACCGGGCGGTGGACGTGGCCCTGGCGACCTCAGCAGCCCCGACGTTCTTCGAGCTGGCTGAGCTCGACGGCCACCGCTACGCCGACGGTGGCCTGTATGCCAACGCGCCGGATTTGTTGGCGCTTCACGAGGCCGAACATTTCTTCAGCGTGCCTAGTGACGCCGTCCGCATCCTCAGTGTAGGCACGACGACCAACATGTACTCCCTGTCCTTCGAGTCTGGCTGCGAGTTGGGCATTCAAGGTTGGATGGATGACAACCGCCTCTTCTCCGTCACGATCTCATCGCAGCAGCAGTTGGTGGACCAGCTGATGCAGCACAAGCTCGGGGATCGGTATTTCCGCCTCGACGCGCTCCCGTCCAACGAGCAGGCCAAGGATCTCGGCCTGGACGTAGCCACCGGAGCTGCACGGCGCACGCTGTTGGCCTTGGGCAAGAAAGCGGCTAGTGACATACTTAACACGAAGTTGGCGCCATTCCTTGAGCACGAACCCCAGTTGACCCTGGTCCGGGGAGGCTGAAGTAGGTCACACCAGTTCGCTGTTCAACGGCGCAGCAGCGCGGGTTCTTGCAAGCCAGTTGGAACGACCTAGCCGAGCACCGACAGGCTCGTTCAAGGTCAAGCGCAGCTAGTCAATTTCCACGTGGCTTCAAGGCCCCTACAAGTACGGCACGCTGATCAAGCCCGTCCACCCGGGCAAAGAATACGACGTCGACCTTGGCATCATCTCCCCGCTCCCGCACGGCCGGTGGACACTAGTTTGAGCATGAAGCGCCGACGTTGATCCGGCAGCCTTCAGTAAGGCCTGAGCAGTTGCCGGCGACCGTTGCCGTGCGTCAACTCCACATGCAAGCTGTGTCGACCCACGATAACCGCCAGCAGCGGACGCTTGTCGGCGCGCGCCTTGGCCAGTTTTCGCCACTCTTCCAGGTCGATGGCTGAGGGTGTGGGAATGTCTTGCGGGTGCGTATGCCACTCGCCGATGTAGCGTGTCGTGCCTCCAGTGGAGCGCCAGAGTCGTTTCGCCACTGCGCGGTGCCCGAACGGCAACCGTTCGAAGAGATAGCGGAGCTGGCGGTCCAGACGCGTGGGCGTGGTGGCCACAGTAACCAGCAGGCCGCGCTCGTGGACGGTCCCCAGCAGCACGCCGCCGCTCTCCGGGAGATCGCCCGACTGGACGTTCCTCTCGAACACGCCGCGGACGTTGTCGGAGAAGTTCAGCAGGACGCTGCCGTCGGGCAGCGACCAGTCACTCACGTGGCGCATGCGGGGCATCCTTCGTACCTTTGGGGCGAGCAATCCTTGAAATGGACCTCGCGAGACTGATCAAGCACGCGCGTTCTAAAGCTGGGTGAGTCGGCGCCATCCAGCCAGGCCTGCACCATCTCCATTGCGAGAGCAGCCGCCTGCACGGACGCTGAAGCAGGGAAGGGAACGTACAGGCCTTCGCAGCCATGCCCCTTCATGATGACCTCCGGCGGCACGTCGAACACGCGATACGGGTCTCTCAGGGGCGGTTGTGACACGCAGCGAGCACAGGCGTGCTCTGGCTTGGCCTTCAGCAGAGCACGGACGGCCAAGCCAGAGCCTTCTACCCAAGCCGACAAGAACGGCACCTTGTCCGCGTACTTCCACGTGAGCCAATCAGTCAGGCCCTGCTCCCCGGTGGCGTCAATCAGCAGATCCAGCGGCCCCATGTTCGCAGCCTTGACATCCCCCACGACGGCCGCCGCGTCGATCCCCGGCGCCACACGCCTGAGCTCATCGCACATCGCCTCCGCTTTCTTCTTGATCAGGGCGTCGAAACCGAGGCGATGGCGTCCAAGGTTGCCAGGCTCAAGCGAGCCCATGTCCACCAACGTCAGCTTCCCGCCGATCGTGCCCGCGCCTGCCTTCGCAAGCATCTCGGCGAGGTAGCCACCGATGGTTCCGCACCCAACCAGCCCGACCTTGAGCCCAGCAAGGGTCTTTGAGCCGGGGAGGTTGCGCTCAGCAAGGTACCGGTCGTCGATGCGGCACACCAAAATTCGGTGGATCGGCAGGCGGTAGAGTATCTCGCGCAGCGACGACTTGTTGTCCGTTCCGGCGGGATCGCGCTTGAGGGTCACCGCGACACCGTACTGAACCTGTGGAGAATCAATCAGAACCAGCACCCGGGGTACCTTCACCCGAAACATCTCCATGAGGCGTTGCTCGATCTTCTTCCGGCACGTCGAGTCCAGCGTGTTTTGCCACTTCAGGAAGGCCTGCATGGTCTTGGGCGGCCAGCTTTCCTGCAACGGCATCGGTCTTGCCTTGGTGCGCACGCGAAACGCAGGCAACTTGACCTTGGGCAAGTCAAGGCCGATGGTTTCCAGCTTTGCGTGAGTACGAGCCCTGTCGTCCGTGACGATGCTCGTCTTTCCTCCGAACGTGTAGGCGTCCAGACTGCCGGGGCGACGCTCATCGACGTCCAGCATGCACCAGTCTCGGCCCCATGTGATGTGAAACTCCTCCGCCAGATCCTCGACCATTTTGCCGGCCAGAATGTCTTCCAAGACTTGTTCAGCACGGTCAAGGCAAGCCATCGTCTGGCGGATCGGATCAAAGAAATCGAAGATGACTGAGCCCAGCGCCAGATAGCACAGGTACCCGTCCCCGCTGAGGTGCGGCTGCAGTTCAGGGCGTCCCGGCGGAACCGGCGTCAGCCAGACACGGGGAAACTCATCGAGCCCCGGCGAGACAGCCAGCTCACAAGGGTAGTTCTTCGCCTTCAATCGCAGCTCGCCGGCAAACCTCATCCAGCCGCGCCCATCACGCCTCATATACGAAAAGCCGCGCTGGTGCAGCGCTGCGGTCAGGTCCGGAATCGCGATCTTGGCGAATTTCATCCGGCGCGTGTCCGCCCAACCAGTTCGGACGGGCCGGCGATCGCTGGGGAGGAGGCGATAGCAGCCGCCACTGCCGAAGCCACCGTGCCCACCTTCACGCGGTCGGGACGGTTAGGAAAGCGCGGCCCGAAAAGGCCCTGCAACCACGCGCATGCCTGCTCTGCGTTGCCGGCGTCCAGGGCCGCCTGGAGTCGGCGGCCCAAATCCTCGAACCGCAGCGCCGCCTGTTCGACCATGTCCACGTCAGTGCTTGATGCCCTCAGGCGGTCGGTCAGCGACTCCTTCGGGTTGACGGGGTTGCTGACACCCTTGCGCAGCGCCGCCGGCAGCTGCTTCACGACGTCAACCAGCGCCTGATCATCACGACGATCCTGCTTCACGAACAGCGGTGCCGCCGCCGCCATCAGCAGGATTGAGCTGGGGCCGCCCGACTTCCAGGTCCAATCGCGATAGGCCTTGATGTAGCGCACAACGCGGCGAAGCTGCTCGCCCTTGGTCTCGACTTGGTCGACGAACCACTCCTTCACCGGGCGGGGGTCGGAGTGCATCCAGCCTTCCTCGCGGTGCGCCAACAGCACCTTCGTCTTGGGCAGTTCTTCCCAGCTTTCCATCGCTGCTTCAGCGAAGTTGAGGGCGTCGAGGGCTGCGCGCTTGACGTTCTCCGCCTTGACGAGGGTCTCAAACTCGTTATCCGGAATCGCGTACAGGGGAATGTCGATGTGCGCGAGCTCGTTGATCTCCACCCGGATGCAGGTGGGTTTCCCGGAGAGCTTCCAGCCTCTCTTCTCCACCAGGTGAGCCAATGCCTTCTCGGCCACGCCGAAGAATACTTCCGCCGCGACGCTGGGGCTGTCGGTCTGGTTCAGGAAGCCTAGCGGCAGATAGCACCCGTCGTCGACGTCGGCCTGCTGGGGCCGCTGCGCGGGAGCATTCAGCGTCTTGTAGGCCCAGGAACCCTGGGTGAAGAAGCGTGGTTGCGGGACCTTGCCTGGGTGGCCTTCCGCCGCGTAGACGCGGGGAATGCCGTCCCGCAATGCCATTCTGACGTCATTCTTGGCAGCAGCGATGTCCTTGCGATCGTCGTCGCGCAGACTGAGGTTGTCGAAGAGACAGGGTTCAAATTCGACTTCGGTGTAGAAAAGGGCGCTCAGGTTCAGCATTGGCAGTCGGGCATGTTTGTGATTGACGGCGCGACGCGTGTCCAGACGCGTCGCCTGCAAGCGCCGAGCCACCCATTCCGCCCTTTAACCGGCAACTGCGCTAAAAGGTACTGAGGATTCGGCATGTCAGCATATGGTGTTGGGCTTATTTTTTTCAAGAGACCAACAGCGTAAAAGGTATAGTACCCAAAAAGCTCAGGCGAAACCTACCAGTCAGCGCCAAAACAATACCCATAAAATATATATGACATTTAGGTGTACGGGCTGGCGCCTGTGTGGAGGTTAATCCTTTGCATACTCCTGAAGCATTCAGCGCTCTTCAACTGCTGCGTCACGCTGCCCCAAAACTCCCCAGCGACTTCGTGGGGCTGGGCATTGTGTTTTACGACTCGCTGATGTCGCTGCCTCATCTTCAGCTTGAAGTCGTGGGAGATGAGCGTTTCGACCTGCCGGTACTAGGGCTCGAACTCATATGCGATGTGCTTGCCCGAACAGCGCGCCAGTCTTCTCCCTGGCACGACGGTTTCCACTTCGTGCACGCCAGCTCGGGGTCACTCACCCACCTCTGCCAGTTTATCGCACCGCCATTGCCCAACGCGTCAGACGCCACGCCCCGTGCCAGCGGCGCTAGGCACATGACGGCGCTCCTGGCATCGCAGGTGGTCGGCATCGCGTCAATCGGGCTTCTGACCCACGAACACGCGGCTTCCATCTATGAGGCCGGACGACTGACTTGGAGCGAAATCCTCTGATGCTGCCTGTTAGCCTGACCTACGCCGACTTGCTGCGGCTGCTCAAGTGCTGCAGCTGTGTTGTGGCGGCTGTGACCGCGCTCATAGTTTCCTTCCGTCTCACGGAACTGCAGCAGCATCCGTTGAAGGTCATGTGGCAAAGCATCACCACGGCGCTGGCTGTTCCGCCGCTGATGATCTGGGCTTTGTCGAACCTGCAGTGGAAATATCCAAAGTTGGCCCTCCTCATGGGCAAGCGCATGGTTCATGGACTATGGTGGGGAGAGTTGAAGTCCGAGTTCAAACCGTCCGAGGGGGCTGATCCGCTGCCGTCCATTCCGATCGCGTTCGTGGTCCAGCAGAGCTATTTCTTCTTGACCATCCAGTCTTATACGCCTGGCCTACCGGCCAGATCCACGCTGGAAATCATGGCGGTGGACCCGCGGAGTTCAATAGGTCAGCTTCAGTACGTCTTTGAGATGCGGCGGATGCAGGATGCCGAGGACAAAATCACCATCGGCTACGGTGACCTTCAGCTTACTTCCGGTGACCAGCGGCTGGAGGGCTACTACTGGACCAACTCGCCTACTCGGGGTCGCATTTCGCTGGATCTCCTGACGCGGGACTTCAACGGCATCGGCTCGTTTGCTGACGCCCAGAGAGCTCGTGCCGAGTTGCTGAAGATCGCGGGCTCAGCCGATATTTAACAAATTCCGAGTGCTTTCGCTATCGCTCAGCATCTGGAACGGGTCGGTAGCACTGGTTTGCCGACGGATACAGCGGTCGTTTAACCGACTTGGCCTGGTGTCTGCGCAGGTGACATCGGCTGCTCAAGCATAAGTGGTCAACCGAGCAAGGGTAGCGTTCTGATCAGTGTGCAAAAGCCCGGCCGGGCTTACAGAGTGGGTGGTCATGGTAAGAGGTTGATTGTGCAGATCGACCTTGATCCCTTGGGAGGGAAAACCATGACCACGAGCGAGACGGTAGGAGGGAGCTACGCTGAAAGACGAAATTCGGGGGGACAGCTCAAATCGTCGACTCGTCTGACTATTATTATAAACTGCATGAAATTTTTTCGTTTTTAGACGCGCACAAAGTAGCGCTGACTAAAAACAAACCACGCATGCAAGCATGGCATGATGGGTCATCGCATATTAATAAATCGGTGACATCAATGCCCAACACCCACCCCCCCACATTCGACAACCCAACAGCCGACGTAAGCCCCAAACCAATCCTAATCGTTCAACAAAAGACTGCGATTTTCGCTCGGCGAATTGACAGCCATATAATATCAGGAAACTTCGCAGGAATTGAATGGCGAAACCTTCGAGCAATCTCAGACGGAATAATAGAAACAATAGTATCCGCAAATATAATTTCCGAAGAGGAAGTTGATGCAATTGAAACCTTGCACCTAGACATAACGAGCCAAACAATAAGTCCCTCCATACACCTATACTCTCGAGTAGCTCTGGACTCAGACAAAACAGGCGCTATCAACAAGCTTTGTCGAGCCCTCTCTGCTCGCATACTTAAATCATCTTGCAACCGATCAGAAACTGATGATTTATACGACGACGCTCCTGAAAAAATCACCCTTACTGAAACTGAAGAGCTGGCAGTCAAGCAAGGATCAACGCGCACTTCGGCCACAATCGGCGCCAAAATCACTCACCCCGTTGCCATTCTCGACGAGCAGACTCAGCAAATTTCCGCGCTAGCCGGAAAAACCCGAAAGCACACACGAGCGGTTGTCGGCACCGACAGGGATATCTATGTCAATGCCGTTATTGACGAACTGGGCTACAGCAAATTCAGCGTAAGATTAATTTGCGAAAACGGAGACGTGGTAGACGGTTACTATGGCAATCGCGAGCTTTTTTCGGAGTTCGCGAACGAATTAAAGAGCCAAAAATCTCATCACTTCCTTGTAAAAGAAACATTGACTGATGATGGAAAAAATATCCGGTCAGTTAGCTTTGATGGCGAAGCAAAGCCATAACCTCACTAACTACTATTGACGCCAGAAACTCAGCCGCATGACGTATTGCATGATCCGTCTCACGGATTAAAAACGCGATTCTTTGGTCTACTAAAAACTCTCCATTCTCTCCAGTTCTAACTGCATCAATCTGAACTGGGGGATTGGATTTTCTCGGATCTTTCACCTTAAATCCAATCGCTTCTGCCGCGCTCAATAATTTTTCGCCACACTTCGTCGAGTGCACGACAAGCAGTTGCTCGCTCCCAATCCCCCACCAGTCCAGATGTCTTTTAATCGACTCGAGATCCGCCGCACCCCACAGCACAAACTGCCTTGAGGTTGTAGCTTTCAAATATAGCGAGCTTTGGCCAGAAGGCATCGCCGCAGCTTTGCCCCGTATCCCCGCCCACTCAATCCACTCATTCCAGCCTCTATCACTGATACGCGCAATTAATTTACAAAGAGACGGATTATTTATTGATCTGGATAAAGGCAAGTCACGTGAGGAAACACTAAATCGAAACTTATTCGCTACAAGTTCAAGTCTTTCGTCAATCAGCTTGGCTGCCGTTTCATCAAAATCCAAAGCATTCACCGCTTCCTCGCAGGCGAACCCTCGCGCCCGAAGCCGTAAGTACATTAATCCGTCTGCAACGGAAAGCCGGCGATCGGGACTATTTATTCGATCTCTCGTCAGCACTGCACAGTATCTTGGCGCGTCATCGAGATTCTTTAGCCCATCAATAGCCCGTAGCTTTTCAGTCGGCGCGATACTATTAAGCTGGTTCGCCCAAATGTCGAGCAAATGCAGATAGTACTCCTGCGTTGTTCCTGCACCTGCGTGGCCAAGGTATCGCTCAACAGCAGGCAAGGCTCTTCGGGTGACTTCAATCCGACCTAACAATAGCGCCCTCGCCTGAGCCAGACTTACATCATCCAGCTTATGCAAGCCAATAAAATCAACATCAAAGAGACAAGCTGCAACCACATTGCCAGCACTGTGTCGAGCTAGATGTAGGTTCGCCCTTGGGTTTCCCGTCACACATCTGATTATCGGGATCACAGTCCTTCGCAGACGAGCAACCGACATTCTTCTCACTCGACCATTCGGACTCCCGAACTCCGAACCAAAAATAGGGTAGTTTAAATTACCCCCCGCCTGGGCCTCGGAACGAGCAATAAAATAATTAACAAGTCTGATCTCGTTATTATTAAGCCGAGCAACAAGGGGAACCAAGCGCCGGGACGTTTTTTTTGTCTTGAGCTTTCTTAATCTATTGCTAGATACAGCGACAGCCATTTCGCCGTCAGGCGTTCCCAATACATCCCTTCTCAGCAGCCCGACACTCTCCCCGCTCCGCAGCCCGAATCTATAAACCAACAACAAGAGAAATGCAGACTGCTTATCAATCTCTCTGCTGGCAGTATCAAAAAGATGCTGCAGGGCTTTGAGATACTCAACTTCCGAGATCACGCCAGGATTGGCACTTATAGCTTTTTCTGAACCTGGAACTAGCGACCAATCCGGATCCTCCACGGGTTTTTGCAATGAGAGCCACGAATGAAATTCTTCCAACCGGAGCCGGCTATAGCGTTGCGACTTTTTTGGAACAACACCAACAACCTCAGCATATATCTCCGTGATTTCGTCTTCATCAAAACTCTCTACATCATCATGAGGAGCCAGTTCGGTGAAGCCCTTTGCAAGTGCGCCCAAATACCTTTCGATAGTCGCTAGACTTAAGTAATCTTCCCGACTTTTCTGATTGTGTCTGAGGATCAAATGAGAGACCCAATGAGCGAGCAAGCACACCAAAGGATTGGCAGAATCGCAAGCCTGCCCAGCGAGCGCCTCAATCGCTTTCGAACGTTCCTCACGCGTTAGCGTATTTTTTATGTTATTTTCGTTCAACTTACGGACTACGTCCCGCATGAGATTGCGGCTTGCCACTTCTCGCTGATCTGACCGAACGTCAAAGCCCTTAGCGGCAAAAGGAAAATTGGAGGTCAAATCCAATATACGTTTACTATCCCTCTCATCCGAAACGAGAAATCCAAAGTCGCGGGAATAGCCGTCTTGCAATCGAGTAAAATCGTACCAATTCAGTGAAAATGACTTCACACGCCCGGCGAGGAAGCCCGCAACGATCCCGGGCCGCGTTATCGCATTCAATTGGTCAACTAATGCTGCTATTGCAGAGACAAGTTGGGCAACCGTAGTGATCGTAACAGTGCCAAGCGAATGACTCTGAACGCATTGAGCCATCGATCGAAGGCTGCCATCGATCTTACGTTTTCCAGCATCATTAGGCCGCGTACCTGCCAATGTGACGGAGAGCAGCCGAGCCGTAGCGTGGCTTACCTCGAGCCGACGGCATAAGCCAGAGGGTCCAGCGTCGGCAATCTTTTCCCCAAGTTCAATGTAAGTTCGATTTTTGAATCCAACCAGCCGAAAATCTCGGCCGGCAAGAATGCCCTTGAGTACGTTGACATCGGTCAGCCGAGTCTCGAGAACCAGTCGCAGCACGCCAAGCGTCAAAGCTTTGCCCATTGCCCTAGGCAAGTATGCTGGGACCGGCACTTTCTCCAGAAGACCGAGAAGCTGCTGATGTGCCGCAATGGCTCCACTCGCCATGTGCGTAAATGTACTGGGCTCGTCGACAAAGGCTAGATAAACGTGGCGCACCCGCACAGTTCGAGTTTTCTTTTCTTGGACACGCTCCAGCCGTCGCAAGAGGACCGAATACCGCAGAGCCCCCATGGAGTGGGGTATGCCATTTCTATTGAAAACAAGCGAGCGACTCAACTGATCGATTTCATCGGCGTCAAGGTCGCCCAATTCACGTCCATGACAGAATCCATCAATCACCGCTCCAGCATTACGAACTGCAGCTCGAAAGCGCTCACCTCGAAGTCGGGCACGCTCTGCACGCCCGAATAGGGCTGGCGGCTGTTCAACTATTAGAATTGGCTCAAAATTCGAGAGCGGTACCTCTTCGAGGATCTGAGCAATCCTGATCGGGCGAAAGCCCAAACTTGCAAAACACGCCTCCATGACAGGCCTTGCGCCCGCCATATCCTCAAGCCAGACTCGAATAGATCGGTCACCGTATGTTGAGCTACCGCGTTCCGAGTGGCCAAGTATGCCATCGATGACTTCCGGGTCAATCAATGCAGTACGAAGCTTGCGGGCCAGACGGTGGCGAAAGTGCCGGAGCGGTAAAGGCCAGGCGAATAGCCCTAAACTCGCGATCATCACCTCACTGAAAGAAGTCCACCGAAGGTTTCGCCCATCCAACTGGAGAGAAAAGAAGAGCGGCATCGTGCCTGACGAAGCTCTATTAGTGCTGTTCCTCATACGCAGCCCTAGTTCTGAATCACCACTGCGCTCGATCCACGAAGCAAGTGAGCGGAGATAGGGAAGGTACTGCAAAGCTATAAAGTCAGACAGAGCTTTTGGTAATGGGACGAGACGACCAGACCGAGACAAGCCACTAAGCTTATCCGCGACAAAGACGAACCTCTCTTCAAAATCAAAATCGACCACTGACTCGAACGGTGCCCGAACTGGACGCGCGCCCGTAGCTGCTTGCAGAGCAACGAGTATGTAGCTCGTCAGGGCGTTGTGAAAATCGACGACACCGTTGTTGCGCTTACGACGAAGTGACGCTGCGGCCTGGCGAATTTCTACACGTAGAAGAGCCTCAATCGGATCAAGTCGACTCCCTAGGACGTTGGCTGTGAGAGCGTTGTGAAGACTTGGAGCCGGCAGCCCCGATGTAAGGAGTATGTTAGTAAGTTCTGCACCCGTCCAACTTGGGTACGCTGCTGCACCTGGCAGTCCCGTATTAGGGTGGCGCGCATAAAGCCGAGCGAGAACTGAGTCTCCGGTTGATGAGTAAATTTGCCAGGGAAGAAGATTGGTGAGCATCCCAGCAGTCACCCGAGGCGCAACCATTTCCATGACGTCGCGGAAGCGACTAAGGAGTAGCTTTGGCGCGAAGAGATCACCAAGGACAGTCGGTGAAGATGAATTCGGCACGAGCCGTGCCCTGAAGACTTCTGCAACATCGGCCGGCAAAGGCAACTCGTAGGAGTTGCCCAGTGGTCTAATCCAACGGTCGTGGCGTTCCTCCGGACGCCATGCTCGGCTGGGGCGAACAGCTTGGCGCAGTATCATTTCTGGGGTGACCGACCATTCATCCTCGGGAATGTGTGAGATTTTTATCGTGAGCGCACGAGCCAAAGAGCGGCCGGTCGCCATGGCGATCCACAGCACAGCCGCGAGCAACTGATCCTCTACGTCATCGACTTTGAGGGCTTTTGCCATCCATGCGTTGATGTTTCGCAACTCGCTAGGCGTGATCCGCGACCATGTCCAAGGCAAGAACTGGTTTTCCTCGACGCTGTGCAGCAAAATCGACGAGGCGTACTTGATCTGGCCAGTGAGTGTGATGTCCTGAGGCACAGGGACACTCACAAGATAATCATCTCCCAAATCCCCGACCATCTCGATCTCGACAGGAGTCTCATCGTCGTCAGGCATGACCAGTGACACAGGCTCTGCGGCGTTCGGCAGCACCACTCTTATGTGCTTCGAGGCACCATTGAACAGCCGGCTGCGCGAACCGCTATCAACGGCACAGTCCTCGCGTAGAGCGACACTGCACAACGCCCTCAGAAAAGCTCGATTACTTGGCTCAAGCCCTCGCTGTGACTGGATGAGAGTCGTTGTACGCCTAGATACTTGAGCATCGAGCCCGAGAAAGCTTCTGGCTGTCAGCCTTAAGGCGGCCAGAGTGTCCAGCCAAGTGACCTTGCCGTCACCCGCTAGTCTCAACTTACTAGGGCCTGTTCTCAATTACGCCAACCAGACGAAAGCACAAGCGAGATGAACGAAGGACAGGAATGACTGTGCGAGTTTGTCGTAGCGCGTAGCGATACGTCTGAATTGCTTGATCCGACAGAAGAAGCGCTCGATCAGATTGCGGTCCTTGTAGATATGGCGATCGAAGGTACGCGGGTTGAGTCGGTTGGCGCGAGGTGGAATGACCGCCTGGCTGCCTTGCGCCGTGATGGTTTCGATAAAGGCATCCGAGTCGTAGCCCTTGTCGGCCACAATGAACTCGGCGGGCTGATCTTTGATGAGTGCGCCCGCTTGTCCGATATCGGAGATCTGACCTGCCGTGAGAATGACTCGCACTGGATTGCCCAGGGAATCCACCGCCACATGCAACTTGGTGGTCAATCCACCCCGCGAGCGGCCGATTTGCGGGTCGCCCGCTTTTTTTGGGCGCCGGCAGCGTGTTGGTGGGCGCGCACGATCGTCGAGTCGAGGAACAGATATTCCATGTCGGCCTCGCTACGCAGCGCTGTGGCAACCCGCTCCCACACCCCTTTCTCGCGCCAGCGCGAGAAGCGAACGAAGGTCCGGTGCCAATGCCCCAGTTCCTCCGGGAGATCGCGCCACGGACTGCCCGTGCGCATGATCCACAGCACCGCTTCGACGAAGCGCCGATTGTCCTTGGCCGTAACACCACGGTCGGTCGCCTTGCCGGGCAAGAGTTGTTCAATGCGCGCCCACTGGTCGTCGCGCAGCATCTTCCGATCCATCCTGAGCTCAGCCGAAAAATCAGGATATAAGCAGATTCAGACCGCTGTGAACAGCCCCCTTGCTATGTCATTGACCGTAAACAACTTTTTTGACACGGCTTCCATTTGGCATGCCGATGATTCAGCAATTGAGAACAGGCCCTAGCGACTTCTCGTAAGGCGGTGTCGAGGAGAATGCCTTGTTCAGCTCGCTCAACGGAGTGCACCAACGTCCAGAGTCGCAACCGGTCATAGTCTGCTCTTCCTGCAAGGTCGCCGGAGGCGTGAGGGTTGCGTGTCGCCAGCAGGGCAAATAGGTAGAGGTACTCGAGATCGCCAGCGAAGCGTGTACGGGCCGCTTGCGCATCCGGAAGTGGTCGATATAACTTCAGGACTTGTTCACCAAGCATCTTGAGCTTAGCTGCGATCTGATAAACAACATCAGCTGCAGCGCTCTCCACGGCCCAAAGCTCAAGCTCATCAAGTACGTTAGGCCGATTGAGGAAGTGCAGGATCGATCCGATCGCGCCCGGCCGCACGACGGCTCCAGTTGCATCAAAGAGGAGCAACAGGGGAGCAAGCAGCTCCACTTCCTGTGCCCATGCGCATAGACGCTTCCATTCGTCGGGCAGGTGAGCAGGGGTCGTAAGGATGCGTGGCGAAGCCGGGGCAAGTGGATCGACTTGATCGGGATGTAGCGGCCTTGAGAGGGGCATGGCAGAGGGGGCTGTTTGCAGGCGACCCGGCACAGCCTATCAGACAAGCCACAAATATGCAGGTTTAAGACCCAATATCTCAACTCCTGTACATACTACATGCACACAGTTGGCGTACCCTCCGAAGGGTCACTGGTTCGACTCCAGTCGGGCGCGCCAACAAATCAATGGGTTAGATCAGTCGATCTAACCCATTTTTGTTTTTGGCCCATCCTTGGCCCAAATTTAGCCCGCCTCTGGCCCACGGTTTTTTAGCCCCGCTTGGCAAAGGGACGGTTTGCCCCCTGCTTCCCTGGCCCACGATTCCGTGGGATTCGGACCGTTCGGCCCTCGCGTTACTACTCTTTCTCGCCAGCAGGCTTACATTCGTTCGGTAGGTGCTCGGCGAACTGTTCGAGCCGACAACCGAAGTAATCACAAAGACGATCAAGATTGTCCGTCACGGTACTGTAGCCGGGATGGTTTGCGATCTTGGAGAGCGTCATCCGGTTGATCCCCGTCTGCGCGGCGACCTCCGTCATCGTGATCACGCGGCGTTCGCGAAACTCTTTCTCTGCAATGAGCTCCTTGAGCCTGAACCTGATCATGACTTGCACCTGAGTGTGTTTAGTAGCGGGTGATTAAAAATATTATCGCCTGAGGTTGACATTGCGCATAGAGGTGATTAAATTTGTTATCAGGCGATCACCAATAGCGACCGTCGATCCGATTAATAATCACGGAGAGCATCGTGGAACTGACTTACCTCACCACCGACGAATTGTCGGAACGCATTAAGTACGACCCCCGGACGATTCGCGAGCGTCTGAAGGACAGCGTTCTGATCGAAGGTACGCACTACATCCGCCCTTTCGGCGGCCGGAAGATTTTGTACATCTGGGAGCACATCAAGCGCGACATGGGTTTGAGGTCTGCAGATACCAGCTTTGCCATTCCTATGGCGAACGGGGGGGTCTGCCATGGGTAGCATCCGCAAGCACAGTCAGACCGGTGCATTGTTCTTCGATTTTCGGTACGACGCCGTCCGCTGCCGCGAATACACGACGCTGCCGGACACGGCAGCAAATAAGAAGAAGATGGAGAAAGTGCTGACGATGATTGAAGCGGACATCGCCGCAGGCACCTTCGATTACCGGCGTTACTTCCCCGCCAGCAAGAACGCCGCCCGCTTCGATGTAGCCCCGACCGTAGCAGTCTCGATCTCGGTTGCAGCTCCCAGTGTCCAGCCGACGCCCCTCTTCAAGGACTTCGCGGAAACCTGGTACCTGGAGAAGGAAGTGGAGTGGCGCAAATCCCACCGGATCACCATCCGTCGGGAACTCGACAGCCTGATCTCCCGCTTTGGGGAGCAGGCGGTCGGCCAGATCACCAAGGCTGACGTACTTGCCTACCGCGCCGAACTCGGCAAAGTAACCGCGCGGGGCAAGGAAACAAAGTTGTCTGCTGCACGGATCAACAAGATGCTGAACCCGCTTAGGCAAATCCTCAACGAAGCGGCCGACCGCTTTAATTTTCACACGCCTTACCAGAACATCAAACAGCTTCGTATCAAGCGCACGGACGTCTATCCGTTTTCCCTCGACGAGGTGAAGTCGATTCTCGGGACGGTGAGGGAGGATTTCCGCAACTACTTCACCGTGCGCTTCTTCACCGGCCTGCGTACCGGCGAGGCGGATGGACTCAAGTGGAAGTACGTGGATTTCGAGCGCCGGCTGATTCTGGTGCGGGAAACCATCGTTCTGGGCGACGAGGAGTACACGAAGACCGACGGCTCTCAGCGCGACATCCAGATGAGCCAGCTGGTTTTCGAGGCCCTCAAGAAGCAGTTCGAGGCCACCGGCAAGATCTCGGAGTTCGTCTTCTGTAACCGTCTGGGCAAGCCCCTCGACCACAAGAACGTGACGAACCGGGTCTGGTATCCGCTACTGCGGCATCTGGGCCTAGCCAAGCGGCGGCCCTACCAGTGCCGGCACACCGCCGCGACGCTGTGGCTGGCGGCCGGGGAGGCACCGGAGTGGATCGCCCGCCAACTGGGGCACACGACGACCGAGATGCTGTTCCGGGTCTATTCGCGCTACGTCCCCAACCTGACGCGCAAGGACGGTTCGGCCTTCGAGCGTCTGATCACCCAGTCCATCGCCAGCGAGCCCCTGCCGATGAAGAACGTAGAGGAGAAATACGATGCCTGATTCCAAACTCACTTTTGAGGCAAATCGTCTGCCGGGTGCGGATCAGGTGGTGGACCGACTCCCCTCGGTGTTTCGTCTGCAGTCGATCGCCCGCTTTCCCTTCGATGAACGGCACACGCTGTGTCAGGCCGCCCTGTTCCATGAGCAGGCCAGCCTCAAGGTGGAATGGCTGTGCCGTCAGCCCGACAATCGGCTGACCGTGGGTGCCCTGGTGGCAATCCGCTGGCTGGGCCGTCCCGTGTCCACGATGGGCGCCGTTCGGATCTCCCGCCTGGTGAAGCTGGAGCGACCGGAGGCCAGCCTGGACCCCTTCACGACCGTCCTGCACAGCTGGGTCAAGGATCGGGCCCTGGTGGCACGGGCCACTCAACTCTGGGAGGAATTGGGACGGCCCCTTCAACACCTCTTCAATGCGGTGTTCTGGGATCACCATCGGTTCGAGCGCTATCTGGACGGACCGAGTTCGCTTGCCGGCCATCACAACGGGCGCAATGGCAATTTCCGGCACGCGGTCGAAGTTGCCGAGCGCGCCCGGGCCCTCGCCAGCCATCATCCGGAGGCACATCTTCCCGTCCTGATCGCCAGCAGCCTGCTGCACGATGCCGGCAAGGCCGAGGAGTACCGCTTCAACGGTCGATTCCGCTGTTTCGAGATGACCGAGCGCGGCGCCCTCCTGGGCCACAAGCACACGGTGCTCGAGTGGATCGCGGCCGCCCGTGCCCAGCATCGGGTGATCCTGCCCGAAGCCCACTACCTGGCACTGCTTCACGCCATCACTGCCGCCAAGGGGGCGCCGGACTGGCTTGGCTTGCGGGAGCCGCTCAGCCTCGATGCCCACATCCTGTCGATGGTCGACCGCCTGTCCGGTCAGGCGGATCTGGTCGCCCGGAACGCCCCCGTGCGAGGTGGATTCGGTGCCTACCACCGGCATCTGCGCGGACGACCCTACGTGCTCAGGGAATGAGGTCTGTGCGAGCAGGATCCGCTGCACGGTAGCGGATCACAGCGTGCACTTAGGTAATTGGGACATTTCGCTATGCTGTTACTGACAGCGGACGCCCCGTCATTCCTACTCTCGCTATTGCTTGGAGATTCTCATGAATCAACATGAAGGCAGCGCTCGTCCTGCAAACCGGCCACAGCGTGGCACCCGCATCACTCGTACGCTTGATCTCGCCAATCCGCGCCTGATCGGGGTCTGGAAATGGAACTTCGGAGAGGTCAGCCGCCGCCTCTACGAGATTTGCGTCTTCGCCCCCACTGTCCTGCGCGAAGCCTATCCCCTGGATGAGTTGCAGCATCTGAAGGCTTACATCGAGCAGCAGGCACTCAAGGTGGAGAACATGATCGACTGGACCCGGTCGCAGTTCGATGCGACCGGCCTGCAGGAAGGCGAGCCTGGCTGGATGGAAGCGTTGAGTGCCGACATCCGGACACCTCTGGCAGGCGCTTACGCGGACCTTTTTGTCCGCGCAGATCTCGCCATCCGCCTGCTGGACGCCCTCTGGGTCCAGCAGGCGCTAACCGACGCGGGCCACGAAGAAAGAACAACGGCCATGCGTCGGGCTCCACTCAAGATCCTGGGCGAAACCAGAAAGGCACATGCGCGGTGCCAGAACAGCATTCAGGCGTTGTATCGCCAGCGGGAGTCGTCTGGCCTGCTTTGACCGCTTGGAAGCCAGGCTCATCCTGATTGGAACTGAATGATCAACTGGCGGAGTTGATCCCGGGAGTGACCTCCCAGTATCCGGATCAGCTCCGCCAGATCGTCATTCGGCTCATACAGGTAAGAGACGGGGACATTCAGTTCTGCAGCAAGGCGCTGGGCCGTCTGCAAGTCCGGTAAATGTTTGCCGCGCTCGTATTGGTTGATCCGCGCGCTGGCAACGAACTGGTCAATGCCGGCCAGGATGCCGAGCTGCTTCTGCGATACGCCTTTCGCCTCGCGGGCTGTCCTTAGCCGCCTGGCAAATGCTGACTTCTCTTCCATCCTAGCCCCCTACTGACGAGGACTAAGAGACTCTTAGGAACTACACTTATGGCATACTAAGGAATACTTAGCTTTTAGATCATCAGACCACGGCATTGAGGGCCGCTACGGTTCTTCACCTGCCACGAAGACATTCGTTTAGCCAATTCAAATAAGGATAAAACCATGTACAAGAAAGCCATTTCACTGGCGCTCGGCATCACGCTGACCGGCTGTGCCTCGATGAAGCCCACCTATCACACCGAATCCACCTTCGTCATTTACGACGTCAAACCCGCCACGATTGATCGGAATCAGTTGCTGAAGGCGGTGCTGGATGCCGTGCAGAAGAGCGCCAGCAAGCTGCGGGTGAACCGGGATATTCCCCCTGCAGAGCTTCCTGCCACCCCTGGTCGCTTTGAACTTCAGGATCCGTTTGCCAACTCGAAAATGGGGGCGCTACTGGCCTCTCAGGCCCAAAATATTCGCGTGCCTGTCTGCAAGAACGCCCTGATGACCGTTTCAACGGACAACACCAGCATGGCCCAGTATGGCGAACAGACGACACTGTTCCTGTGCGTTCTCCCCTACAAGGAGGGCTACCAGATCGACATCTATTCGACCTTCATCCGGGAAAATGGCGGCATGACACCGCAAGGCATCAGTTCAGCGATCGGACGCTCGCTTATTGGCGATTCGAGCCAGTTCATCCCCCGGACCATGAATGCTGTCCGGACTGCCGCCGAATCGGTTGGGGCGAAGGTGACCGTGGTCGACAGTTACATCCCGGAGGACTTCAAGGGGTCATTCGTGAATCAAACCGAGAGCGCCGGCAAGTAAGCCCAGAAAGGAGGAAAACAAAATGGACAAACGCGTCGTTGGAACACTGCTGGGTATTGCCGGAATATTGTTGTGGTTCATGCCGTGGACTCAGTTCTCCATGGGGGAGATGGAGTTTGCCCGGACCGGCAGTCACGTTGGCGGGATCGCTTACGTACTCTTGATGAGCTCACTGGCCTACGCGGTCCTGTCTTGGGTACCGGAGCCTGTGCCACGCATTATTGTGGCAGCGCTCTCGACACTCCTCAGCAGCATCTTCTGGCTGGATGCTGGAGAGGCCGCCGCCTGGGGCCTGGTTGGGCTATGCATGGTGAGCGGTATCAGTCTGCTACAAGCAATCGAAGAGAACCGTGCCTTCAAGCACGCAGAACAAGCCAAGTAAGCCTTAGGACCGAGGGGGCGTTTCAGTCACCCACCGCTATCATCCAATCAGGTGGCTGAGCCCCGCAGCGAATCGTCGGGCCTCATTGAGTTCCAGGTTCAGAGACGCAAACGACTTTCTCAGAAGCTCCTCGGGCATCGCCCAGTCCCATTTTTCACGCAGGATGTTCTTCGCTTCGGCGAGTATACGGACGGGGTCAAGGTCGGTCATCTCGCCGACCCTTGCCACAGCATCAAGCAGTCGGTCCGTGGACACCCCCGGGACAGCCAAGGCAACACCCTCATTGTTGGCACGTAGCCCCATCGTCGCGAGGAGCATGACCAAAGCATCATTCACGGCATCACCCAGCCACGTAACAAGCACCGCTTCGTGCCCCCACTGGAACACCTGGGACGTGTGCAGGTTCGTTCGACGATAGTAGTCCCGGGCCTCTGCCAGCAGGGCTGCGGCGCTTTGGTCGAGAAATGGTACCGGCGTGCTCTCGGCCAACACCGCCCGCATCTCTTGGCGGACGACGTCGTGCACCACCGCACCGCCACCATCGAAGGCTGGAGGCGCACCTCCTCTGTCAGGCGTAACCATGACCACCTTGTTCTCGGAGTCGACATCCAGCACCCGCCAGCGACGACCGGCGAAAATGACTCGCTGGTCGGGCAGCAGTGGATGTGAAACAGGAAGTGAGCCCAGAGTCTTGCCTTCGCAGAGGAGGCGAAACTCGTCGTCGGACGCAAAGGCGGCATAGAACTCGTAGCGGTTGACCAGCTTCTCACCCAGCTCACCGTGCAGCAGCAAACCGGAGCTATCCTGGGTAAGCAATTGCTTGTCACCCATGTGCCGAAGCAGGGACACGAAATCAGTGCGGTCCAGTCCTTCAAACGGGCCCCCTTTCACAAGGAGCGCCCATAGCTCACCTGCCATAGCCCCTCCACGCTCAGCAATGACAGAGAGAATCTGCTGGATGAGAGTCGAGCAGTGCAGACCACCGACTGAAGGTGGTTCAAACCACCCGCGGAGAAGCAGGCGCACCATCGCGATCGTTTGGACAAGCCCTTCCCTGATCGAGTCAGACAATCCCGACTTCGGACCGAGCTCCGGCTCAATGCAGTAGCCTCGCAAAATCGCCGGCTCACCCTTTCGGCGCCCGGAGCGTCCCAATCGCTGCCGCAAGCTTGCGATGGAAGGAGGTGGGCCGATTTGGCTTATGCTTTTCACGGCACCGATGTCGATGCCAAGCTCCAAAGTGGTGGTGCATATGGCGGTTGCCGGCTTGGAGCCGTCCTTCAGAGCTCTCTCGGCATCCTCGCGGAAGTCCTTCGATAGGCTGCCATGGTGTGCCCAGAACTCATTCGGCACACCTTGCTGCTCACAGCGCCGGCGCAGCAGATCCGAGTAAAGCTCGACTTGCCGACGGCTGTTTGGAAACACCAAATTATTCGAGCCCCGCAGCACCTTGTAGAGGTGCTCGGCCACCTCCAGGGTACTCCCAGGAACAAGGTCTTCCACCTCGGGATCCCTGATCTCCGGCAGCCCCTCGGCTCGAGCAGGTTTCTCGACGTAGCCCTTGATGAGGATCTTGAGCTCTTGCCCACCACTCCCCGCCACGATCAGATCGACGAGGTTTGGCTTGTCTGGGCGCAGGAACTGGGCAGCCAAACCCATGTCCCCGAGTGTCGCCGAGAGGCCTACCCGCGGCAGCCGCCGGTCGACCGTCCGCTCAAGGCGGCACATCAGCGACTGAAGCTGCTTGCCCCGCTCCGAGCCGATAAAGGCGTGCAATTCGTCCACGACGACATAGCGTAGCTTCGACATCAGCCCTGGCAGGGCCGTCCCACGCCGCACGAACAAGGCTTCAAGGGATTCAGGGGTGATCAGAAGCACGCCCCTGCCATCCTTGAGGAACTTGTGCTTCCGACTCACCGCTACATCACCATGCCATGCAACAACCGGAATATCGAGTGAGTCGCACAGCCCCGTGAGCCGCCCCCACTGGTCGTTGATGAGCGCCTTCAAGGGACTGATATAGAGCACTGAGCCAATGTGTGGCTCGTGACGCAGCATGTGCGTGAGGATGGGGAAGAACGCTGCCTCGGTCTTGCCCGCAGCTGTCGGAGCCGCAATGATGACATCCCGGTCCGCGTCGATAAGCGCGGGAATCGCTTTCTCTTGCGCATCACGGAGTGCGGTCCAGCCCTCGCTCCAGATCCAACGCTGGATGCGTACATCCAGCAGAGCAAAACCTTGCGAGCCCCCGTCAGAGCTTGAAGCTGGTGAGTTCGTCGTCATCCTCTACCGCCACATCCGTCGCACCACCGCTGTCCTGTTCCACTTCAACGTAGTTCACGAGCTCTCTCCAGTCGGCAGAACTGTTCTGCTCGAGTACAGCCAGCAAGTTGATGAACGCCGTGATCGTCGTCCGCGGCGTGCGAAAGTAAGCCTCTCCCAGCCTCTCCGCACAGTGCAACATGAACGCGGGGATGGCATCGTCAGGCAACAGATACCTGTTCTCATCCCCAGATGCATAAACATGCCGGAGCTTGTAGAGCAGCACATAGAAATCTTCGGGCGTAAGGCTGGCCAGGCGCAGCACCGGGCCGGAGTAATCCACCATTCCAGCCTTGGCAAAGGTGTTCTCCGCCAACCGGGACTGCAAGGCAGCGTAGCTATAGAGGCCTCGACGCGTGTCCAGGAGAAACTCCGGCGTTCCGCCCAGCACAATCCCCAGCCCCTCTGCTGAGCCCTGGAGGGAGTCGTTGAGAATGCGCAGGATCTGCTCGTAATTGGCGTTGCGCGCCTGAGTGTTGGAGAGCTTGTACAGGTTTACCAATTCATCCAGGCAGACCATCAATCCGCTGTAGCCGGCAAGGCGGACAAAACGCGCCAGGAGCTTCAACTGATCATAGATGGAGGCGTCGTCAATGATGGTGCGCACACCCAGTGCTGCGCGCGCATCGGTCTTCGTCGTGAACTCGCCTCGCAACCAACGAACAGCATCAGCCTTGAGCTGCTCGTTGCCTTCGTCGAAGCCTCGGCAGTAAGCAGCGATGACCTCCGCAAAGTCATAGCCATTCACCATCTCTGCCAGATGGTCGAGCTTCTCTCGAACAACGACTTCTGCTGACTTGCCGCTTGCTTTGGCCTCGGACTTCGCTTGTGAAATGAACTTCTCAACAACACCTGGCAGGGCCCCACCATCAGGCTTCGTGCGAGTCGCCAGATTCTTGGCCAGCTCGGCGTAAAGCGAACGCGCCTGCCCCCCCGTCGCATGAAGGCGCCGGTCAGGGGTCAGGTCTGCGTGCATGGTGACGAGCTTCTTCTCCAGCGCGATGGCGCGTACCAGGTTGAGGAAGAAGGTCTTTCCGGAGCCGTACTCTCCAATGACGACCCGAAACCCCGAGCCCGCATCAGCGACACGGTCGGCATCCTTCATCAGCGCTTCAAGCTCTTTGACTCGTCCGACTTGGATCAGATGCTGGCCTACACGCGGGACAACACCTGCACGAAGAGATTGAATGACCGCGTCGCGGTCTTTTGCGCGAATCGTGCTCATACGGGGAGCGCCTCTAGAACTTCTTGGTTGATATCGATCGGGTCATCACCCTCGGTGAGCGGTGCATCGCAGGCATCCAAAGCAGCCTCGTTGATGTGCTCGAGCGCCCCATCGAGCATCAACTCCATATCCGAGGCGGCATCCGCCAGCTCATCCCGCAGCCAGGAACTACGGGTCACCAGCAAGCGCACAAAGGCTGAGTGGCTTGCATCCAAACCCAAGAGCCCGGTCTGCATCTGCTCGGCCTCTTCTTCCGGCAGCGCCGTAACGACCTCGGCGCTCTCCTGCCCACCCTCCTCCACAAAAACGTTCGCAAGCAGCGCAGCGACCTCCGCGGTTTCCTTCTGGAGCTGGGCGATACGCGCGGGATCGAGGCTGAAGCCCTGTGGCTTCAAATTCGCCGAGCCCACTTCAGCGGTCGCAGGCGCCGGTGCGTCATTTGCATGAAGATCGGCATAGACGAGCTTGATATCGAGCCCCAGAGCTCGGTACGTCCGCTCAAGGAACTTCACTTCCGAGGGGCTGACAACGCCATCGGCCTGGGTAAGGTGAGCAAGGAAGCGCGCTATCGAACGACGGGCATTATCGGCCAGATGCTCAAACTTCTTCTTTACCCCTGCCAGGGTGGCGGGCTGCTCGATACCCAGCCTCAGGTGTGCCTTGAGACGCTTGCGATGCACCACACTGAGATGGCTCCATGAGTCGACATAACGCGTCAGGGTCAAGAGCTCTTGCGCAGAAGCGTCGCCATCGGCAAGTGCCACCATACAAGCCAGATCGAGAGTAACGGCTGCCGCCTGATAAACCGCCCCCTCACGCTGGCTTCCCTCGTCGGGAGACGCAGCAAAGAGGGCAATCTTGTCCTCCGCCTTGGGGGGGCGGACACCTGCCAGCACATCCGGCTCCATGCCAAGCTGCAGATCCTGCAAGGCCCGTGCCAAACCGATCACCCTGTCACGCGACAGTGGCCCCGCGCTCTTGAGCCGCCCGGAAAGCTCCCCGAACGACATGACGACCATCCCGTCGCCCACCCGAGATTTCAGGTCATTGAGCTCGGCTTTCACGGCTGCAGGCCATAGATCAACAGGCAATTGCAGCAACGCTTCCAAAGCATGTGCTTTGTCTGGGTTGCGGCCAACAAAACGGCTGTAGGGCTCCAAGGCTGAGGTGCAGGTATCGACAAGAGCTTGAAGTTTCTGGACAGGCACCTTCACAGCGGAGACGTCTGGCAGCCCCCCCAAGCTCTGCTGGAACGACTGCCCGCAAAGCCCCGCGGAGGCCGGCTGGTACGAGCACTGCAGCTTTGTCTTGTTATTCCGGAGGCGGAGGCCTTCTCCATACTCTGCAGCGTACTTTTGCTGGAACATCCGGGCGAACTCTGCTCCGCATCGCGTCACGGCAGTGCGGCGCGAGATGTTGGGGTCCGCCAGTGCCCAAGCCAACGCCCAGTTGGCAGGCACGGGCTGCTGGTCAGCAGCAAGCTGACCGAGACCGATCTTCAATCCCAGAGGGAGCTCATAGCAGCGATCAGGAATGGCAGGGGGGGCATCCAGGTACACCTTCTCCGCCACTTGCTCAGCATCCAGGTAAGCCAGGAAGTGCGTCGCGTATTGCCGGAAGGAATTACTGCCACCGTAGATACCAAGCAAGCGCTGGACCTCGACCTTTATCGCCGGAATATCGACCTTGGCAGCAGGGTCGGTATTTACATCAACCAAAGCCCTACGTTCCAAGCCATAGAAGAAGAGAAACACATAGCCGATATCCGCGCTCGGATCCCGACGACCACCCGCGAGCCACTGAAGGTAAGCACGCCGCGCATCTGGCGTGATGTTCGAGTAGCTCGACCAATAGTCCATAAGTCGCAACGAAGTCACGACCGGCGCAGTCGCGACACTCAGCTTCGGGTCTATCAGCGCTGGGTCGACCTCCCCATATCGGGCTCGCAGCCCTGAACCGACGTAGAGCAGGCCACCCGATATCTCGAAACCCGCGACAGAGACTGTCTCTCCGACAGGAACCCACTTCCACTGACTGCCGACGGGGCCCTCCGGGATCGGAATCCGGTGCTCTGCCGTCTGAGGCTCAACACTCAGTACAAATGACGCGAACTCGTCCTTTGGCACCGCGGCTCTTTCCACTTTGAGTGTAGGAGCAGCGCTGCCACCGTCTTGAGGGACGGGCGCGCCCGCCGAACGTGGCGTACTCACAACGCGCTGAACTGGCTTGGCTCGACTTCCCGAACCCATCATCTTTACAACCACCCTGATCACAATAGCCACGGCACCTGCAACAAAGAGTGTGCCCCAAACCTCCTTGGGCACCGAAGCGACGATGCCAACAACGACCATCGCGCCCACCAGGACCATGCTTGAGCCTGCGTTCTTCTTAGCCATAATTTCCGGGGTCAGCCGTGCTTCGGGAGCGGGGGAACTAATTCTGAATCAGCAGGGTGAAACCGTTCATTAATCCGGGAGGTCAACGATAAACAATCGGGATCTGCATCACTGAAAAAAGTGAAACGACGTTTAACCTCAGCCACTCGTCATCTTCGCGATTCACGCAGCTTTCGACAGCGTAAAAAATCACTCATAATGTGTGCGTTGCATCACAATGATTTCAGATGCACCTCTCGAGAGAGACGACCAATTTTTGAATCACCCTTTGCTGGCTGACAAACTGTCACCGTCCATTCGCAAACAGAAAACCCTACTCATGTCCAAAGACCTCGCCGAGCTGAGTCTTACCGAACTCAAGAAACTTCAACGCAAGATCGAGACTGAACTGCAGAAGCGCGAACGCACTTCCCGCTCCCAGTTGCTCAAGAGCATGGAAAAGCTCGCTCAAGAGGCAGGCTACAGTCTGTCGGAAGTCCTGGGAAAGAATGAAGCCTCGACTGCAGTCACAGCTCCCAAGGAAAAGAAAGCTGGCAAGCCGGCGAGGAAGAAGGCGGTGAAGGACAAGAAGCCTTCGGTCATCAAGTTCCGCAATCCTGCCAACCCCGATCAAAGCTGGACCGGACATGGCAGAAAACCCAACTGGGTTGTCGAGCATCTGCAGAATGACGGTGCTCTTGAGGCACTTGCCGTGTCGAATCCGACCACGTAAGGGCCACGCAAATCACGTGCTTCCGTAGGTGCCACGTGCGGCCAAGCAGAGCAGCCACCTAGAATCTTTCCAAACCAACTTACGGCAGTTCGTCCCAACCCTCTACACGGGGCAACCCGCTCGACATTTCTGCTAGCAAGTCGGCAGCCTGTATCGAGGCCGGATGGCGATCTGGGCGCTTATCCTTCTGCCAAGGATCTCAAGCTCCATGTGATCATCAGCGCTGAGCCCGTTCTGCTCTAGGGAGGATCTGGGTCCCGTCAGTACCAAGGCGTCGTCGGCTTTTTTGTCGGTTTGGTGCATCATCCCCTCCGCTGAAAGCGGTCACCAAATTACAACAGTGTTTAAATTCTATCCAAGTGCATGCATTGGCTGGCAATCCACAGATTGGCCAGCCCACTGCGGCCTCAACCGTAAGCGTCCGAACCGAACCGTCTTGACGGCTCGTCAGCCTATGGCGCGTTGATCTCGTCGATGAAGTCGCCTTCGTCGAGCGCGTAGGCAATCGCCGCATCCAGCCTGAGCAGCAGATCGGAGAGGGATTCGCCGGAGCGGCGCTTGAGCATGGCCAGTGCATCGCTCGAGTCGGCCGCGATGGCAACGCAGCCGGCCGGGCTCATGACGCCGAGGGTGATCTCGCCTTCTTCGAGGAAGGCCTCAATGTGGGGTAGGTGCAGACCCTCGATGCGGGCGGGCTCGGGGGCGTTCAGCCGGCCTTTGGCGGAGCGAGCTGGAGTGCGTTGGCGACGTTCCATGGCAACAATTCTTCCACACGGCTGACCGGGTGATCGGCAATCAGGGCGATGACATGCCGCAGATAGCGGCCTCGCCGTTGAATGCCGTCCTCAGCGATTTGAGAACCTTGAGTCTCCTGCATGGTGTCCACCTTTCAAATGATGGACACCTTCTCAATTCACATGAGCTCAAACAAGACGGGGCTGACCGGACGATTACACTCAACCGGTGGATAGCAAGAGTGCAGCAAATCGGTAAGCTGATGTTCAACCCGATTTCCGACTCAACGGCGAGTGATCGACACTTTGCCCCCTGACACCACCAAACTGGTCAACGGCCGTTCGGGCCAAACGCCTGCCACTGGTCGAAAGGCTGTTCATCGGCCAAAGTGGACAGTCAAAAGCATAGACGACTACGTCGGCTTCCGAACCACAGCCGTCACCGGAGCACCAGGAAAGCTGCCGTTCAACGCCCGAATTCACGGGCATCTGCTTGGAAGAAAAGCACACTGCTGCCCCACAGTGGGATCATTCCAGCAGGTCCATTTGGGGCATTGCTTTGGCGCACCAGAACTTCGATTCATTTGATTCCACGCGGAGAATGTGTAACCAGAGATGTTCTTTGGGTCGGAGCCAATATACAAGACCAAATTCCCATCGTCTTGCATGTCAAGAAAGTAGTTGGCATATGGTTTAACTGACGGGTTCGACTGATAGATCGCTTTTTGAGGATCGCCGTTGACACCTTCAGCCGAGATAACGATTCCCCCGTTTTGATATACAACGAAGTGCCCGTCCTGTTGTACGAGTAGACCGGCCCCAGGGTTTCCTGCAGTTCTGGTCGACCAATTCGCACTCTTGACGATGTCGCTCTCAATTGCATATAGAACAAAATTGCCATCCGTGGCTTGAAGCACCGCAGTCCATTTTCGATTCGGCGAGGTGAGGCATTGGCCAGGCTTCAAGTAGAAATTTCGAGTGGCAGTGGCGGCGACGAAGGTGCCCTGTCCGGGAATCACCGTGCCAATTTCTTCTGTACATGGAGCGGGAGGCTTTGCAGAAGCTTGGCTAACAAAGCAAGAGAACAAGAGAAGAGAAATGATGGATCGCATGAAAATTTCCTTTCGTAGTTGCTAAAGGAATAACCCCAAGTGTGTGCACTGGTGACTCCGGAGCGCCTAACCTTGTCTTAGGGCGACAGCCCTGCTGCGCAACATTGCCCCTGCTCCATAACATCCGACACCAAGTGTTCGCTGAAAAACAGGTCTGACGTGGCGTCCGGCTCGCAACGGGCATTTTCGACGCGCAATAACAGAGCAGCAAAGCCTGCGATCCGATTACGTGCATTTCGGTGCTCTATACCCACTGTGCCGGTCCGGATCGAACGCTTGTGGCCGATAAAAGCCTCCTGTCATGCCACCATTTCAGCATAGACGGGCGCCATCGATCCGCAAGTGAAAATGTGACGGTCATCGGCGGCTCTTGGCCGACGACCGACCGCTCCAAACGCCTCTCCAGGGGCCGGTGCTCCGACAGGGATGTCCGTCGCGCAAAAAAATTGATATCGAAAGGGGAATGGCGCTTACCGGACGCCTGTTTCCGCTCAACGTCGGCTTTCGAGATAAGATCGCCACCGGCAGGTCATGGCCGATAGTACCCTCTCAGCATCATTGCCGGTAGCGGCCCGTCGCTATGAGTTCAAGAATCTGACTCCGATCAACAGCAAGGAGCCAATCATGGAAACGCGAGAGCATCCGCATCGGGAAGCCTGGAACAAGGGGAAGTTGGTTGGGCAGAAGGCACCGCTCAAACCCAAAGACATCTGGGCAATCCGCATTCATCTACAAAATGCGCACGCGGTGCGCGACCTCGCCATGTTCAACCTGGCGATCGACAGCAAGCTTCGGGGCTGCGACCTCGTCGGACTGCGGGTGCGTGACGTGACACACGGAGGCCAGTTGCTCTCACGCGCAATGGTCGTACAGCGGAAAACGCAGAGGCCAGTGCAGTTCGAACTGACCGAGCCTACACGCACGGCTGTTGCGGCCTGGATTGCGAAAGAGGGATTGAAGTCGGAAGACTTCCTCTTTCCGAGCCGGCTGCGCAACTCCCCGCACGTCTCCACGAGGCAGTACGCGAGGATCGTCGAGCATTGGGTAGCGTCGGCCGGTCTTGATCCAACCGCCTACGGTACGCACTCGATGCGGCGTACGAAAGCGACCTTGATCTACAAGCGCACAAAGAACCTGCGGGCCGTTCAGCTCCTGCTGGGACACTCGAAGCTTGAAAGCACTGTGCGATACCTCGGCATTGAGGTGGATGACGCGCTGGAGATCTCGGAGCAGACGGAGATCTAGATCGTCTCTGCGGCCACATCGGCGACTCCCGTGTGGCCGCTTTCTGGCATCATGTCGAATGCGTACTGCCGGCCACAACCGGCCATTGAGGAATTCTCCAGATAGCAGACATTCCGGCGTCAGTATTATTGGGGTTGTTATGCTGACGTTTTTTGGCCACTTCCTTGCCGCACCGGAAATTCCGAAGGCACAATTACTGCATGTATATCAATTCATATACTGACCCAGAGGGTCCATTTAATAACTGTTAGGCAACTGCTCGTTCGCTATGTTCATCCCTGTAAGCCAAGTAGCCGACTGGCGTGATCTACAAAACAAGGTATGCCAGTTATTCAATGAGATGGAATATGAAGCTGAAACAACCAAGAGAGTTGAATTGGCTGGTCGCGGAACTAAGGAAATAGATGTCTACGTAAAAGACCTTCTAGCCAGTCACAACCAGATATATCTCATTGAATGCAAGCACTGGGAGAGCAACGTACCCCAGGAAGTCGTGCACGGGTTTAAGTTCGTTATGGAGTCAGCTGGAGCCAATACTGGATTTATCGTTAGCAAAAACGGTTTTCAATCAGGGGCGAGAGAAGCGTCCAGATTCACCAATATTCAACTGGTCACATTCGAGGAGCTTCAACACCTATACGGATGTGAGTGGTTCCGAAAGCAGCGTGCCAAGCTAGCCCCCCTTCTCGACAAGCTCCGGTCAATACATGGACTCCATTTCGAACAATTTAATCCTGCCACAATACATAACAACATGCGATTCAATACTCAGGATCTTTATTCGAAGCTTTGCTATTTTCATCGCTGGGTTGGCGACCTAATGCTTGCGATTTCAGGCAGATTTCCCGAAAGTTATCTAGGCCCAGAGCCGGTGCAACTCGCAAGAAACCCTTCCGATCCATCGTGGAGATCGGACGATTGGTTTGAGATTGCCACGGTTCGGGACTACTTTTCTACCGTATTTGCTGCCGCACGAAGATGCATCAATGAATTCGAGGAGCTTGCGGCTAGAGCTGATGAGCACTTTGAATCGCTTCCAGATCAAGAGCAGGATGAGTGGTTCTCTCGCAGTCTGAAGCGAATGAAAGAAGAGTCACCGATTCGAGTGTTGGAGAGCAAGCTTAGCGCCGAGGAATACCAGCGACTGCTTGCTTTACTTGCATAACCCATCATTGCACCGGACCTGCGCAAAAAACCGCGCAGGCCGGTAAATTCAGACATTAGATGCACTTAAGCCTTTTGGCTTCTTCATATAGGGAGGATCGATGAAAATTCGAACGATTGGAATCAAAGGATTTCGCGGGTACTCGAACCCGATTCAGATACAAGTCAGCGATCTGCTTGTGCTCGTCGGAAAGAATGATATCGGGAAGTCTACAGTGCTCGAAGCATTGGATATCTTCTTCAATGATGGCAAGGGCACCGTAAAACTCGACAAGGAAGACATAAACAAGGCGAATCTCGCGGCGGGTGACGACTGCATTGAAATTTCTGTTGAGTTTGAAGACTTGCCGGCTGCGATAGTCATCGACTCCACAAATGAAACCACACTTGCAGATGAGCATCTCCTCACTGAGGCTGGCACGCTTAGGATCATAAAGCGCTATCCGAATGCCGGAAAAGAGAAAGTTTTCATTTTCGCCCACCATCCAACTGCACCTGGATGCAGCGAACTTCTTCTAAAGAAGAATTCTGATCTGAAAAAAATTCTTGAGGATCATGGTCTTGAGTGCCTAGATAAGACTAGAAACGCAGAATTGCGGAAGGCAATCTGGAACGGTAAAGGCAACTTGGGCCTTCAAACAATCGAGATCGAAGTTGCGAAGATTGACACAAAGAATATCTGGGAGCAGTTCAAGTCCTACATGCCCCTGTATACGCTGTTTCAGGCTGATCGGAAGAATAGCGATGAAGATAGCGAAGTACAAGATCCGATGCGGTTGGCGGTCAGGGAAATACTTGGTGATCCCACTATCCAAGCAGAACTAGCTAAAGTTGCCGAAAGTGTCAAAACACGTCTAGATGAGGTTGCGGCTCAGACCCTAGCCAAACTGAACGAACTGAATCCCCAAATCGCATCGTCGTTGAACCCGCAGATTCCTGAATCTTCCTCTTTGAAGTGGATCGATGTATTCAAGAATGTATCTATTGCAGGGGATGCGGATATTCCGATCAATAAGCGCGGTAGCGGTGTGAAGCGCCTCATACTGATCAGCTTTTTCCGTGCGGAGGCTGAGAGGCGGCAGCGCGAAGCTGGCCTTCCAAGCGTCGTCTACGCAATTGAAGAACCCGAAACGTCCCAGCACCCTGAACATCAGCGCGCGCTTACATCAGCATTGGTTGCACTGTCAAAAGCAGCGCGAACACAAATTCTGCTCACGACCCACAGCCCTGAGATAGTGAAAAAGCTGGAATTTGAGAACCTCCTCTTGATTGCAGGCCAACAGCCGGACGATATCCGCAATGTTCAAGCAAGTGAGCTCCCATATCCGAGCTTGAATGAGGTCAATTTTTCCGCCTTCGCTGAAGCGTCTTTTGAGTACCACAATGAGCTGTACGGCTTCATAGAAGCCGAGGGAAAGCTCGCGACGTTCAAAAGGGGACAGGCAATGCTGCCATATAGCAAACTCAATCGAGACGGTTCAACAGTGCAGCAGCAGATTGTCTTGACCGAGTACGTGAGGCATCAAATTCATCATCCTGAGAATGAAACCAACCGTAGATTCACCGATCAAGAATTGCGGCAATCAATCGAGGCAATGCGCAACTTCATTCAGTCGAATCCGTAGACCGCGCAAGGTGCATCTAACATGGCTCTAAGGACTTCCCCGTCAAGTACCGTTTTCCAATGACCGGCCGGCAGGCCGGTTTTTCTTTCCTGCCTACCTGCGTTCCCTTCCTGACATCTGCACACACGCGACCGATCGGACAGACAGACTGCCTCTCTCTAATCGGCCTTGATCGGGTCTCGCCCGGGGCCATGCGACTAACCGCACCAGCAGGCCTCAATCGTTCGTCGGCGGAATCAGGGAAACAGGGATCAGCCGTTTCCCGCTTTGATCCGCCATCAGGTTAGCCAGGCTCTCTGCTGGTCGGTCTGACCTGTTCGTCTATCGCTGATGTGCAGTTGCCATTGCTCGATGGCGCTCAGGCCCGTTGCCAGGCCTGCGGGTTGTAAGCCTCGCCCTTCGCCAGCACCGCCCACAGTTGCCTTGCGTGCTTGTTGGCGATGGCGACCAAGGTCTTGTGATAGCCGATCCGTCCGTTGAGCACGACGATCCACTGCTGCAGACGAGTCAGCTTTTCAGGGGATTCACGCCGCTGTTTTCGGAGCGTCGCAGCCAGTACGCTGCGCGCGCCTTGCACGAGCAAGGTGCGCAAGTAGTCGTCACCCCGTCGGGTGATGCGTCCAAGCTTCGTCTTGCCGCCGCTACCCGACTGGCTGGGCGTGAGGCCGAGCCACGCGGCGAACTGGCGGCCATTGCGGAACATCGATGCGTCACCCACGCTGGCGGTCACCGCATCAGCGGTGATGAGCCCGACGCCGGGCAAATCCCGCGCCCGTTTCGCCAGCGGATCGTTCGCCTGCTGGGCGGTGATCTGCCGGTCGCACTCGCCGATCCGGGCGTCCAGCGCATCGAGTTGGTCGCGTACGCTCTGGATCAATCCACGCAGGGCTGGCGACAAGGCGGTGTCGAATTCCCGCTCGGCCAGCAGCGCACGCAAATGCTTTGGACCGGGATCGACAATCACCCCGAATTCGGCGAGCAGCCCGCGGACACGGTTAAGGAGCGCGGTGCGTTCTTCCACCCACCCGACCCGCAGGCTGTGCCAGGCCAAGCGCTGCTGCTGGGCTTCGGTCTTGACCGGGATGAAGCGCATGCCGGGCGAAAGCAAGGCGACAAGGATTGCCTCGGCGTCAGCGCGGTCATTCTTGACCGACTGGCGCTTGCGATAGGGTCGGACGAACTCGGCAGCCATCAGGCGCGGCGCCAGGCCCAGACGCTGCGCGGTGCGGCCCCAGTGGTGGGCGCTGCCACAGGCTTCCATGCCGATCACTGTGGCGGTCGGCAACGTGCCAAGCCAGCTCAGAAAACCCGCCCGGTTGAACTCCCGCCGCGCCACGATCCGCCCGGTGCAATCCGCCACGCAGGCCACGAAGACGTTCTTTGCCAGATCCACACCAACCGTCGTAGTATCCATTTTGACTTCCCTCCTCGCCGTTTCAGATTGAGCTTCAGAAATTCAATCTTGGCACTTGGATGCCAGGTGGCAAGCCCACCGGGTGGGTGGGGGAAGTCCTTTTGTAGTCGCTCAACCTAGCTCCCTTCGGTCGCTGCTGCGCGAAAGAGTCGCGCAGCGCCGGTTAGCTCTATGTTGAGCGTCAGCTTTTCATAGCTGTCACGGGCAGTTTCGGGTCGGAACTTGTCAGTCCGATAGACAGTAGTCGGCCAGAAGCCGTCCGTCGTCACCCGATCCGGATAGCGGCCATTCAGGCGAAGCGGTATGCTCTCCGCCTACGCGCGACATGGAGCAGATAGCCCCCAGTGCAGTCGGCTGCTACTTTTCCTGCCGCCTTATTTTGCATTGCGCGCAGTCTGAATTTTTAAACAGTAACTTGCAAAACATGTTATCCGGCGTTCCGATGTTATGCAGCAGAACTGTCGCCATAAAACAAAGTTAGACATTCATGAACTCAGCGCCGAAGTTTTACCTGCTATATATCGATGGGGTGGCAAATGAACCAATCAAACTTTGGTCGATTGGCGAGGTTGGCCCATATATTTCTCAGCACTTTGAGCAAGCGCTTTCAAGCCAACGCCTTGAGCTCGTTACCGAGGCAGGTGAACCCGTCCTAGACAAAGCACACTTGCGCCGAAGTGCCTGCTTCGCAAAGTTCGGTAAATGGCAAATTCTGCTCTTCGCACTTTTTGCACTGGTCATGATTCTCCGCATGTCAAACTTGTGGTTCCGCTGGCTAGGCGGCATCAGCTTTGTAGGAGTTATAGTTTTTCAGTTGGTCCCTGGCTGGCCGTTGTTTCTCACGCGGCTGCGCCAACGCTCACACTCAACCAAAGACCAGTAACTTCACATGCAAGGTAGACCGTAAATATCCAACCCTACAGTCGAGCGGACCTGCGCGAAAAGCTGCGCAGTCCGCTCACTTCCACGTTAGGCCGTTACCGAATCTATTCACACACGCAAAGAAATTTTTCACAATGGACATTCCACGAATATATAACATTACTGAAAGTGCTCACCGCATCCATAACCCGTTCACACCCGATAAGTTCGCCACTCTCGGCGCGGCGTTGCGTCTGGAATCGGGGGCGCGAGTGCTCGACCTCGGCAGCGGTTCAGGGGAGATGCTATGCACCTGGGCACGCGATCACGGCGTCGTCGGTACTGGCATCGACATGAGCCAGTTGTTCACTGAGCAAGCGAAACTTCGTGCTGAAGAACTCGGTGTTGTCCGTCAAGTCAAGTTCATTCACGGTGATGCGGCGGGTTACGTCTCTGATGAGAAGGTCGACGTGGCCGCCTGCGTTGGTGCCACCTGGATCGCAGGGGGAGTCGCCGGCACTATCGAGCTTCTGGTGCGAAGCCTACGCACCGGAGGGATCATCCTCATCGGCGAGCCCTACTGGCGTCAATTGCCGCCAACAGAAGATATTGCCAAGGGATGTCTTGCTAACTCAATCTCTGACTTCCTCGTGCTTCCAGAATTTATTTCGTCTTTCGGCCACCTTGGCTACGACGTTGTTGAAATGGTTCTGTCCGACCAAGACGGCTGGGACAGATACGAGGCGGCCAAATGGCTCACCATGCGCCGATGGCTTGAAGCCAATCCAGACGACGAGTTCGCGACAGATGTTCGAGCCAAACTGACATCGGAACCCGAGCGCTACGCCGCTTACACGCGTGAATACCTGGGCTGGGGTGTGTTCGCGCTGATGCCGCGGCGATGCGTTGGCGCAGCGGCCTAACCCATCTCTAAGGACTTCCCCGTCAAGTACCGTTTCCCAATGACCGGCCGACAGGCCGGTTTTCCTTCCCTGCGTTCCCTTCCTGACATCTGCACACACGCGACGGATCGGACAGACAGACTGCCTCTCTCTAATCGGCCTTGATCGGGTCTCGCCCGGGGCCATGCGACTAACCCACCAGCAGGCCTCAATCGCTCGTCGGCGGGATCAGGGAAACAGGGATCAGCCGTTTCCCTCTTTGATCCGCCATCAGGTTAGCCAGGCTCTCTGCTGGTCGGTCTGACCTGTTCGTCTATCGCTCAACCTCGCTCCCTTCGGTCGCTGGACGCTGCGCGATAAAGCCGCGCAGCGTCGGTTAGCTCTACGTTGAACGACAGCTTTCCGCAAAGCTCAATGACGGCATTGGGTCGGATCCTGTCATCGGGCAGCCGGGAATGCTGACGTTCAGCCTTGAACGAGCGTGGGAGACAGCTGACCGCCTCATAGCAGCCACTCCTTCTGCTGACCATGAGCGTCAGCAATGGTTTAGGTTTGTTTGACGTCTGCCCTCCACGTGACAAGGCTGGATGACGCGAGAGCGCCTGAGGGCAGACGTTGAATAAACCTCCAGGGACGAAACCGCGGAATGCCGCGGCGCGGTTTGGGCGGGATTAGGCCTATGGCGATTTGACCTCAGCCGCTGTTCCCGAAGTGACCGATGATGGACGCATCGAACCATCGGCAACGTACAGATCGACACTGACGCCGGTTATTGGCGCCACGGTCACACGTGCCAGAGGCGGGGAATTCTGGCGATACGGCATCGAGCAACAGCCGGCCGCTCTCGGCGCCGGGAACGCGAGTGCCGATGTTGTCGTGTGACGAGAGAACTGCAGGCGGAGCATCATGGCGGAGCGCGAATCGGCTGTCGACGCATCACGATCTCGACGATCAGCATGGCGCCACCGCAGCAACGACAAACGAAGGTCGACGATGGCGTGACGGCGCTTGCGTTGTCGGCCGGTTCGGGTCGAGGCACATCGAGCAAGGCACGCGCCGTGGTCAAATTCTGCTGTCGCCCGGCATTGGCCAGCAGGCCGTAGTGACGGATGCGGTGGAAACCCGTTGGCAACACATGCAGCAGGAAGCGCCGCATGAACTCGTCGGCGGCGAGCGTCATCGTCTTGTGGCGGGTAGGTCCCTTGGCCCGGTAGTCCTTCCAGCGGAAGGACACGCCATTCTCATCCATCGCCACCAATCGCCGGTTTGAGATGGCCACCCGGTGGGTGTAGCGGGAGAGGTAGGCCAATACGGCCTCGGGACCGGCGAACGGACGCTTGGCATACACCACCCACTCGCACCCACGCAGCGGCACCAACCACCTGCCGAACGCGCCGGCATCGGCCAGGGGCGCGTACTCGCCGAAGAATTGCAGCCGGCCGGCGCGATAGAGCTTCTCGAGTTCCTCGATGAAGCGCCGACGGAACAAGCGCGACAGCACGCGCACCGGCAGGAAGAACCCGCGCCGGCAAGCGACCCAGCGTTGCCCATCTGGAGAAACACCACCGCCGGGGACGATGCCATGCACGTGGGGATGATGCGTCAATGCCGAACCCCAAGTGTGCAGTACCAAGGTGGCGCCGATCTGGGCGCCGAGATGTTTCGGATCGGCGGCGATGGTCGTCAGTGTTTCCGCTGCGAGGTCGAACAACAGCCGGTAGATCACGGCCTTGTTGGTGTAGGCGATGGCGCTGATGGGTTCGGGCAGCGTGAAGACGACGTGGTAGTACTCGACGGGCAGCAGATCCGCTTGTCGGGCCTCGAGCCAGCGCTGGGCGGCACGCGCCTGGCACTTCGGGCAATGTCGATTGCGGCAGGAGTTGTAGCTGATCTCCTCATGCCCGCAGGCATTGCAACGCAATGCGTGTCCGCCCAGCGCCGCGGTACGGCACTGTTCGATGGCCGACATGACCTTGAGCTGACCGAGGCTCAGGTGGCCTGACTGCTTTGCTCGCCACGCGGGGCCATGGGTGCGGAAGATGTCGGCGACCTCCAGGGCAGGCCGCTCCATGGCGGCGCTACGGGGAGTTCAGCCTCTCCAACGGACTGACGACCTCGCGCAGGATGTCGGTGGCGACCTGGGCATACAGGGCGGTGGTTTCCAGCTTCTTGTGCCCGAGCAGGACCTGGATCAGGCGGATGTCGACCTTCTGCTCCAGCAGGTGGGTGGCAAAGGCATGGCGCAGCGAGTGCATCGATACCCGCTTCCCGATACCGGCTTCGTCGGCGGCTGCGTGGATGGCGCGGTCGAGTTGCCGGGCGCTGAGGTGCCGGACCGGATCCTGGCCAGGGAACAGCCAGCCGCCATCGAGCATCCTGCCTTGCGCGCGGGCCACCCGCCACCAGACGCGCAGCCGTTCCAGCAGCAACGGCGAGAGCATCGCATAACGATCCTTCTGGCCCTTGCCTTGTTCAACCCGCAGCGTCATGCGCTGGCTGTCGATGTCGGTGACCTTCAGTGACACGACTTCGCTGATCCGCAGGCCCGTCGCATAAGCCAGTGCCAGGGCAGTTTGGTGCTTCAGGTTGCCGGCCGCTGCGATCAGGCGCTTCACCTCGTCCGGGCTCAGGATCACGGGTAACTTGCGCGGCAGATGCACCGGCTGCATCTTGGCCATCAGTTCGGGACGGTCGAGTGTGACGGAGAAGAAGAACTTCAAGCCGCAAATTGCTGCGTTGAGCGACGTGGGGGACGCCCCATGATCAACGAGGTGCAGCTGGTAGTTCCGCAGATCCTCGACGGTTGCGGTATCGGGGGTGTGCCCAAGATACTTCGCGAAGTAGCGCACAGCGCGCACGTACCCGTCTTGGGTTCTGTCGCCCAGCTTACGCATCCGCATGTCCTCGATCATGCGCTGGCGCAATGGGCTGATGGTGTGTGTGGAGGCGGTCATGGCTGCAACTCCTTGAGAACGAGGCGGAGTGCCTCAGTTCTCAAGGTAGGAAACCGCGCGCTTCTGTCAGTGACCACCGCGCGGAATCGGAGGGCTACCGCGAGAGCGGTTTAGTCCACGGCCGAACAACTGTCCTAGGCGACGGGCCGTTGCTCGGCCATTGCAGCCGGTCGGCTGATGAGCGGGAATAGGCCGCAATCTGTCGGTCACCGGCCATTCAGCCGCCGATGACCTTCAATGACCGTTCTCAGCCTCAGGCTACAGCCGGGTACTTACCCAATCCCGACGTTCGTCCGTTCTGCTGTCAGTGGCTGGAAACTGAGAGCGGTCACTCCGGGCAACTGGTCACTGGAAGCCTTTATCCTAAACTGACGGCTCGTCTGCATCCCTGGAGTGACTGCTAAGCAGCGAAATGTACCGATTCCTCCAGCAACGCAAATACTGGATGGGTCACACACCAGCCGTTCGGAAAATACACTCCCTTCGTGTGGCATTCAGTCCAGCAAAGAATCGGCCTACTTGAGATTCCTCAGCTTCTTTGTCGTCTGGGTCAGCAGTGTCTGCACATCAAGGCCGTGCTGGTTGACGAGCATCTGGAGATGGGGAATTGAGAGGTCGCGAAAATTCAGAGACTCGAAGCTCTTGAAAAAGTCGCGCACACGCTTGACGAACTGCCTCAGTTCCTGTTCACGCATCGCCTCGACATCGTGGGTGAACGATGCTGCGCTCGCGACCGTGTGGGTTGGGTGGATGAGGATGCGCTTCACCTGCATGCCTGAGTAGTGCTTGGAGAACCAAGCGCTGGACCGGTTCATCTGTTCCGCCTCACGCTTGTTGATCTCCGAGCGAGTGATCTCGACCTCGTCCTTGCACTCCCAGAGAATGTATTGCGAGTCATCCAGAGCCCAGAGGTTGTCCGGCCCCTCCTTCCATTCCTTGTCAGGCCGCTCACCCGCAAAGCCGATGCCCCGGCTGATCTCGTCGAGGGCTTGTTCGAACTTGTCCGCCTTGACTCCGAAAGCCAGCCGGCCAAGGATTTCCGAGACGGCAATGTCCAACTGCTCATAGTTGTCGAACTTGCTGACCCAGGCGGCGATGCGTTCGATGCGACCTTGGCTCACGACCGTTAGCTTAGCGACGGTGACGCCCTCTGGCGGCTTCAGCAGCAGACGGTTGGCCTTGTGGGCGGCGAGCTGCAGGCGGCGGGATTCGGTACGGTTGCCTCGGTACTGGTAGCGGGCGATCTCTTGCAGATACCAGCCCTGGTCCTGCTTGTCGACCTGCTTGTTGTCTAGAGCCTTCTGCAGCATCTCGGCCGCACCGGCGTAGTTGCCGTCGAGATAGGTCTGCTCCGCCGCCAGCTCCGCCGCGTACATGCGCAGCACCTTCTCGTTGGCGCCGGACGGCCTGACCTTATCCATTTGCTCGACGTAGAAGGCTTTCCAGTCCTCATCGCGGCTGAGGCACTGGCGAACCAGTGCTTGGAAGGCTACGGACGGCGTGTCGCCGCTTTCGATGTCCTGCTTAGCCATTTCGGCGATCTCGAGGCCGATCTCGATCTGCCTCGAGATCTGCGACGAAAGAAAAATTCGCGACGCCTTATCGCGAACGAGTCGCGTCAGGTCGGCACCGATGATGATGACCACCGAATAGTCCTTCTCGCCACGCACGCTGCGGCCCATGCCCTGTTCAACCGTGCGCACCGTACGCATCAGCGTGGCCACACTGTCAGGTCGGCAAGCCTCTTCGTAGAGATCGACCAAGCTTTCTGAATACGGCTTGCCGTCGAAGATCAGGATGCGGCAGGTATCGTCAGGCAAATCGATCCCGTCGTAGCGGTTGACGAGGACGACGGTTTTTTCGTATTCACCATCGCGTAGGCCCTCGATGACCGCGCTCACGGAGTCCTTGTCCGAGACCGTGGCACCATATGATTGCCAGTCTTTAACTCTGGCGAACGCCGTCGCCAGCGCGACCACGCCAAACTGGCGCTTGGGCTTAGGGGCAGCGTATCCCTTCACTATCCGCTCGCGGTTCAACTCTTCGTGGATCAGCGAGGGGAGCAGGACCATCTTCTCGCCCGACCAGCTTTCCTTGGCGTACGTCAGGGGGTGAAGGATAGTTTCCGGTTTAAGTTGCAGTCCTTTGATGAGGAAGGCGTCGTCTGTCACCGTGGCAGACATGAAGATGCGATGCGCTGCATTAGAGTAGCTGCCGAAGGCCATCAGGGGCGGAATTCGCGGCTCGATCTCGATGGCCACGCCGGATACGACGCATTGGCAGAATTCCAAGATATCCTTGAGCAATGGCCAGGCGAATTTGACCGACTTACGCTCTGTGTGCGCGGCGAGGATGTTGGCAACATCGGACGCGCGCTCGATCCAGGCCCAGTAGGGCACCTGGAGAAGCGCGTCGCGCTTGCCGTTGCTGACATCCGCATAGGTGCCGATGCCTTGTTGTTCCAGGTCACTGGCGAACAGCGCCTTGATGGCGTCGTAGGCGGGTTCATCCTTCGGTATGCGAATCCGGCAGGCCTCGCGAATCGTGTCGGCGCAGGCGTGCGCGTCGTCCATGAGCATCGTGCCCACGCGAATGGACTTGTGATGCAACCCAAACTTGGTGAGGCCGTTGAACAGCTTCTGGACGGACGTGACCAGAATCTTGTCGCTGTTCAAGAACTCATCGGGCAGCTCGTTGTTGGCTTGGCAGGTGCCAATGCCGAATTGCTTGGCCTGCTCGATCGTTTGCTCGATCAGGAAATTGTCCGGACACAGGTACAGGGCCGGGCCTTTTCCGCTGTTGAGCTGGGATTGCAGCATCAGTAGTCCAATCAGCGTCTTGCCCTGCCCCGTGTGCAACTTGACGATCACGTCTCGCTGCTCGCGATGGCATGCTAACCAATCCTGTAGCACCGAGGCCTGCGCGGGACGCAAGGGTCCCTTGTCGTGCGCACGGTCCAGAGTGTCGTACAGCTTGACCGGATCGGTCGGGCGTTCAGTTTTCTTGCCTGTCAGACGCTTTTTGAAGTCAACCAACTTTGTCTCCCACTCTAGATTTGTGCACGTATATTGCTCGGTCGCTTCGACTTCGATCTCGGCTCCGGTGTGTATTGGCCATCCGGCAGATTTCAAAACACAGCGGCCATTCAAAATGGCTGCTGTGTGGCTATGATAATCGTCCGCTTATGGTCGGAAGCGGCCATTTTAGCTCGTTGGCATCAACGTCTGCAAAGGCCGAGGTGCTGCCGCTGGTTCGACTGGCTCTTCCTCGGCATCTGTTGCCCGCTGCTTGATGATGAGCGACACAGACTGGCCGGTAGTCGGCTTGCCATAACGAACTTTATCGATAGCTGATTAGTCGCACCTAAACAATCGATCCCGGTAACCATTGCTGCTACTCATGCGCAGCCAACTGAAAGATTATCCACCCGGGCCTATTCGTTAATATCCCCACTCCTGATGTGCCAGCGGCAGGCTGTTCAGCACATCCCGAAAGTGTCGCCACTGCGGCATATGGGCATCCATCAAGCGAATGAATCGCTCGCTGTGATGTCGCTCCAGCAAGTGCGCAAGTTCGTGGGCAACAATGTATTCGACGCAAGCTGGCGGCTTTTTGGCGAGATCAGTATTCAGTCGGATATTTCCGGCGATGGGGTTGCAACTTCCCCACTTGGTTTTCATCTTCTGCACGAAGATCTTGTTGGCCTTTACGCCGAGCGCTTTCTCCCACTTGGCGACCAGCGCCGGAACGGCAGCCTTTAGCTGCTCGCGGTACCACGCATCAAGAACCTCCTGCTTTTTCTCAATGCTGGCCTCGGGGCGCAGTTGGAGAAGCATCGTGCTGTGCTTGAGTTCGACGCTCGGTGTGGCTTCCATCTCGATCAGCTTGAGCAGGTAGCGTTTTCCCCAGACGTAGTGACTCTCCCGGTCGAGATATTCACGTGGGGTTTCACGTTCCTGCTCGCGGAGCTTCTTTTGCTGGTTCTTGATCCATGCCAGCTTGGTGATGGCAAACACGCGGATGGTGTCGAGGTCCATGCGCAACGGCGCGGCGATGCGCACCTTGCCCGCGGGAGGATGAACGCTCAGGTGGATGTTCTTGATGTCCTTTAGCACCACGTCGACAGCGATGTCTCCAAGATGAATCTGGGTGACCATCAGTACTCCGTCTGCTGCCTGATGATGAGGAATACGCGCTCGACCTCTTCAACGCTTTGCAAAATTCCGTATAGCGCCGCCTTGATGACGTTTTCCTTGGTCTGAACGCCACGCCAGCCATCGGGCCGGGTGTGCTTCACGGTTTCATCAATCTTGAGTGCCAGCGCCTCGTCTTGCTGGAGGTTGTTGAACAGTGCCCGCTTGCCCGGTGTATCAATGGGTTTGGGGATACCCGGGTCGAAGCCACCCTCGACCCGCTTAGCCAGTTCGGCGACCTGCTTCAGGTATTCTTCGTACTCGATAGCATTGGCCTTGCGTGCCGCGATGATTTCGTCAAGCAGCGCCGACATCTTGGCGTAGTAGGCAGGATCGTTCAGATTTTCCTTGATGATCTTGCTGCGGACGTTGTTCTCGATGGTCTCGGCGACGGCTTCCTTGTTTGCTTTGAGTCCGTTCGGCAGGCTGTTTATTGCGTTGGCAATGCCGGTTTTTACAATCAATTCCAGCAGTGGCATGTCTTCGAAGGGTGAAATCGTCCTTGGCTCGCTGGCCTCTATGTAGGTGTCGATCAGGTGGCGCATGTCGGCCTCGTAAGCCTTCAAGTCCAGCTTTTCGTCGGCGGCATTGCGAATGATCTCGCGTAGCTTCAGATAGCGGTCAATCGCCTGCTTGATGCTCAGGATGTCGGCATCGCTGTAGCCGGCTCGGCTCAGATCATCCGAGATATTGGCGTAGGCCCGCACCAAGGCCACCATCGCCTTGTAGAAGGCGGCGCGTTGCGTCTCGTGCGCCTTCAGATCTTCCGGGATTTCAGTATTGCCGCAGAAGTAGTGAATGTGCTCAAGCTCGCCCTTGGGCGGCGCCACAGGTTCGCAGAGCAAGGCCACTGCTTCCAGCGCATTGTCCAAGCGCTCGCGGCCCTTGGTCATGCGATCTTGCAACATCACATCGGGATCGACGCCGCCGGCGCTCTTGTCAAGTTCGGACGTATAAACGGCAATCGCGTTCTCGACCTTCTTGAACAAGTCCTTGTAATCGACGATATAGCCGAAGTCCTTGTCATCACCATCGAGGCGGTTGGTGCGGCAAATGGCTTGAAACAAGCCGTGGTCCTGCATCTTCTTGTCGATGTAGAGGTAGGTGCAACCGGGCGCATCGAAACCGGTCAGCAGTTTATCCACCACGACCAGCAGCTTCATATTGGCTGGCTGCTCCTTGAACAGCTTCTTGGCCTGGTCCTCGTAGGTTTCAGTCTTGGACTTGCCGGGCAGCGCCTCGACGTTTTGTAGCAGGTTCGTATAGGTGTTGTAGATGAACTGCTTGTCAGTCTCGGTATTGGCGCCAGTATCTTCCAGCGTGATGTCCTGCGCCTGCGGGTTGTACGAGGTGACTACAGCGCACTTGCCCTTGAAGACGGTTTTCTGGAACAACTCAAAATACTTGCAAGCCTCGTAGATACTGGAGGCAACAAGGATGGCATTGCCACGCTGATTGGACAGGCGCGGCTTGGTTCCAAAATCGAAAACAATGTCAGCCACCACCCGATCCATGCGCGACTTCGAGCTGAGCACGTTCTGCATCGTGCCCCACTGCTCGCGTAGTGCCGCTTTCTGCCAGTCGTTCAGCCCCTTGGTTTTGGCCTCGAACCAAGCATCTATCTTGTCGCTGGAGCCAAGTTTTTGGTCAATGTCCCGCGCCTCATAGACGAGGTCGAGCACCACCTGATCCTCAACCGCCTCGCTGAATTTGTAGGTATGGATGTAGCCGCCAAACACTTCGAGGCTGGTCTGCTTATCCTGCTTGAGCAGTGGCGTGCCGGTGAAGCCGACGAATACCGCATTGGGCATCAGCGCCTTCATCGTCCGATGCAGCTTGCCGCTTTGGGTGCGGTGGCATTCATCGACGAAAACGAACAACTCGCCAACGGTCGGGCAAGGCTGGGATTCCAGCTCCTTGATGAACAGCTCGAAGTCATCCACATTCTTCTTGCCGAACTTGTGCACCAGCGAGCAAAGCAGTCGCGGTGCCGCTTGGCCGAGATGCGTCATCAAGTCGCGACCGCTGCTGGCGCGGGTCATCGGATAACCGGCAGCGATGAAAACGCCTTCGATCTGCTTGTCCAGTTCGTCGCGGTCAGTAACGATCACGACACGGGCATTCGGCTTGTTCTCCAGAATCCACTTGGCCAGCAGCACCATGACGATGCTCTTGCCACTGCCCTGGGTGTGCCAGATGATGCCGCCTTCGCGGCGATGGACATGCCCCTGTGCCGCTTTGATGCCGAAATACTGGTGAACACGCGGTAGCTTCTTGATACCGCCATCGAAGAGCACGAAATCGTGCATCAACTCGATCAGCCGCGCCTTGTTGCACATCTTCAGCAGGTATTTGTCGAGTTTGAAGCGGCTGTTGTCGGCCTCGTCTTCCTTCCAGGTCAGGAAATACTTTTCGCCGGTGCCGATGGTGCCGTATTGCAGCCCTTCGGAATCACTGCCAGCAAAGACGAACTGCACTGTGCTGAAGAACCAGGCATTGAATTCAGGCTGCTGATTGGAAATGTTCTGGCGGATGCCGTTGCCGATGGATATGCGAATGTTCTTCAGTTCCACGACGCCGATGGCGATTCCGTTGAGGTAAAGCACCAGATCAGGTCGCCGCTCGAAATTGCCGTGCAGGGTCACTTCCTCGGCAATGGCGAAATCGTTTTGCGCCGGGTCGTTCCAGTCGATCAACCAGACCGTTTCAGTGTTCTCGCCCGCCGCTGCCTGTACCTGAACGCCGTAACGCAACAGACTGTACACGGCCTTGTTGTTGTCGTAGAGGCTGCGATTGGGGTTGCCTGCCTCGGTACGCAAACGGTCGAGGGCGCGGCTGATCTGTGTAGTGCTGTATCCGCGCTTGGTGAGGTAGGCGCTAAGCAGCGTGTCTTCGATGTTGCTGTTGTTCGGGCGGTCGGTCCAATCGCCGAGCGTGCGGAAGCCCAGCTCGTCACGAAACAAGCGGATGACGCGATTCTGGGTGACACGTTCTGGCTGGCCGATAGTCATAGCAGGCGAATTTCTCCGGTGAGCAGCTTTTGCATCATGCCTTGCTTGATTGAGCGCGATTTCTCAAGTTTTGCCTCAAGTTCGGCGAGTTCGGCATCCATGTCGGCAAGGATAGTAACAATGGCAGCTTGTTCTTTAATTGGTGGAAGGTTGAGCTGAATTTTCTTGAGTTCAGGGAGGGAAATACCCTTTACGGTGCTACCGCTACCGAGTTCATCAATAAATTTTCCATAATACTCAAACCAGAAATAGAGATATTGTGTGTCTAACCCTGATCTTGGGAAAAGAGCCTTCAAGTCCTGGTTGATGGCAACATCGACCTCGTACACTACCGCTTTACCAAGGGCCATCCTTGTAGAGGTAATCAGCGTTCCTTTTGGTATCAAGTGCGATGCGCTGTTACGTAAGCCTGTCTTGGTAATGGACTCCTGAGAGTAGCGTGGATTAAAAGTTGCGAAGTCCTTTACCGTCACCCACGGAATCTCGTCACCCCAGTACTGTGAATTTGCTCGGCTCGGAGTGCCACCCCCAATGAATTTTTCAATGCTGTCTCCCAATCGAGTCTGTTCCCACTCCCCGCTGAACCCCGGCAGGCGCTTTTTGCCAGTGAGCAATTCCTGCATGGTGCCTTGTTTGAGGTGGCGCTTTTTGGCGAGTAATTGCTCCAGCAATTCGATGAGGGCATCCGCATCACTCAACGCCTCGGCAATGGTTTCTTGTTCCTCGATCGATGGTAGTGGGAGCGGATACTGCCTAAGTTCCTTTAAATCGACGCCAGTCTGACCTGATGACCGTCGGGATAATTTTTCAATGAAAGCGAACAGCTTTTCCTGTTTCAAAAAATAATATGCGTAGGAGTTGTTGATTGCAGGGCAGGGCTTGGCCTTGATTAACGCAACGTTATAAGCACCATCAATTCCTCGGAGAATTTGAAAGACTGGTGGCCCATAACGGCCAATCATAATGTCCGATTCGTTGCAAAATCGCCGTGCAAGACTCCAAGGGATGTACGTCTCGTACTTGTCAGTTTTGTAATCCCGAATTTGGATCAGCCTTACATAACCAGCCTTCCACGATTGCCGGAACACGCTTTTATCCGGTTGGGAGCCACCCTCAAAGTCAACCAGATCACCGATGGTGTGCGGTGACCAATCCGCTGGAATTACCCCCGCCTCAGTTTGCTTGTAGCCCGGTCGCAGTTGAGCACTCATTGCAAAAAGCCCATCTTTTTCAGGTGGACCGCAACCTTCGCACTTAGGTCGGCGACCTTATCGGTCAGAGTCGGTAGAGGGCTTTCATAGCGTTCGGCCAATTCCTTGACGCGCTGGGTAAGCATTTGGCTGATGCGGTCCATTTCGCCGTAGATGGCGGCGGCGATGGCGGCCAGCCATTTGTCGTCGACGACCAGCGTCTTGATGTCGGCCTCACTTAGCTTCGGGTATTGAGCGTAAGCCAGCGCATCAAGTTGGGCCTCGGCATCCTTGAGGTTCTTTTTGAGGTCAGTTTCCTGCGTGTTCAGTTTCAGCCAGGCATTGAGGGCGACGGCCTCTTCCTTGGCTTCGTGATCGTGTTTGATTTCCTTCAACCGGGCACTAACGTTGGCCTTGTTCACCTTGTCGAGTTCGGAGAACGGGCCATCTTCCCCACCGTGTTCTTCCTCCATTTCGGCCATTTGGGCGACGACGCTTTCCAGCACCGCCTCTTGCTCACGGATAGCGGTCTGTTGCGTAGCGAAGTAACGATTGACGATCAGCGGCTTGGGAATCAGATCACAAGCCCAACCTTTATCGACTTCCTTGCCCTTCTTGTTGGTTTCAATAAGGCGGTAGGTTTCAGCCTTCCAGCCATCGGCGGCGATCAGGTAGCAATCGTCCTGCATGGTGGTGGCCCAGTAGTCCATCAGGTGCTGATAGACGGCGTACTTGTCGATCAGCAGCTTGCCGGTGTAGTGGGCGAGCAGGTCTTCGGCCAGTTCGTGAATGACCGTCTTCGGGTGACAATTGACTTGCAGAGCCTTGAGCGTCTGGCTGCTGTGCTGCTGCCAGTCGGCAAACAGGGCGCTCATGCTGGTGATGAAGCTGACGAACTCCGGGTGCTCATAGATGCTGGGCTTGATGGCCTGCTTACTGACGGCGAGATCGAGGTATCCGGGACGATTGGCCTTGAACAAGGTTTGCCGCAGTTGCGGGCAGACATTCCAGTACGGCTGCAAGGCATCCACGTCGGTGCTGGGGATGCCGCCCTTCAGGTGGCCTTCGATGTCCTGAATGTCCTCGGCCTGCTGGCTGTCGATGTAGCGCGGAATGTTGAGGTTGAAATCGTTCTTCTCGATTTCCTCAATGCCGACCATCCGCGAATACTTGGGGTCGCTGTCATCGCGGCGATTGAAGGTATCGACGATCTTGTGAATATCGCAGTCGCGCAAGCGGTTCTTCGGGCCGTCCTTCATGAATCCGGCGCTGGCGTCGATCATGAAGATGCTCTTGCGGGTGTGGGCGTTTTCCTTGTCGATGACGACGATGCAGGCAGGAATGCCGGTGCCGTAGAACAGGTTGGCCGGTAGCCCGATGATGCCCTTGATGTAGCCCTTGCGAATCAGGTTGCGGCGGATGTCGGCTTCGGCATTGCCGCGAAACAGCACGCCATGCGGCAGAATGCAGGCGCCCTTGCCGCTACTCCGGAGTGAGCGAACGATGTGCAGCAGGTAGGCGAAATCGCCCTGCTTGGCCGGTGGCGTGCCGAAGTGCTTGAAACGCTCGTGCGGGTCATTGAGTGGGTCGAGGCCGGTGCTCCAGCGTTTGTCGCTGAAGGGAGGATTGGCGACCACGAAGTCAAAGGTCTTGAGTTGGCCGTCATCGCTGGTGAAGCGTGGATTGGCCAGCGTGTTGCCTTGCTTGATTTCCGCCGTCGGATTGTTGTGCAGGATCATGTTCATCCGGGCCAATCCGGAAGTCGCGGCATCCTTTTCCTGACCGTAGAGTGTCACCTTGGCATGGGCTTCGTCGCCCACTTTCAACAGCAGCGAACCCGAACCGCAGGTCGGGTCATACACGGTAGTGTCGTTGTTGGTGACGGCCTCATGGATGCCGATGATTCGCGCCATGATGCGGCTGACTTCGGATGGCGTGTAGAACTGGCCTTTGCTCTTGCCGCTCTCGGCGGCGAAGTGTCGCATCAGGTATTCGTAGGCATCACCGAGGATGTCGTCGCCGTCTGCGCGGTTTTTGCTGAAGTCGAGCGCCTTGTTCTCGAAGATGGAAATCAGGTTGGTAAGCCGATCGACAATTTCCTGACCGCTGCCGAGTTTGCTCGGGTCGTTGAAATCTGGCATGTCCGACAGCTTGTTGGCATTCGCCAGCGGCCCGATGATCTTCTTGTTTATCTGGTCGCCAATGTCCGGCTTGCCCTTGAGGGCGACCATGTCCTTGAAGCTGGCACCTTCTGGAATGGTGATTGGCGCATAAGGGACACCGGCGTATTTGTCTGAAACGTACTTGACGAACAGCAGGACGAGAACGTAGTCCTTGTACTGACTGGCATCCATGCCACCACGCAGCTCGTCGCAGGAGGCCCAGAGGGAAGAATAGAGTTCGGATTTCTTGATTGCCATAAGCTAATACTTGTAGGTATAACGCTGACCGTAATCTGGGTCGCGAAAGGCGGTGACTTCACCAATACATGACAATGGAATAAGACAAATAATTTTCTTGTTATGGGCTGAAAAATGTGTACAAATTACGGGCCGGAGACCTTGAATTGGCTGAGTCTCCAGACGTCTGCAGTGTGACCAAATACAGATACTTCCTCCGCATTGCCAAGCGGTGTACGGCGGCGACAGCAGAAAACAGTCATCGGCGAGATCTGGCTGGTCGATCCATATCCTGAATCTGTCGTTCTTCGTGGCGAGCAATGATCCCATCGATAGACCAGGCGAAAAATCTGTGCCCTTTCAAGTAAGAAGTTCGATTTCGTCCTCTTGGAACCATCCGTTTTTAAGGATGGCTTCTTGGGCCAGCGCCGGACCTGGAGAGTAATAGACGATCGCCAAACTCTTCTCTGCACGGCTACAAGTGACATATAGTAGGCGCCGAGTGCGGTCGAGGGTCGTTTCCCGACCAGCGGCTTTGTTCTCCTGATCGGCTTTCGACCATTCCTTTGTGCCGAAGAGCTTGTCATACGCGAATAGGAAACCTCGCGCCTCCTCATCGTTCACCACAACAAGAACGCGCGGAAACTCCAGACCTTTTACCCCTTGGTGCGTGCCGAACTGTGATTCCCCACGGACGTAGAAGTCGTAGCGCTCAACCTGGACCAGCGGCGCCTCTAATGCCTTGCGCCACGCAGCAAGTTCAGTTCCGGTATCGGCAGCTACATCATCTCCCATTTTCTCCGTCTCAACAGCGTCCGCTGCAGCCTGCTGACCAGTCGCCTCACTGTCTTCGGATTCGATGAACGGTGACAATGAGTCAGGTATGGCAAACAGTCCATGCTTCGCCACATGATTGAGCACATCGTGGGCAGAGACATCGGAGTTGGCTTCCATCAAAGTCAAAAGCCCCTCACAAGCTGCGTTAGCCTTGGCCAACTGCTGAATTTGATTTGAGCCAGCGGCTTCGAGAGTTGCGCGCTCCAGCAAGGGCGACGATTCTCGGACGACGGCCATAGCTCCAAATCGATCATCCGCTCGAAGCGCTCGGATCAGGGGCAACACCTCCCGGATGAAGAACCCAATCGCGGCACCGGTGCCCTGAAGCAGATTGGTTCCAAGGCTGGGGACTGCCCAAAGTGGCTCGAAGAAGTCCACGAACCCGAAGCGCCGGGCAGACATAAGGTGTTCGAGCGCCAGCGTCTTCACAGACTCGGCGGTTTGCCAAGCCTGATCGCCGGTGATTTCTGCCATCCGTTGCCGCACAGTGGTCTCTGTCTCAAACGGCTTGTGTATTCCCTGAGCCGCTATGAACACGCGAACTACACCCCTTTCAGCGTCACTGCGTGGCACTTGCTCCTCGCCATCAACGTCATGCCGAATATTGTTGATGACTTCGATGATGCGGCTGGGGCTCCGGTGGTTCATCCTCTTCCGAGGTTGAGCCCATCGCTCCGGAATAGCCTTGTCCAGCCGATCCTTACCATCGGCGTAGATGCGCTGCATCATATCCCCGAACAGCCCCAGGCAGAACCGGTGGTGGAACTCGTCTTCAAGATGAAGGAAGGCCTCCATGAGTACGCGGCTCGTATCCTGGCTCTCGTCGATGAGAAGGATGGGACATCTGCTGACCAACATCCGCCTCAATCCAGGTTTTGAGGTTAGGAAATCCGCAGTCATTGCGATGACCTCTGAGTGGTTCAAAGAATCTCGCGTTCGGTTGTCGCTTGTCGGGCTGTAAATGAACCGCAAGATAGAGTCCAACCGAGCAAGGCGGCGGCGCTTGCTCTCCATTGACCGAAGACGCTCAATGCCGGCTTTTGTGTTCGGCCGCCCCTTACGGTGCGCTTCCTCCAAGTCGGCCAACTCCTGCTCTAGGTTCTTGGCAACCCATTGCCGGATGTCGTCGTTGTAGCCATCAATCAGCGACCAAGAAAAAGCATGAATCGTCATGACCTCAACCCGCGGGTTGAACTCCAATCGCTGCTTAATTTCGTCGCAGGCAGCATTCGTGTACGTGATGACGCCGATCTTCTTACCAGTCAACGAGAGCTGCCGGCCTTGTGCGCTACACACTTTTCGGACGGCGCTCACTAACGAGCGCGTCTTGCCGGATCCAGCTCCTGCGTAAAGGAAGAAGCTCCTCGGTTTCGCGAGATTTAGGCACTCGACGATCGTCGCATCGGCAGCGGCGTCAAATTGATCGTCAGCGGTCCTCACGGGTTGCCTCCTAGCGCTTCAGCGCCCGTGGGCGCGACCATTGTTGGATCTGTGCTCAAGATTTCGACCTGCTTCTTCTTCATCTGCTCAAGTAGCCATTGCAGGCCTTCCGCGATGTACTTGGGCGCAGTGAGACTCTTGAAGTCACTTGCCATGAGCACGTCGAGTGCGAACTCCGCTTTCTTCCCATTCTTGAGCGCCGTATACATTGCGAGCCCAACCGCGCCAGCGCCACCTCCTGCATTGATCGCATCGCGAAATTTGGCAATCAGCCCTATCCCGGGAAATGCAGCGAAGTAAGCCAGGTTCTCAAAAACGAGTGCGTCCTCAAATGTGTATGGGTATGCCGTTTCTTGAGTTGTTGAACCAGGTAGCGTGATCGCGACTGGCGTTTGGTATGCGGCGCGCACTGCAAAGAGCGTATCCCCGGCAGCCGCCAATATCTTGGCGGCGGGCGCAATATCCATGAGGGTGTCGACGTCGTCGTTGGCCGGAATCCAAGTTTTCAGGGTCGCGTTGTTGGTCTTCTGGCCTGCGCCCTTCGCTGGCTGAACAGAGGAACCACCCGTAGCAGACAAAGTGTCTAGATCGGTGACGATGAGGGTCAACAAGCCGAGATGGTCGATCAAAGGTCGCAAACGGTGAGCATGGCTTCCGCCGATCTCCAGCAGCGTGATGTAGCTCTGGTGAAGCACCTCATAGTGGGCACGGATGAAATTGGGAATGAGCATTCGCTCGGCAGGCCCTTCGACAAGGATTACCGCGTCTGCGAAAAATAGGTCTGCATGTTGAGCACGTAAGTACCGGGTGACGAATCGCTCGGTATCGCTTCCTGATCCGAACACCTCCGACAGATTGACAACGGTTGACACAGGCACCTTCGCCACCATTCCGGCCGGCAATCTGCGGAAGTACCGAAGGCTCGCAAACGGCGTCTCGTGAGCCACATGACTCGAGTGCGTGCTGACAACCAGCTGAGTGCGAAGCGTCTTGCTCGCGCCAAGCTCAGAGTGTTTGCGGAGCACTTGGTACGCTTTCTTGATGAACACCTGCTGGACTTGTGCATGTAGGTGTGCTTCGGGCTCTTCAACCAATACTAGGTGCAGCGGCTCTATGCTGGTCGCCTCGGACCCTTTGGATGCCTTGCCGACGCGCATCCAAGCATCGCGAAAGCTCATTAGTCGGAAGATCATTGAGATGAGGTTCTGATATCCGAGCCCGTTGCTACCTTCGGGCAGTAGCAACAACGGTGTCTTCTCACCGGTATCGGAGATAACGTCGACCTCGAAATTGACGGCAGCGCTGTGGTTCAGACCATCAATGGCACGTAGCCGCGTTGAAACACGGGGGCGAGGATCGCTAACTCCTGGATAACCTAATCCTGCGACCTCGGTGAAGCATTCTTTGAAGCTGTCCGTGAGCCGGGCGTCGAACGCACCTTCGGCTGCTTCCATCGCCTGCAACGCTTCAAGATCCATCGGATCGGGGCCTTTAGCTGGGTCGAGGTGCTTTGCGTAGTAGCTCCGAAGCTGCTCCGACAAACGAGTTCCTCCAACTGAGGTCTGGCCGTCGTCCTCTTCAGGGCCAACGTGGACTTCGCCAAATCCTCGTTGCGCAGGGATGTCGTGCACCTTGATCAGCCCACCCAACGGGTCTCCTTCGATCGCCTTCGCTGCGGCAGGCAATAACTGCGGTAGAGCCCTAAGCTTCTGGGGTGGGACTAACTGACTTGGGTCTAAAGGATAGACCCGAATCGTGAATAGGGTGCCAAGACGCCTCGTGAGGAAGTCGATCAGGTTCTCTGGCCAGATTGTCAACGTCGGCAGAGACGCAGGATCAAGGTCAGAATGCTTCGCCATTGCGGTCGCAAGTGCAGCTGCTCGCATCGCGTCCGCTTCGCTTACGGCTGCAATGAAATCTTTGAAGAGGCTGTTCAGATCCTTTGGCTCGTAGCGAAGGCGAACACCGAGCTGGCCGCCGATCCAGTCCATCATCGGGACCAAAGGTTGGACGCGGTGGACCTCGTCCTCTCGGACATCGATCCAAAGATCGAGCGTCGGCAGGATTGGCACCCATGGGGCAACGACGAGGTCAATCGTCTCGCCCGCTTTGTGCGCGTTGATCCAGGATTCGCCGATGCCTACAACCGCTTTCCAATGGCAGAGGGTGAAATCATGGATCTCGAACGGACACCGGCGCGGGGTTAGGAAGCGTCGCAAGGCAAGCATGGCCGATGTCTTGCCGCTGTTGTTAGCTCCCACGAACAATGTCGTTTCGTCCGACAGGTCTACTCGCGCAGACAGGAGCTTCCTGAAATTTGAGATCTCGACGAACTCGATGTGCATTGCTCCCCATCCCTTGGATTCGACTTGGTTTGTCTATAACTCTAACCTAGAGGGGAGTATGAGAAAACTGGGGAATATGCATGAGGAGTACGATCTGTCCGGTAGCGGCTCCTAGGGACAACGTCGTCAACTTTCAGTACCGGACATTGGGGCCGGCGCACCTCATGCTCCATGAATGACTGCCACAGACCGCTTTGGTTAAGGGGTGCCCGATGCCTGCCCCCACTTGCAACGCGCCGAGGCCATGACTCACCCGGCCGGGCAGGCGGCGGTTCGCCTCGTTGGCCGAGTAGGCGCCTCTCACGTTAGGACAGCACCTCGGCCAAGGACTAAACCGCTCTCGCGGTAGCCCTCCGATTCCGCGCGGTGGTCACTGACAGAAGCGCGCGGTTTCCTACCTTGAGAACTGAGGCACTCCGCCTCGTTCTCAAGGAGTTGCAGCCATGACCGCCTCCACACACACCATCAGCCCATTGCGCCAGCGCATGATCGAGGACATGCGGATGCGTAAGCTGGGCGACAGAACCCAGGACGGGTACGTGCGCGCCGTGCGCTACTTCGCGAAGTATCTTGGGCACGCCCCCGATACCGCGACCGTCGAGGATCTGCGGAACTACCAGCTGTACCTCGTTGATCACGGGGCGTCCCCCACGTCGCTCAACGCAGCAATTTGCGGCTTGAAGTTCTTCTTCTCCGTCACACTCGACCGTCCCGAACTGATGGCCAAGATGCAGCCGGTGCATCTGCCGCGCAAGTTACCCGTGATCCTGAGCCCGGACGAGGTGAAGCGCCTGATCGCAGCGGCCGGCAACCTGAAGCACCAAACCGCCCTGGCACTGGCCTATGCGACGGGCCTGCGGATCAGCGAAGTCGTGTCCTTGAAGGTCACCGACATCGACAGCCAGCGCATGACGCTGCGGGTTGAACAAGGCAAGGGCCAGAAGGATCGTTATGCGATGCTCTCGCCGTTGCTGCTGGAACGGCTGCGCGTCTGGTGGCGGGTGGCCCGCGCGCAAGGCAGGATGCTCGATGGCGGCTGGCTGTTCCCTGGCCAGGATCCGGTCCGGCACCTCAGCGCCCGGCAACTCGACCGCGCCATCCACGCAGCCGCCGACGAAGCCGGTATCGGGAAGCGGGTATCGATGCACTCGCTGCGCCATGCCTTTGCCACCCACCTGCTGGAGCAGAAGGTCGACATTCGCCTGATCCAGGTCCTGCTCGGGCACAAGAAGCTGGAAACCACCGCCCTGTATGCCCAGGTCGCCACCGACATCCTGCGCGAGGTCGTCAGTCCGTTGGAGAGGCTGAACTCCCCGTAGCGCCGCCATGGAGCGGCCTGCCCTGGAGGTCGCCGATATCTTCCGCACCCATGGGGTTCGGCATTGACGCATCATCCCCACGTGCATGGCAGACGTCAAACAAACCCAAACCATTGCCGATGCATTGCTGACTGCCCGTATCAGTCAGCAATGCATCGGATAACTGCCCGTCAGCACCATCATGCGCGAACTTCAGTTGCTGGTTTTGACGAACGCGAACAATCGACCCAGCGCGGGCGGCCACCGCAACCGGGCCATTCACCGGGCGAGGCGGGAGTTCCCAATTATTCTGATCAATCAACCACCGAGGGCGGCAATTGTGTGGTTGAGCCGTCGTAACAGGTCGTCGTAGGTGATGATGTCCATCATGTTCGCGTATTTCCGCTTGATGACCTCGAAGTCAAGCAGTTGACTGCGGGTCATCTTGGTCCCACCAATCTGATCGCGGCCAACGATAATGATTGCCTTGGGGTTGGAGATCCGGATCTCCATGCCAGCCGGCAGCTTGGCGGCATACCTCGTGTTGAGTGCCTTTTCGCCTTGCACGCCCCATTTGGAGAGGTGGAACAGATACTTCTCAGCCTGCATGATGCTGCCGCTCAGTTCCGTGGTCGGAATGCTGTTGTCGCGGTATTTGCTATGCCGGAGAATCTTGTCGTCGAAGGGCTTCTTAACCTCGATGACGTCGAGATTGCCATTCGCGTCCAGCAGGCCGATGTCGATATAGCGCTCAGTCTTCTTGGTTGGGTCGCTGTAGTAATCACTGATAGGGATGTTCTCAAGCACCATGATGTACTTGGGGAACAAGAGGAGCAAGAACTGTAGCATCAGCTTCTGCCATTCGTTCTCGGACAAGTCTTTCTTGGTCGCCAGGGCATCGCTGATTAGGTCCCGGATTAGGATGTATTTCTCGATCTCCAGCTTTTCAAGTGCGCTCAAATCGAGTTTTGCGGAGCCAGGGAGCGCCTTACTTTTCTTGTTGAGATACGAGTCGTAGCGGCCACGCGCGTCCTTCATCCCATCTAGGAACTCGGAAAGAATCGTGTAAACGCGCGCATCTGCATAGCGGTCGAGCTCGCGACTGTTCGGGAATTTCTTGATCAGCTCCTCGAATACGTCCTGCGGGATGGCGTTAGGACGGGTTCCTCCTATTGCGATGGGATTGGAGTGGTCCAAGAGCGCTGAAAGCCGTCCAAAGATTGAAACGTTGCGCTCAGCCGCAAAGGTCGCGCGCGATACCTTTACCGCACGGTCAATGTGGACGTCGTTTTTGATATCGAGAATCGTTGCGGGAATTTCTAAATAGCCGCCATTGAAAATGCCGAGTTGAAAGCGATACGCGTGACCACTGGGGTCTTGCGGGGGTGTTGGAGGGTTCAGTAGGTCCCTCCGGTCGAAGAAGAATACCCGCGATAAACGGACCTCATTGTGGGCCGTCAGCTCATCCCAAACCCATTTTCCATTTCCCCATTGATCTTCTTTATATTCGACCTGAATCCGTGACCAGA
>NZ_SDKK01000023.1 GCF_008107625.1 Zoogloea oleivorans
TCAACAGGAGTTGCATCATGAGTTCTTCCACTGTCACGCTGCCCCGCCAGGCGCTATCGATCGGTATTGAGGGCATGACCTGCAGCAGTTGCGCTGCCCGCGTAGAAAAGCTGCTGGGTCGCTTGCCCGGCATTTCCAGGGCCACCGTCAGTTTCTCTACCGAATCGGCGTTGCTGGAGTCCGACTCGGTCGTTGATCTGGCGACCGTGCGCCAGGCGATTGAGAAGGCGGGTTTCCATGTCCCTGAGGAAAACCGGGTTTTGGCGATCACGGGGATGACGTGCAGCAGTTGCGCCGCGCGAGTGGAGAAGGTTCTGGCCGGGGTTCCCGGTGTCGTGAGTGCCGTCGTCAACCTCGCCACTGAACAAGCGCATGTCACGCTGACTCGTGGCGTGCCTACCTCGGCCCTGATCGAGGCCGTCCGGAAAGCGGGTTACGATGCCGCATTGCAGACGGAGGGCTCCCCAGCTACCGCAGCATCAGTCCGCCAGGGTGCCGAATGGTGGCCTGTTGCAGTTGCGGCGACCCTCTCCCTTCCGCTCGTGATTCCGATGCTGACTGATCTCTTCGGCGCACATTGGATGCTGCCCGGCTGGGTGCAGTTGTTGTTGGCAACCCCTGTTCAGTTCTGGCTGGGGCTGCGTTTCTACCGTGCAGGCTGGAAGGCACTGCGTGCCGGTAGCGGGAACATGGATCTCTTGGTGGCCCTTGGAACGACTGCGGCCTACGGACTCAGCGTATATCTCCTGGCAAAGCCGACAGGCGGTGAGATGCCTCACCTGTATTTTGAAGCCTCCGCGGTTGTCATCACGCTGGTCCTGCTGGGCAAGTGGCTTGAGGCCAGGGCCAAGCGGCAAACTACCGAAGCAATCCGTGCGCTTCAGGCGCTGCGGCCTGCCGTCGCCCGCATTCGTACTGGCGACGGTGACCGGGAGATCGCCATCGATGCGGTCCGCGTGGGCGATGTGGTTGTTGTGAAACCCGGTGAGCGGGTAGCAGTGGATGGCCAGATTGTGGAGGGGTGCAGCCACTTGGACGAGTCCATGTTGACCGGTGAAAGCCTGCCGGTTCCGAAGCAGCCTGGCGATCGTGTCAGTGGCGGTGCGATCAATGCTGACGGCTTGCTGCTGGTGCAGACAACGGCCATCGGTACGGAAACCACTTTGGCCCGGATCATCCGGTTGGTTGAGAGTGCCCAGTCGGCCAAGGCACCCATTCAGCGCCTGGTGGACCGGGTGAGTGCGGTGTTTGTCCCGGTGGTCATGCTCATCGCGCTGCTGACCTTTGGCGGATGGTGGGCTTACGGCGGTGATGTCGAGACGGCGATTATCAACGCCGTCGCCGTGCTCGTGATTGCCTGTCCGTGTGCATTGGGTCTTGCCACGCCTACTGCGCTCATGGCGGGTACGGGTGTGGCCGCGCGACACGGCATTCTGGTGAAGGATGCGGAAGCGCTGGAAGTGGCGCACAAAGTGACGGCCATCGTCTTCGACAAGACCGGCACCCTAACTGAAGGCAAGCCTCAGGTCGTGGCCCTCGAATCCGGTGGCGGTGATGCCCAGTGTCTACTCAGCCTTGCTGCCAGTCTTCAGTTGAGTAGCGAGCATCCCCTGGCCCGAGCCGTGGGCAAGGCTGCCCAGGACGCCGGACTGAGTCCGACGAGCGCCCGGTTCGTTCAGGCCTTACCCGGACGCGGTCTTGCTGGCGAAATTGATGGAACACACTACGTTCTTGGCAATGCCCGATTGATGCAGGAGCGCGGCTTCATGATGGACCATCTCGCCGACACCGCGAAGCACCTCGAAGCCGAAGGGCGGACTGTATCCTGGTTGGCGTCGGAAGGCGCCCAGGCGGTGCTGGGCTTGATCGCCTTCGGCGACCGACTGAAGCCAGGGGCGTTGGCAAATATCGATTGCCTCAAGCAGATGGGCATCAGAACCGCGTTGATCACCGGCGACAGTCGTGGGGCTGCGCATGGTGTGGCAACCGAGCTTGGAATCGATCAGTGTCTGGCCGAAGTGCTGCCGGCGGACAAGGCGGCGGAGATCGAAACCTTGAAACGGGAAGGCTACGTCGTTGCCATGGTCGGCGATGGCATCAATGATGCCCCGGCATTGGCTGCCGCCGACATTGGCATCGCCATGGGAACCGGAACGGACGTGGCCATGCACGCGGCCGGGGTGACCTTGATGCGTGGCGATCTGGCGCTGGTGGCTTCAACCATCGACATCTCCCGTCGCACCTACGCCAAAATGCGGCAGAACCTGTTCTGGGCTTGTGTTTACAACGTCGTGGGCATTCCCCTGGCGGCCGCTGGACTCCTGAACCCGGTCATTGCAGGTGCTGCCATGGCATTCTCTAGCGTCAGCGTGGTGTCGAACGCGTTGCTTCTTCGGCGTTGGCGCCCCGTCAAATTGGATAAGAGGAAGGCGACATGAACATCGGAGCAGTTGCCAAGGCCAGCGGTGTCTCGGCCAAGATGATCCGCCACTACGAGCAGATCGGCTTGATTGGCCACAGCCCCCGGACCGAAGCGGGCTACCGGCAGTATCAGGAGCGGGATCTGCACACGCTGAAGTTCATCCGCAGTGCCCGTGATCTCGGGTTCTCCCTGGAGCAGATTCGCCAGCTCCTGTCGCTCTGGTATGACGGGGAGCGCTCCAGTGCGGAGGTGAAGCAACTCGCGGAAAGTCACTTGAGCGATCTGGATGAGCGAATTCAGGCGCTCATCACCATGCGCGACGCACTGGTACGTCTGTCGGAGAGTTGTTGCGGTGACGATCGTCCTGATTGTCCGATTCTTGAGGGGCTTGCCGGGCACGTGCCCGCATCATCGAGCCCACCCCAGCTCTCGAAGCAGAAAGCCCAGGGCGTTTAGGGCGAACTGGGCATCCTCCTCCGTGGGAGGCCGGGTGTTGTAGCGTTTTTGCTCGTTGGGTTTTCCGCGAGAGTGAAAGCGCTGCAGCAGACGGATGGCCGAACCTGCTGCTGACGGGGGCTGGGTATTGCCGTTGCCTTGCTGTTTTTCGAACGCTTTCAGCAAGTCGCCCAAGTCGAGGTGGTGGACGTTGTTTGGGGCATCTCCGGATGCTTCGAGCCAGTACGCCAGGACCGTGGTTGTCGCGGCACGACAAAGATCGATCAAGGAAACCGGACTGGAGCGAAATGCCGCATCGGCCACCTTGTCCAGAATTGTCGTTACCTCTGGGCTCGCTTGTTTGGGGATATGGTCGTCGATCAACTCGGGCAGACAACCAAAGGTAGAACGGGCGTGCAGCGTGATCAGCTCTTCGCCTGATGCGATGGTCTCCACGGAGACAATCCGCCAGACAGTGGGGGCTGACTGGGTTCCAAGTACCAACTGGGCACGTACTGAGTTTGGAAACGCCGAGGCGAAAATTCGGGCGGGGTGGTACGTATAGAGCATTCGATTCAGCCGGCCATCCATCGACATGTTGTTGCGATCTGGAGGCTCTGCCGGATGCGGAGGAAAGTACCACGTCTGGTTCAGGGCTCCGTCCCGCCACTCGTACAGGCGACCTCGACGTACCCGAGTGACGGGATCGAACGAATCCTCCCGAAAAACCAGGTGAGCATTGTCCAGCCGAGCTGAAGCGGGGAGCGTGCCCCAATCGCTGTCGCAGGTGATCAACGTGGCAATCGAGATTATCGGAGTCGGCCAGATCCCGTGCCCATAGTTGCTCACCCCCTCGAAGACTAGCCACGTGTTGTTGTCGATACCGATCATGCATGCGTCCTCCATGTTGAGTGCGGCGCGATGCTAATGGATTCCGGAGCGCTAGTTGTGAGTGTTCGCGCATCGTTTCAAGATCCAAGAGGGGGACGAAGGCTACTGCGGAACGGATGGCGGAGCTTGACGTGCCAGATACGAAGGCAAGTCGGATAATGACCGCAGAAAGCGGGGATCGGGGCTTGCCAGGTTCCGAGCAAGGTGGATTGCGTGCATCCCAACCCGCCTTGGCCCCAGGCAGTCTGCCTCGTAGGTATCCCCGACCATCAGCACCTCGCCCGGACTGAGCGCCAGTGACTGCCAAATTGTGCTGTAGATCCGGTGGTCCGGCTTCACAACACCTACCTCGAAACTCCATGCATACGCATCGAACTCAAAGGGTAGAAGGGACAACACAGGGGGTGCGTATGGTTTGGCCAGATTGCTACACAATCCGAGTTGCAACCCTTGTCTTTGCAAAGCACGGAGGACCGGAACGACCTCCGGATAAAGTCGAATACTGCTGATCTCAATCGCGAGCTCGTCGGCAAGCTCATCGCACAGGGCTGGCGAGAGAGCCAATCCAAGCCACGTCGCGATGGCCCAGATGTCACCGTTTATGCTCATGATCCGCGCGGCATCGTCGGGCCGCGAAATCCGTCCGGCCTGCGCTGCGAGGCGCAAAAGCCGTGCGTATGGACGGCGCCGATCTCCAATCTCAGCCAGCGTACCAAACACGTCGAACACGATCGCCTTGATCATATGGTGGGAGGGTGATCCAGAAAGTGACTTCCGTCCGCCAAGAACAAGTTGCGCCAGATCTTTGGTGTTGAACGGACCATCCAGATCTGCACCTCATTCAGATCCAGGCTCTGGGCGATCACTGGAGTGAAGTGAACTCCTTCCAGAATTCATACTCGGAGATGTCCCATGTGCCGTAAGCGCTGCAGTACTGCTTACCATCAGCGACCTCATACACGTGCGCCAACGGGTCGGACGGCTTTTTCCAGATTCGGATCAATGGCTCCATCTTCCAGTGAGCCGAACCGTTCAAAAACGGCGGGCTAACGAGTTGGATGCCAACGATTGAAACACCTTTGCTCTCCCGATCAAAAAAAGCTACCAACTCGTTCGCAGGATTGGAAATCATCACTGTTTCGGAAAAACGCCCTTCCTGTGTAAAAACAGCATAACTCACGTAAAACCATTCATTGGGCGTAGTGATACCCACCGCCCGCCAAGCATCTTTTCCAGTGCCAAGAAGGCCCGACATGAAAGGATGATGAGCTGACACGTCAGTAATAAACATTGCGATTCGAGACTTTCAGTAGCGGCGCGTGACCAATTAATCGAATGATCGCGTTGGCCGGGTGAGGACGTTTTCCGTGAACTCAGTAGGAACTGAATATGTCGGGAGGGGCAATATTGTGACGTAAACGCGGCTGACTTAAAAGCATCATTCCGAGACACTGATTCAATGCCAGTCAGCGAATCATCGTCTAGTTCACGCGCGCCAACGGCGCGTGAGCTCCTTGCGATGAACATAGTTCGCCTCCGCAAGGAACGGGGATGGTCTCAGGAAGATCTCGCGTTGGAATCTGGCTTGCATCGCACCTTCGTGGCGCACGTTGAACGCCAAGTACGAAATATCTCGATCGACAACATTGAACGTCTTGCAAACGCTTTGCAGATAGATGTCCACGTCTTGCTGTTGCCATAGGGTCGGTTCCCGGTGCTCGGCAAGGGGTGGAGTGGTGTTGAACTCAACGATCACATCCCTTGGGCCACCACAGAGACGCCCGTCACCTGGCACTTGCGGGTGAGGGACTACCGCTGAAGCAGGATTGTGCAGCCGAAAGAATTGTGCTGTACGGGGAAGTCCGCTCCGGGCTTTGCCCTCCACGGACTTCCCCAAATACGATAAAAGAAAACGCTCCCAAGCCCGTTAGGGTGAGCGTCGTCCCTGTCCCGTCTTGATCCCATTTCTTTGAGCAGCGAAGGTGTCCACCATTTTTGAGGGTGGACACCATGGAAATTGAGAAGGCAGCAGGAGTGGCTCGGCGTGGGGCCTATGTGCGGCGCAGCCCCGAGCTGAAGGCGGCGATCGTAGCGGAGTGCCTGGTGCCGGGCGCATCGGTTGCCGCGGTGGCCCTGGCCCACGGCGTCAATGCCAATCTGGTCCGCAAATGGATCGAGAAGTCGCGCCCATCGACCCAGGCGGAGGCGGACGTGAGCTGGCTCGCGGTGGTGCCCGACACGCCCCCGCCCGCAACGCGGGCCTCCACGCCCCGTGGCGAGATCGAGATCGAGCTGCCCCGCGCCCGTCTCCTGGTGCGCGGCCCGGTGGATCTGGCGGTGCTCGAGCGGGTGCTGGCGAGTCTGTCCCGATGATCCGCCCCGGCCCGGGCACCCGCATCTGGCTGGCCTGTGGCTTCACCGACATGCGCCGCGGCTTCGATGGCCTGGCAGCGCTGGTGCAAAGCCAACTTGAGCAGGATCCCTTCTCGGGCCAGCTGTTCGTCTTTCGCGGACGCAAGGGGGATCGGCTCAAGCTGCTGTGGTGGGACGGCGACGGCCTGTGCCTGCTTGCGAAGCGGCTGGAGAACGGCCGCTTCATCTGGCCCCAGGCCAGCGAGGGGTCGGTGGTCCTTACCGCGGCCCAGCTCGCGATGCTGCTCGAAGGCATCGACTGGCGGCGCCCTGTGCGCACCTGGCAGCCGGAGGCGGCAGGATAGGATTCCGGGGGCTGTTCACCGACGGGTGTCTCGCGTAGACTCGCGTCATGCCCCAGCCTGTAACACCTCCCCCCATCGACCCTTCTGACGAGGTGGCCGCCCTGCGCCATCAGGTGGGTGAGCTCGAGGCCGAGGTGGTGCGTCTCAAGCTGCTGGTGGCCAAGTACCGTCAGATGCATTTCGGGCGGCGCGCCGAATCTTGGCGGGCCGAAGGGCAGCTCGACCTGCCCTTGCTTCTGACGCCGCAGCCCTTGCCGGCGCCAGCCAAGACGGCCGACGCCCCACCGGCCGCGGGTCGCTCGCCGCGGCGCCAACGCAAACCCTTTCCCGACGATCTGCCTCGGGAGACGATTGAGCATCTACCGACCGACACCCGTTGCCCCTGCTGCGGCGGCGCCTTCAAGCCCCTGGGTGAGGAGGTCTCGGAGATGCTCGAGTACATCCCGGCCAGCTTCAAGGTGATCCGCCATGTGCGCCCCAAACTTGCCTGCGCCCGCTGCGATCACATCGCCCAGGCCGAGGCGCCCAGCCGCCCCATCGCGCGGGGCTTTGCCGGGCCGGCGCTCCTGGCCCACGTGCTGGTGGGCAAGTTCTGTGATCACCTGCCGCTCTATCGGCAAAGCACCATCTTCGCCCGCAGCGGGCTGAGCCTGGAACGCGCCCTCCTGGCCGACTGGGTCGGGCAATGCCACACCCTGCTCAGCCCCCTGGTCGAGGCGGTGAAGCGCCACGTGATGGCCGCTGGCAAGGTCCATGCCGACGACACGCCCTTGCCGGTGCTCTCACCGGGTCGGGGCGAAACGAAGACCGGGCGGCTGTGGGCCTATGTGCGCGATGATCGACCGGCCGCCAGCCTGGATCCGCCGGCGGTCTGGTTCGCCTACTCGGAGAACCGCAAGGGGTGCCACCCCCAAGCCCATCTCGCCCCCTTCAAGGGCGTCCTGCAAGCGGATGCCTATGCAGGGTTCGACGCGCTCTTCGAGGGCGGGACGATCGTCGAGGCGGCCTGCTGGGCCCACGTGCGCAGGAAGTTCTACGACATCCACCGCGCGAGCGCCTCGCCTCTGGCCGCCGAGGCGCTGACCCGGATCCAGGCGCTATATGCCATCGAAGCCCGCGCGCGCGGCAAGCCGCCCGCCGAGCGGGCGCAGCTGCGCCGGCAGGAGGCCGCCCCGCGCCTGGCGGACATGCATGACTGGCTTGCGGCGCAGAGCCGCCGGGTGTCGCGCAAATCGGACCTGATGCAGGCCATCGGCTACGCGCTCAATCAATGGCCGGCCTTGATCCGCTACAGCACGAACGGCCATCTCGAGATCGACAACAATGCCGCTGAACGCGCGCTGCGGGCGGTCGCCGTGGGGAGGAAGAACTTTCTCTTCGCAGGATCGGATGCCGGCGGCGAGCGGGCGGCGGCGATGTACAGTCTGATCGGCACCGCCACGCTGAGCGGGCTCGACCCGGAGGCCTACCTGCGCGAAGTGCTCACGCGCATCGCCGAGCACCCGATCAACCGGATCGACGAATTGCTGCCCTGGAACCTCAACCCCGCCAAGACCCTTCTCAACGCCGCCTGACATGAGCACCGTCGTCCCCCTCAAGCCGCGCACCCGCAAACCGGCCGATCTGTTGCAACTGCGGATCGAACTGGCCGAGATCAAGCCCGCCATCTGGCGCCGGATCGTCGTGCCTGAGTCGATCACCCTTGCCAGGCTTCATCACGTCATCCAGTGCGTCATGGGCTGGCACGGCGGGCATCTGCACGAGTTCGAGATCGCTGGGGAGCGCTATGGAGTCCCCGACCCGGAGTTCGACTGGGGCGATCCGCCCCGCTCCGAGCAGCGCATCCAGCTCAAGACCGCGCTCGCGGGCATGAAGTCGTTCAAGTACCTCTACGACTTCGGCGATCACTGGGAACACCGGATCAAGGTGGAGAAACGCCACCCGCCGGATCCCATCTTGTCGGCCTGCGCCCTGTGCCTCACCGGCGCCAACGCCGCACCGCCCGAAGACGTGGGCGGCGCGCCGGGCTACGCCGACTTCCTGGAGGCCATCCTCGACCCGGACCACCCCGAACACCACGCCATGCGGGCGTGGTGCGGGGAGGACTTCGAGCCCGGGCACTTTGATTTGTCTGCGGTGAATGAGCGCCTGGAGAGGCTGAGGGTCTGAGGCGTCAAGACGGGGTTGGGACGACGCTTACGCTGCTGGTGAGCGTAGCATCCGGTCGATGCATGTGATATGAATGCCCGCCATGTACTCGGTCGGGCGCGGCATCTGCCGGGCGGGTAGTTGCACCGGATCGTCACGCGGCGTCGCGATGTAGTGACTGAGTCATTTGAGCGGTGGATTTAGCCTGTGGCTCGTCGCCCGGCGGCTTTCGTGGGGGCTGTGCGAGATGCCTGGCAACGTGTTCGAGTGGCGCACCGACTGGTTTGACGATTATCCATCGGGGCCGCAGATCGCCGTCCGGTCGCCGAGGGCGTCGACCGCGTGCTGCGCGGTGGGTTGTGAGGCATCTTCAGGCGCTAGCCGCTTCATCGACAGGTCGGATGAGCGCCTCAGCGACGTTGGCTTCCGCTGGTCCCAGACAGGTTAAAGGTCCAGCAGGGCAGGGGGGCTGCGCGCTGACAGGCTGGGGTAAGTGGAGCGTGTTGGCCAGGCTACGGGTGGTGATGTCAGTGGGGAATGAAAAGTCGGGGAGCAAACCAACTTGCTCTTGGTGAGTGAAGTAAAGATACATCTTTATTGTTTGATGCTTCGTCAAAGTAGGCAGTTATATTGGATGCAAGGATCTAACTTTATTTTTAAGTGTGTTGAGAGCGTTGTTAATTATCATGGACTTGTGTGCATTTAAGGATATATCTTTATTGTTTCTCTACACCCGCTTCAATGCCCCTTGATGCGCCCGGTGCCCCCGGGCGCATTTGCGTTTACAGGCTTGGCATCAATCAGGATGGGGGGCTGCGAGGGTTCTCTACTCAGAGGCATAACATCGCCGGTGGACTGTCGGTTGCTCGGCCGGAGCGGTCAGTCGATGTCTTTCACGTTAGTGGCCGCTTCTATCCGATATCGGACTTGGCGCCATCAGACAATCGAGCGGTGAAACAGGTAGCCTGTTTCGGTCTGACCCACCGCAATGCAAGCCTATCGTCATCGCACGATGATTGTGCTCTGCGCGAGGACCACGTCTTTGACGCGTAGACGCAGGCCTTCTGGTCAGTCACATGCCTTTAAACTGCACACTGAGCCAAGCGAGAATCTTCTCTAATTCAACGAATATTACACACGGCGCTAGGTACTGGCGGCGGGATACAACTGAAATCCGGAGGGTTGCACCGATGTTCACACAACTTCGTCTAATCAATTTCAAGGCATGGAAAGACACGGGTCCGGTCTCTTTGAAGCCTGTAACAATGCTGTTGGGCACGAATTCGTCGGGTAAATCGACGTTGATTCAGAGCCTGTTATTGCTCAAACAGACTGTTCAATCGCCGGACCGCACTGTGCACCTGAATCTCGGAGGCGACGAAATCAACGATTTATTCAACTTTGGCGGGTTTGAAGATGTGCTGAATCAGGCTGCAGAAAGCCCGCGTCAGTTCTCAATTGGATTTGACTTTGCGCGCGATGGCGGGGCTCGGATAAGTAAGGGAAAGTTCGATTGCACCTACGGCCAAACTTCATCAGGAAGTGTGGTGATTCAGACCTTGGATTTGCGAACTTCTGACCGTCGCTTCAGAGCCATACGTCGCGACAAAGGGGCATTCTCTATTGTTGTGGACGAAGAGACGCTCCCTCGGTTCAAAGGCCGTAACTTCGCGCCGGAACGATCGATTGCATTTTCCGCGGACGCAATTGCAGACCTCAATCAAGACGGCCCTATAGTCGAAGATCTGAGCTTGGCCATTCGACGTGAACTAGAGGCAATCAGCTACTTGGGACCGCTGCGGCGCAAACCTGAGCGGGATTACGCATGGAATAAAACGAAACCCGGCGATGTGGGAATCGATGGTCGTAGCGCCGTTGATGCGCTGTTAGCCAGTGTCTTATTGAGGAGTGATGGGCAGAACTACATCGTTAACGGGGTGTCGTCTTGGTTAGCTCGCATGAAGGTAGCCGACAGTCTGGAGGTTCGCCAGCAGGGACGCTCCAACCGCTATGAACTAATCGTTCATCGCGACGGGGTGGCGTGCAATCTGCGCGACGTAGGCATTGGTGTTTCGCAAGTGCTGCCCGTCCTTGTCGTTGCGCACTTTGCTCCGCCGGGTAGCACCATCATGTTGGAAGAACCCGAAATTCACTTGCATCCGCTGGCGCAATCTGTTCTGGCCGAGTTGTTCGTGACGATCAGTCAACAACGCAAGGTCCAGTTCATCGTCGAGACACACTCTGAACACTTGTTTCGCCGCATGCAGACCTTGATGGCCAAGCAACAGGTGAGTCCAAACGAGGCTGCCATGTACTTCGTCGAGCGTGACGGCAAGACCGCCAAGCTTCGTGAGTTGGAACTGGACGACTTCGGTCGCGTGAAAAACTGGCCCGTCGGCTTCTTTGGTGATGCGCTAGGCGAAACTCGTGAGCAGGCACGCCTGATGTTTGAACGTCAGCAGGCAGCCAAGCCATGAAGGCGCGATATGTAGTCGATACCAATGTGTTGATAGCCGCCAGCGCAGCAGACCCGCAGCATCCGAAAGACATTGACGCTACGCCACCCGACCCGCTACTGAGAATGCAGATTTGGACTTGGTTAGATCGGTTTCAACAGAGCGAGTCTCGATTGGTGCTGGACTTGGCTGGAGAGATTTACAAGGAATACAACAATAAACTCGGGTTCAACGATTTCGGGATTCAGGTGGTCATCCACAAGTGGAGTACCGCTGCGGTGGACGATGTGGAGGTGAATTACGACGTGGATGGAAACGGGGTACTTCCCGCCATCCTGTCCCCTGTGATTCACGATGCCGCTGACAAGAAGATGGTGGCGGCGGCCTTGGCAGCCCACGCTTTGTATGGCGAAGGTTGCATAGCTTTCGCCGGCGACACCGACTGGCATGACTGGGAGACTGTCTTGGGCCAGCACCTAGTGCTGCTGGAGCCGATTGTCGAGGCATGGTCCCGTCAGAAACATGCCGAGAAAAAAGGACGATAGGAACTTGAACGAATGACCGATTTCTTCCGCTTTCCTCACACGCCGCACTTGGTTTGGCTAGGCCAGGACGCACCACGCGACGATAAGGTGCTTTCACCTGCCGAGGTCAAGGGCTTGCTGGCTGGCGAAGTGGTGGTGGAGGAAAAACTGGACGGCGCCAATCTCGGATTTTCTCTGGCACCAGATGGCAGCCTGCGCGTACAAAACCGTGGTCAGTATTTGGCCGAGCCTCATGCTGGGCAGTTTGCTCGACTTCCGGCATGGTTTGCTCAGCATGACGACGCGCTTCGCAGCGTTCTGGCGCCCGACATCATCGTGTTTGGCGAGTGGTGCGCCGCACGTCATTCACTGGAATATGTCGCACTGCCCGATTGGTTCCTGCTGTTTGATGTGTATGACCGGCTCGCAGGTCGCTTTTGGTGCAGCTCGCGCCGCAATGCGCTGGCGCTATCGGCAGGGCTGGTCACAGTGCCCCAGGTCGCACACGGACGGTACACCGTTGCGTCGCTGAAAGAGTTGGTGGCCACACGCTCCAGCCGCTATCGTCAAGGGCCACTAGAGGGCGTGGTTATTCGCCGGGAGTCTGCGCAGTGGTGTGAATCCAGGGCCAAGCTCGTTCGTGCGGACTTCACGCAGGCTATCGAGACCCATTGGCGCAAACGCGCCATCGAATGGAACCGAGTGGATTTCTCACACAGTGCCCAACGATGTCTGCCTTGAAAGGCTGCTTGAAATCTCTTAGTTGTCAATCATCCGCAGCAGTACTAGGGGCCGCTCCGGCCGAATTCCCAACGAACTAAATTCTCAGCGTAGTCAGCAGTACGAAAATTTGCGGCATGCGTGACGAACCTTGACCAACTGACGTGATGGCGCGAAATCACTAAGTCAGGCCCCTCCCTTCCGACAAGCTCTATGTGTCTGGCTCAGCGCTGAACCGCTTCAAGCCGGCCTTGAAAAAGTTCACTCCGGAGCTGAACCGCTTTGAATCGGGCATGAACCCGTTCAAGTCCGCACAACAAACATTCAAAACCGCCTTGAACCCCTTCAAACCCCGCCGGAAAGGGTTTGCTGAAATGATAAACGCCCGTAACCGGGCGTTTCGCAAGTTCAAGTTTCAGGTGAACTCTCTGACCGTGGAGGGAAACCGGATCAAACCGCCTCTTCGGCCACCGGTTCCTTGCGCCGACCCTGACGCGCAAAACGTACCGAGGCCTGGGCGCGCAGCTCATCCAGCGCCGTGCCCTTGCCGGCCAGCTTGGCAAAACGGTAGCCCTCCAGCGCCGCGTTGAAGATGTCGCTGCCCAGCGCCATCTCGGTGTCTTGCGCGCGTTGCGCCAGCGCGGTGATGCGCGCAAATACCGGCCGCAACTGATCCAGCGCCACCATGTCGGCCGCAAACTCACTGAACACGAATTGCCCCGGCAGAATCTCTGGCGACTGCCCGATCACCTCATAGGCCTTGCGCGCGAACATTTCCGATTTCGGCCCCATCTTGCGCAACTCACGCCGCTCATCCACCGACAGCGACACCAAATCCGCAAGCCCGTTCTCCAGCGCTGCCAGCGCTTTTAGCACCTGCTCGATCTGCTCGCCGGACAAAGACAGGGAAACCACGTTCTGGGACATTTTCTTGCTCCTCCTGAATGGAAATTATCAATGACATTTGCACATTATGATGCGGTGGGGATTGTGTCTGGAGGGGCTTTGAAATGTCAAATGAGTTAACGAGGCGAGGGGTGGGGCCTTGGTGCGCATTCAGCCGGCATGCAGCGCGTGGCAGGTTTGCGTTTTCAAGCCAGACGACCGTGCCGGGCCGTCAAAACCAGATTGATTTGCCGCTCACGGAGCCACTGCCCGATTCCGGAATGCGCGGCGCTTGGCACCCGCCGCGATGCTCAGCGCCACAACAAGCAGCGCCGTGGCGACGCCAAAGGTGATGCGCATGCCATTGGCAACGGCTTCGGGGGGCGCGGTTGTCATGTCGTTGGATGCCGCTCCGAAGGCGAAGACTGCGCCCATGACGGCGGCGCCGGTGATGAGCCCGAGGTTGCGCGATAGGTTGAGCAGGCCGGAAATGGCGCCACGTTGCTCCGGGCTGACATCTTTCATCACGGCGGTGTTGTTGGCGGTCTGGAAGAACGCATAGCTGGCGGTGACGACGACGAGGGGGGCGAGGTAGCCGGGGATGCCGGACATTGTCGGCAACATGGAGAGCGCGATGGCGCCGGTCGCCATGCCGATGAGCCCCGCCGTGCTGACGCGCTGGGTGCCCAGCCGGTCCACGATGCGCCCGGCAGGGGCGGCGGTCAGTGCGGCCACCGCCGGGCCGACCGACAGGACGAGCCCCACCCGTGCCGCGTCAAGCCCGAGCGAACGGGAGAGGTAGAACGGCCCGACCACCAGTGTCGCCATCATCACGGTTGAAACGAGGGTGCTGGTGGCCAGGCTGGCACTCAGCTCAAGCTGGCCAAACATCGCCAGGCGGATCAACGGGGATGTGCTTTTCGTTTCGGCCAACACGAAAAGACCGGCACCGATAAAGGCCACCACAAGCAGTGCCGTGTTGAGCGGCCCGAAACTGCCGCGCCCGCTCGTCATGGCCAGGGCATAGGCGGCAAGCGTCAGGGCCAGGAGCAGGGTGCCTATCGTGTCGAAGCCGGGGCGTTCCGTTGTCGGGTTTTTTTGCGCGACGGGCAGGTAGCGATGGGCGAGAAAAAGCGTTAGCGCCCCCAGCGGCAGGTTGATGAAAAATATGGCCCGCCAACCGGGCCCGGCGATCAGGACACCGCCGAGCGATGGGCCAAGCGCGGTGCCAATGGCCGACATGGTTCCGAGCAGGCCAATGGCGCTGCCGGTTTTTTCTTTCGGCACGGTCTCGCCGACGAAGGCCATGGCGAGGGCCATCATGATGGCTGCGCCAAGGCCTTGCAGCGCCCGTGCCGCAATCAGCAGCGACAAGGTGGGCGCCATGCCGCACAGGAGCGAGGCCAGCGTGAACAGCGAGAGGCCGATCAACAGCAGCCTTCTGCGGCCGATGATGTCGCCCAGCCGGCCGGCGCTGACGATCAGGGTGGTGATGGCGAGCAGGTAGGCAATGACGATCCACTGGACGGCCTGGAAGGAGGCGTTGAACGCCTGTGCCAGGTTCGGCAAGGCCACATTGGCAATGCTGGTGCCGAGGGACGACAGCAATACGGATAGCGCCAGGCTGGCCAGCGCCCAGCGCACCGATGGGGGTGTTTTGGTGCTGCGAGACGCTGCGGCGGCTTGCCCGGCAATGATGGTTTTCACCGTAGACTCCTTTTGTGTGGGGCGCTCCGGACGGGGCTATGTGGATCGTAGGTCCTGGCCGGATATGGCGGAAGGCGCTGCGTTTGCAGGTTGTTGATGCGTCTGGCGCCACCTGTCGAACAAGCACTGCTATCGTTGCCCCATGTCGAGACCTGATCTGAACCTGCTGTTCACGCTGGATGTGTTGCTTGCCGAAGGCAGCGTGGCCGGCGCCGCCCGCCGCTTGCGGCTCAGCCCGTCGGCCATGAGCCGGGCGCTGGCGCGATTGCGCGAGACAACGGGCGACCCTTTGCTGGTCAGGGCCGGGCGCGGTCTCGTGCCAACGCCGCGCGCCATCGAACTGCGCGAGCGCGTCGCTCAATTGGTGCAGGACAGTGAAGCCGTTTTACGCCCGGCCGAAAAGCTCAATCTCGCACAGTTGGTCCGGACTTTCACGCTGCGGACCAGCGAGGGTTTTGTTGAAAATTTCGGACCGGACTTGATTGCCCGCGTCGGCGCGGAAGCACCCGGCGTGCGCTTGTGCTTCGTGCAGAAAGCGGACAAGGACAGCAAGCCGCTGCGCGACGGGCTGGTCGATCTGGAAACCGGGGTTGTCGGGCAGACGACAGCGCCAGAATTGCGTGTGCAGGCATTGTTCCGGGACCGCTTCATTGGCGTTGTGCGCATCGGGCACCCGCTGAGCCAGGTGGAACTCACGCCTTCCCGTTATGCGGCCGGGCGCCACATCTACGTCTCGCGTCAGGGCAGGGACAAGGGGCCGATTGATGAGGCCCTGGCGGCACTCGGACTGGAACGCAAGATCGTCACCATCGTCGGGGGCTTTTCGACGGCGCTGGCCCTGGCTCGGGCCTCGGACCTGATCGCCAGCGTTCCCGAACGACACACCGGCAACCTGCGCGCCGGCATGCATGGTTTCCCCCTTCCGTTCGCCACACCGGAGATCACGGTTTCACTGCTGTGGCACCCGCGGCTGGATGCCGATCCGGCCCATCGCTGGTTGCGTGCTCAGGTCAGGGACGTCTGCGCGGCGCTCCGCTGACTGGATTGGCGCGACACCGCTCCATCCACAAGGGCCGACGGGGGTGTCGGACTGAAGTCCGACCCACAGGTGGGGCCGTGCCAGGCCTTCTCCATTTGGCTGCCTTGCTACCTGCATATCAAGTGGGAGATGGCGCGGTCTTCACCCTGGAAACAGAAGGCGCTCCTGAGCTTGACCTTGCTTGTCGTATATTTTTCTGGGTAGGAGAAATTCAAGGGGCGCTCCTTGTGCTTATAGATGGACAAGGAGCGCACGACTTAAGGGCTAGTGCGGTTTCAGCTGCGACATGGCCTGCCTGACGTAGCCCAGTAGACGCTGGTCTATGCCCGAGCCCTCCAATAACTCAGGATGCTGCGCCATGGCCTCGCGCAGCTTCACCTGAGTCCCGGGATCGTCACCCACATAAGAGCGCACCACTTCCATCCAGCGCAAAGCCAGTTGGTGCATGCGCGGATCATCCGGGGAAACGCCGTCCTCCATATGCTGGAAAACCTCGGCGATCAATGCGGGAAATTTGCTGGTGCCGCGGATATAGTTCTTGCGCAGAAAAATCATCTCTGCCGGCGAAAGATATTCTTGATAGATCGCGTATTTCGTCTCGGCATAAGCCTGCTGAACATAAGCGATTATCTCGAGTGTAACGCCGGTCTGCGCCTGCGCAGCAGGTTCGTTGAAGTGCATCATATTCAGTTTGGCCAGCAAACGCGGATCGCCGTGCGAATCCCGCATAAGCATTGTCATCCAGCATTTCGCCAATGCCAGTGCAGCGGGGCTTTGCGGTGGCACCTTCGTCTCCATCGCCTGTTGCACCGATTGCACCAATTCAGCCCACTCGGCAACGGTACTATTCTCTGCCGTGCTCAACAGTGGGAAACGTTTCTGCTCTTCCTTCGTAAAGTATTTGTCGTACATGTTCATCATCTCCAGAGTCGTTAGCCAGCCGGCAAGTTCCGGTTCCTCTCCCCGCTGCAACTGCCCCTGTAACTGGACTAGCCGCTCACGCAAGGTCGTGCTTTGAGCGATCTGGCAATCCAGCATCCGGATTTGCTGATCGACGATAGACGAAAGGTGAGTCCCGGGATTTGCCAACACATCCCCGATATTGGCCAGCGACAAACCGAAACGCCGCAATGCCTGAATCTGGTGCAAACGGGCAATGTCGTTACGGTTGTAAAGCCGGTAGCCGCTGTCGGAGCGCGCAGAAGGTGCGAGCAAGCCGATGGCGTCGTAGTGGTGCAGCGTGCGCACAGTGAGCCCGCAGCGTTTGGCCAGTTCCCCCACTCTAAGCAACATCGGATACTCCTTTCTTCACGCGTGCAGCAAGGTTGGAGCCTGACGTCACGTGAGGGTCAAGCGAATTATTTCAGCGCGCCGCCACATGGAGGGTCGTGTGATCGACATAGGAGAACATCCAACCACAATGTTCCGTTCTCCTTTTCAAAGGATCGCCGAGGTCTCCTTAGCCGACAATCAGCCAGCAGCCCGACTTTTTGAATTTAATTGTATTCTGCTTCTATTTAAGCCGTTTTCAAGCATGCAGCTATTCGTCAAGATACAACTCACCGGCCAGACCATCACACTCAACGTTGAGCCGACTGACACTATCGGCAACGTCAAGGGGAAGATCCAGGACCAGGAGGGCATTCCGCTCGACCAGATAGTCCTGATTTTTGCTGGCAAGACCCTGGAGGGCAATCGAACGCTGGCCGACTACAACATTCAGAAGGAATACACGGTGCACCTGGTTCCGCAGACTGCGCAAGTGCCGCTACTGTCGCCTTTCGGCTTGCTGGCCACCACCGCGGCGGTTGGTGTGGGCGCCTTTATCAGGCGTCGGCAGTGGATGCGACAGGTCTAGCCCGATGCAACAGCCTCAAGCAAAAATGCGGGGCCTGGTCCTGCTGGCCTGCGCCGCGCTGACGGCGAATGTGCAGGCCCTCGGCACAGCCAGCCCGGCGGATATTCCGGGCCTGCTGATTGTGGATGCCAGCGTGCCGGCGGAATACGTGAACACCATCACATCCGGCGCCGCCGGCAACCAGCCCTTCGAGGCCGGCACGACGGTTTATAAAGTCCACACGACCGAAGCCTTTGTCGCCATTCGTTCCTATTACACGCCTGCCGAGCCCGGCAAGGCCGGGCAGGCCGGGAGCTGGGTTGCACCGCTGGCCGAAACGCGCGGCCTGAGTCGTGCCGAGTTGATGGATCGGCTGGCGTTGCCGGTCAATGCCGACGGGACACGGAACAACACTTTTGCACTGGTGCTGGTGCCCGCCGGGGTGACCTTCTGGAGCGGCAAGGCGGGGCCGATCACGAGTTCCAGGGTGGACCCGGTGGGGGCCTACTGGGGCGAGGGCGGCGGCATTCAATACTATGTCGGGCGCAATGCCGGAGACGTGGCGGGCTTTCAGGTGCCGCTCAGGAATTACGTGCTGGCGGCGCCGATGGGCGAGGTCAATCTGCTGGCCTACAGCCCGCGACTCAGCGGCAACGCCCTCAAGGTCGGGCGTTACATGGATGGCCTGACTGTTCAGGCCTACAGCGATCTGGACAAGGTGTTTACTGCGCTGGACATCCTCAATCTGTCCACCGAGCGCGCCGACCCCAGGCTGCAGCAGGTGATCGCCCAACTGGGGGCGGAGCGTCATGGGGCGCTCGGCCTGGCCGGCCTGCATCAGTCGCGGCTGTTCATGGATCAACTGACGAGCGCTTCGAGCCCCTTTGCGCCGGCCGGCCAGCGTGTGCCGGAAGTCGATGACAAGGGCCGCCGGACGTGGATCAAGCTGCAGGGCGTGCGCTCACGGCAGTCTTCCGATGCGGAGCGCAGCGGTTTCACGCAAAACACCACCACCCTGGTGGCCGGCATGGCGATGCGCCACGACGAGAACTGGACCTTTGGTGCCGCGCTTGGCTACCTGTCGTCGGATCTGGACTGGGCCGACAGTGCGCCCGGGCAGGCCAGGCTGCAGTCCGGCCATGTGGGGGCTTATGCCACTTACCGGGCCGCTGCCGTGATGGCCACCGCCCAGCTCTTCCAGGGCTACAGCAGCATCGACACCCGCCGCAGCATCAGTATTCCCGATGCGGGGTTGTGGGCCGGCTATTCGTCGGCGCTGAACCGGACGGCCAGCGGCAACAGCCATGCCTTTGCCACCGGTGCCCGGCTGGATGTGGCCCACCTCATGGCGGTGCCGCGGGTCAGGCTGGCGCCCTTCCTCGGTCTGGAATACCAGCGCTTCGATCGGCAGCAATTCACTGAAAAGGGCGCCGACAGCATCAATCTGGCGGTGCACGGAAAAACCCTCGAAGACCTGCGCGCGCGCTTCGGTGTTGTCCTCGAATCCCCGCTGGGCACGGCGGCCAGCCTCGATTGGTCCGTCGACGGGCGCCTGTTGACCGCCCCCCGTCTGGGGGGCGGCCGTGGTGCTATCCAGGCGGGTTTCGCAGGGCAGGGCGGCACTTTCTCATCGAATGGGTGGGCCGCTCCTGCCGTCCTTAACCAGATGGGTATCGGCCTGTCGGGGCGCAGCAAGCACTCCGACCTGGCGCTGGCTTACCACTACGAGCGCGGCGCCGGCTTCGCGTCGAGCGCCTTGCTGGCCAAGGCCGACTGGCGCTTCTGACGACGCGCGCAGGGTGGGTCAGTAGGTCAGGCAGATCTTGCCGAAGTGCGCCCCGGAAGCCTGGTGGCGGAAGGCATCGGCGATCTTTTCGAGCGGGAAGCTGGCGTCGATGACGGGGCGCAGGCCGCTGGCTTCGATGGCCCGCACCATGTCGATCTGCTGCCGGCGGTTACCGACAACCAGGCCTTGCAGGCGCGCCTGCTTGAGCATCAGGGCGATGGTCGGCACGTCGCCGCTGATGCCGGTCAGGATGCCGATGAGGGCGATGTGTCCGCCCACCCGCACGGCGGCGATCGACTGGGGCAGGGTGGCCGGCCCGCCCACTTCGACCACGTGGTCTACGCCGCGGCCGCCGGTCAGCTCGAAAGCCTTGGCACCCCAGTCGGCGTGGGTCTTGTAGTTGATCGTGTGATCGGCGCCGAGGGCGCGCAGGCGTTCGAGCTTCTCGTCGGACGACGAGGTGGCGATGACCGTTGCGCCCATGGCCTTGGCAAACTGCAGCGCAAAGATCGACACGCCACCGGTTCCCATCACCAGCACCGAGTCGCCCGCCTTCAGGCCGCCATTGACGACCAGGGCACGCCAGGCGGTGAGGCCGGCGGTGGTCAGGGTGGCTGCTTCGGCATGGCTGTAGCCGGCCGGGGCGTGGGTGAACCAGTGCGCCGGCTTCACAATCCATTCGCGGGCATAGCCGTCAACGCCATCGCCCGGCGTGGTGGCAAAGTCGCTGACCGTCGGTTCGCCATCGAGCCAGCCCGGAAAGAAGCACGACACCACGTGATCGCCGACCTTGAATTCGGCGACGCCCGCACCAACCGCTTCCACCACCCCGGCGCCGTCCGACATGGGAATCCGCCCGTCGGCTGCCGGCAGAATGCCGACCGCTACGGCGTAGTCGTGGAAGTTGAGGGAACTGGCATGCACGCGCACGCGTACTTCGCCCGGACCGGGTTCGCCAGGGGCGGCGCCATCGATGAGTTGCAGGTTGTCGAGTGCTGCGGGACTGCGCAGGGTGATCACTTTCATTACAACGACTCCTTGGGAATGGATGGGGCGATGCTTGTCGCCAATCTTGTTGTCGGACGGCCGATGAGCTGGCTCAACTGGTGGCTGTCGTCGAACAGCCCGCCCTTCGAGGCGCCCACGTCGGAATCGGCCAGCAGGGCAGCGAGCCCTTCCGGCAGGCCGGCACCGAGCAGAATCGCCTTGTAATCGGCTTCGGGCAAGTCTTTGTACGCAATTTCCTTGCCGGACTGTGTTGTTATTTCAGCGGCCAGCTCGGCCAGCGTGTAGGCCGTATCGCCGGCCAGTTCGTAGACGCGTCCGGCCTGGTCGTCCTGCGTCAACACGGCGGCGGCCGCTTCCGCGTAGTCGGCGCGGGCCGCCGAGGCGATGCGTCCGGTGCCGGCACTGCCCAGCAGCACACCGTGGGCGAGGGCGGCCGGCACGCTGGCGGCATAGTTCTCGGTGTACCAGCCGTTGCGCAGAAGCACGTGGGGTAGGCCCGAGGCGCGTAGCAGGGCTTCGGTTGCCTGGTGTTCGGCGGCCAGCCCGAGGGGCGAGACGTCGGCGTGCAGCAGGCTGGTATAGGCCAGCAGCTTCACGCCGGCGCGTTGGGCGGCGTCGATGACGGCCCGGTGCTGGGGGACCCGCTGGCCGACTTCGCTGGAGGAGATGAGCAGCAGCTTGTCGGCGCCCTGGAAGGCGGCATCCAGCGTGGCGGGCTGGGTGTAGTCGGCCTGCCGGACCTGCACGCCGCGGGCGGCCAGGTCACTGACTTTTGCGGGGGTCCGCACGGCGGCGACGATTTCGCTGGCGGGGAGCTTGTGCAGCAGGGCTTCGATGACGAGGCGGCCGAGTTGGCCGGAGGCGCCGGTGATGACGATCATGGTGCAAGTCCTTTGTGGATACGTTGGGAGCTGGCAGAATAATTCCCTAACTTACTTTTAGTAAGTACGTACCTGAAGGTAAGTATCCATGAGCGAAACCGATGTGTCCCTGATTCCTCCCGCGACCTTGTCTGAACAGATGCGGCGTGGCGAACTGTTTGCAGTCGACTGTCCGTCGCGGGACGTGCTCCAGCATGTGACCAGCCGCTGGGGCGTGCTGGTGCTGGTGGCGCTGCTGGCCGGCACGCATCGCTTCAGCGACTTGCGGCGCAAGATCGGCGGTGTCAGCGAGAAAATGTTGGCGCAGACCCTGCAGTGGCTGGAGAGCGATGGCTTCGTGCTGCGCAAGTCCTACCCGGTGGTGCCGCCGCATGTCGAATACAGCCTCACGCCGCTGGGGCTGGAGGTCGCGCGACGGGTCGAGGCGCTGGCTGACTGGATCGAAGGTAACCTGCCTTCGATCATGGAAGCACGCAAGCTGCGCAGTTAGCCCGGCCCCTTATCCGCAGGTCGGGCGGAGGCGGGGAGTTCAGAGCTTGCGCTCGAAGAAGCGGACCAGTTGTTGTCGCGCCTCATGGGCTTTGGCAACGTCGGGGCGGATGTCGATGCGGGCTGCTGCATTGAAGCGGTCAGCGCCCAGGTGGCCGAACGGGTCGTAGGGCTTGAAGGACACCTGCAGCTTGTCCCAGGCGTGATAGGCGCCGTCGTAGGTCACCACGTCGATGTTGCGTTGCTCCGCCGCGGTCAGGCTGGCCTTGAGATTGATACAGCGCTGGGCGCCGTTGTCCGCCGTTGTGGCCCGGTCGTAGTCGTCCTGGGTGCCGATCTGTATCAGTACCGGTGCGCCGGTGAGCGGGTTGCCGGCCGTTGCCCCAAAGGCGGAGTAGGGAATGTTGGGGTTGTTGTAGGCGTAGCACACCGGGTAGTGGGCCACGTGAGCCTTGAAGCGCAGGGTGCCACCGACGGCGCTGGCCACGTTGTTGCTCGCCGAGGCCATGGCAATCACGCCGCCCCACGAGAAACCGAGCACGCCGACGCGTTGTGCATCGATGCCGGCTTGTGTGCCCAGAAAACGCAGTGCCGAGAAGGCGTCGGGGTAGGTGAGGGCCGGCAGGGCAGGGCGGCTGGCGCCATTGCTTACGCCGCGGGCTTCCCACATGTCGATTTCCAGTGTGGCGATGCCGGCCGCATGGAGGGACTCGGCATGGAAGTCGCCGCGGGCATCGACGCCCGACGAGCCGTGGAGGATCAGTACCGCCGGCAGACCAGGGCGGGGGCTGTTGCGTTCGTGTCCCCGCCGGCAATCCGCCGGTATCTGCAGCTTGCCCTTCACGGTGAGGAGCCCGTTGGGGACGACTTGTCCGCTGCTGTTGATAATCAGGTTGGGAGACTGGAATTCAACGAAGGAGATGGTCGGTCGCGCGTTACGCCGGCAGTTGTCGTCATCATCGGCAAGGGCGGGTGCCGCATGAGCGGCGAACACGGTCAGGGCGGACAGGGCGGCGCAGGGCGTGAGATGCACGGGGAATACCTCGATGGAAAATGATGTTGGAGAAAGACGCGGGCGTGTCTTCTCTGAACCATAGTCAAGATTGCTGGAGGTATTCAAGGTAAATAGGTCGCGGCGGGGCGTGCCGGGGCTTAGCGGCGCGATCCGGGGGAAGTCTTCTTGTATTCCTCGACGGTCTCCAGAAAGGCCGCGAGGATCGGCGACTGGTCGTTCTTGCGGTAGATGCAGCTCAGGTCCACGTGGAAGTTGGGCGGGGTATCGGTGAGCGGCAGGTAGACCACGCTCGGAAACTGCAGCGTGGTGGCCGACTCGGGTACCAGGCAGACGCCAAAGCCGCCCGCCACCAGGGCCACGCCGGTGACCGCATCGCCTACTTCCTGCGAGATCTGCGGCTGGAAGCCGCTTTCGCTGCACAGACCGATCACCCGGTCGATGAAGCTCGGGCGCGCGCCGGTGGGGAACAGGACCATCGGGTGGTCCTGCAGGTCGGCAAAGCGGATGCTCGGCTGGCGGGCCAGCGGGTGGTCGGCATGGATGGCCAGCAGCAGGTCTTCGATGGCGACCTGCTGGACGCCGATGTCCTCCAGCGGGGTCAGCATGCGGTTGAAGCCGACCGAGATGCGGCGCTGGCGCAGGGCCTCGATCTGCTCGGCCTTGGTCATGGTGTGCAGCACCACCTTCACGTCCGGGTGGTGGTTGCGAAAGGCCAGCAGCAGCTTGGGAATGGCGTCGAGGATGGCCGACCCGAAGATGGCCACGTCAAGGCGCCCGAGCTTGCCTTGGTCGGCCCGCTGGGTGCGCTCGGTGGCCTGTTCGACCAGCGAGCGGATGTTGCGCGCTTCCTCCAGAAACAGCTCGCCGGCCTGGGTCAGTTCCATGCCCCGCGGGGTGCGGATGAACAGGGTGACGCCGAGTTCCTCTTCAAGCTGCTGGATCTGCCGGGTCAGGGGCGGCTGCGAGATGTGCAGCCGGGCGGCGGCCCGTCCGATGTTCTCCTCTTCGGCGACGGCGACGAAGTAGCGCAGGTGGCGCAGATCCACTTTCTTCTCCTTTTTCCCGATGTGGCTGGATGCCGGATTCGATCATACCCAGAAGGTATTGGTGAGGGGAAATAATGGTATTGGACGGTAATCCTCCCGAGCGATAACTTGCGTCCCAACCCACCGCAAAGCAGGCCAAAGACCTGTGCCGCGGGAAGGGCAACAAGTCATACCACGCATGAGGAGGAAGACATGAACAAGCGTTCTTGCAGGGAAGGTGCGCCGCTGCCGTTTGCTGTGCGAAACGGTCGTCTGGTGGCGGCCATCGCCGCCGCCGCGGCTCTGCTGGCGAGTGGTGGCGCCGCCGCCGTCGCGATCGATACCGGCAATTCCGACGTTACGGTTTCCTGGGACAACACCGTCAAGTACAGTGCTGCCGCGCGGGTGCGCAGCGCCGACGGCAAGGTGGCCGGCGATCCGGCGAGTCTCCAGGTCAATATCAACGACGGCGACCTGAATTTCGGCAAGGGGCTGATTTCCAATCGCCTCGACCTGCTTTCCGAGCTCGAATTCCGCTACAAGAAAGACTTCGGTTTCCGCATGAGCGGCGCGGCCTGGTATGACGACGTCTATCACCGCCGCAACGACAACCCCGGCACCCAGGGCGTCAACTCCCAGTCGGTGGCGACCGACCGCTTCACCCATGCCACCGAGCAGCTTCACGGCCAGAAGGCCGAATTCCTGGATATGTTCGGCTACGGCAACTTCACGCCGTGGGACATGAACCTCAACGTCAAGGCCGGGCGTTACACCCAGCTTTACGGCGAAAGCCTGTTCTTCGGTTCCAACGGTATCGCCGGTGCGCAGACGCCGCTGGATCTGGCCCGCGCCCTGTCGGTGCCGAATTCCCAGTTCAAGGAGGTCGCCCGCCCGGTCGGCCAGATCGGCGGCAACCTGCAGCTCAGCTCGACGGTCAGCATCGGTGCCTACTATCAGCTGGAATGGCGCAAGAGCCGCCTGCCGGCCGCCGGCAGCTACTTCAGCTTTGCCGACTTCGTCGATGCCGGCGGTGAGAGCTTCAACCTCGGCGCCATGGCGCCGGGGCTGATCCTCGGCCGCGGCAAGGACTTGAACGCCCGCGACTCGGGGCAGGGCGGCATGCAGGTCAAGTACAAGTCCGGCGACGCGGAGTATGGCTTCTACGCGGCCCAGTTCCACGACAAGATGCCCCAGTTCTACGTGCGGCCGGGCGTCAATCCGCGGGGCGCCTTCGGTGGCGATTACGTGCAGGTGTTCGGCGAGAACATCCGTACCGTCGGCGCCAGCTTCAGCACCCTCGTTGGCGAGACCAACGTGGCCGGCGAGCTGTCCTTCCGCGACAATATGCCGCTGGTGGCCGCCGGCAACGTGGTGGTGGTTGGTGCCGACGCCAACGGCAAGGACCGCAACGCCTACGCCACCGGCAAGACCATGCACCTCAACCTGTCGGCGATCAGCGTAATGGGCGCCAGCGCCCTGTGGGAAGGCGCGTCCTTCGTCGGCGAGTTCGCCTTCAACCGCCGCCTGGCAATCAGCGACAACCCGGGTGCGCTCGATCCCAACGCCACCAAGGACGCCAGCGCCATCCAGTTCGTGTTCCAGCCGGAATACTTCCAGGTTCTGCCCGGACTCGATCTGCAGGTGCCCATCGGCCTGAGCTACGGCCTGTCCGGCCGCTCCTCGGTGAATGGCGCACTGTTCCCGTCCGAGCACGGCGGCAACGTCAGCATCGGCGTGAAGGGCGACTACCAGAAGACCTGGCAGACCGGCCTCAACTTCACGCACTACTACGGCCCGTCCGGCGCCGTCATCACCGGTGCGGGCGCGCTGTCCTACGCCAACTTCCATGGCGACCGCGACTTCGTGTCCCTGTCCGTTCAGCGCACCTTCTGATCCGAATTAAAAGGAGACATCCATGAGCAACAAGACGATTCTCGCCACCGCGCTGGTGGCCCTGCTGGCCGGCGGCCAGGCCGCCAACGCCGCGGTTGGCGCCGACGAAGCCGCCAAGCTGAAGACCACCCTGACCCCGCTGGGCGGCGAGAAGGCCGCCAACAAGGATGGCAGCATTCCGGCCTGGACCGGCGGCATCACCAAGGCGCTGCCCGGCAAGAAGCTGGGTGCCATCCCGACCCAGATCTTCACCGACGAAAAGCCGCTGTTCCAGGTCAACGCCAAGAACGCCGCCCAGTACGCCGATTTGCTCTCCGACGGTACCAAGGCCCTGCTCGCCAAGTACCCCGAAACCTTCCGCATCGACGTCTACCCCAGTCACCGCACCGCCGCCGCGCCGCAGGAGGTGTACGACAACGTCGCCAAGAACGCCACCCGCTGCAAGACCAAGGACGGCGGCTACTCGCTGGAAGGCTGTATCGGCGGCACGCCCTTCCCGATTCCGAAGGAAGGCGTCGAGGTGATGTGGAATTACCTGATGCGCCTCGAAGCCGAGTCCATCGAGTACCGCTTCAAGAACATCGTCGGCGGCGCCGATGGGGTCAAGACCCTCGCCACCCGCAACGAAATCGCCTTTCAGTATCCCCAGTACTACAAGGATGCGACGCCCGAGAGCTGGTCCGGCGAGTACGCGATGTTCCGCTTCAACACCCTGGAGCCGCCGTTCAAGGCCGGTGAGTCGCTGGTCATCCGCGACAGCATCGACATGAAGCAGTCGCGTCAGGCCTGGCAATACCTGGTTGGCCAGCGCCGCGTTCGTCGCGCCCCGACGGTGTCCTACGACACGCCCGACTTCGTGGCCTCCGGCGCCAACTACTTCGACGAAGTGCAGGGTTTCTTCGGCGCCCTCGACCGCTTCCAGTGGAAGCTGGTCGGCAAGAAGGAAATGCTGATTCCGTATAACAACAACGGTTTCATCGGCGCCAAGCTCGACGACGCCATCGGCAAGCATCACCTCAACCCCGACCACGTGCGCTGGGAAAAGCACCGCGTGTGGGTCGTCGAAGCCAACGTGGCCGCCGGCAAGCGTCATGCCGTGCCCAAGCGCAAGTACTACCTGGACGAGGACACCTGGCTGATCGGCCTGGTCGATGGTTTCGATGCCGAGGGCAAGCTGTGGCGCACCACCCAGGTCACGCCCTTCGTGGTGCCTTCGCTGCCGGGCACGATGATGAAAACCTCCACGGTTTTCAACCTGCAGGCCAACACGATGAGCGTCATCCAGGCGCTTAACGACGAGGACTTCAAGATCGTGCCGCGCAAGAAGGAAACCTACTTCACCGGCGATGCCGTTGCCGCCGAAGCTGCACGCTGATCTTTTCCTCCACGCCTGACCGGCACGTGCCCTGCGCGGTGCGTTGCCGGCAGACGAAATCTTCTCTGCGGTCCGCCGTGGCCCGGGAACAGGTATTCAAGATGCAAGCCCTCATCTCCGGTCGTCGGTCGGTCCGCCTGGCCGCGACCCTCTCATTCCTCGCGCTGGCCGTGCCCGCCGCCTGGGCCGCCGAAAGCCGCGCCGTGGCTGACCTGCTGGCCCAGCCCGCCCAGGCCAACACTCGCGCCATCCATTCGCTGCAACTGTCGGTTGCCCGCGCCGGCACCCGCCTGGTATCGGTGGGCGAGCGCGGCCTGGTGCTGCTGTCCGACGATGGCGGCAAGAGCTGGCGGCAGGCCAAAAGCGTACCGGTCAGCGTTGCGCTGACCTCGGTGCATTTCGTTTCCGACAAGCTCGGCTGGACCGTTGGCCACAGCGGCGTCGTGCTGCATAGCGCCGACGGCGGTGACACCTGGCTCCGCCAGCTCGACGGCCTGAAGGCCGCGCAGATCGTTGCTGAAAACGCCCGTGCGCTGGCTGCTGCCGGCGGCGATGGCGTTGCCCGTCACCTGCGCGAAGCCGAAGGCCTGCTGCAGGACGGCCCCGACAAGCCCTTCCTCGGCGTGTACTTCGCCGATGCCAAACAGGGCTGGATTGTCGGCGCCTACGGTCTGGCTCTCGCCACCGTTGATGGCGGCGCGAGCTGGCAATCGTTGATGGGGCGCATCCCCAACAGCGGCGGCAAGCATCTCTACGCCGTGCGCCAGGATGCAGGCAGCCTGCTGATGGCGGGCGAGCAGGGCGTGCTGTTCCGCTCGACCGATGGTGGCGCCAGCTTCCAGAAGATCACCACGCCTTACGCCGGGACCTTCTTCGGCGCGCTGCCGGTGGGCACCAACGGACTCCTCGCTTACGGTCTGCGCGGCAATGCCTGGCGCAGCGACGACGGCGGTGCCAACTGGGTGCGCCTCGAACTGCCCCAGCCGGTGACGCTGACTGCCGCCCTCAAACTCGCCGATGGCGGCCTGCTGCTCGCCGACGAAAGCGGCCGCTTGCTGCGCGGCGATGCGGGCGCCACCCGTTTCGCCCCGCTGGCGGCGGCGCCACGCGCCGGTCTGACCGGCATGATCCAGGCTGCCGATGGCGCTCTGGTGGTTTCCGGGGCTCGCGGCGTCAGCCGTATCGAGCCCGCAACCCTTACTGCGGAAGCACAGAAATGAGCCACGCTCACGACATTCCCGAAGGTGTGGTGATCCGCGATATTGCGGATTTCGACACCCGCTCCGGCACGCTCCCCGAGCGCCTGCTGTTCAACAACCGGCTGGTCATCGTCGTGCTGTGCGCGCTGATCAGTGCAGTGCTCGGCTACAAGGCTCTCGGCCTGTCGCTGAACGCCGCCTTCGAGAAGATGATCCCGACGAAGCACCCGTACATCGTCAACTTCCTCGAAAACCGCGGCCAGCTGGCGGGCATGGGCAACAGCCTGCGCATCGCCATCGAAGCCAAGAACGGTGACATCTTCGACCCGGACTACCTCGACACGGTGAAGAAGATCTCCGACGAGCTGTTCCTGTACCCCGGCGTCGACCGTCCCTACATGAAATCCTTGTGGACGCCGTCAGTGCGCTGGACCGGCGTGACCGAGGAAGGCCTCGACGGCGGCCCGGTGGTGCCCGACGACTACGACGGTTCTCCCGAAAGCCTGGCGCAAGTGCGCCTCAACGTGGAGCGCTCCGGCGAGATCGGCCAGCTGGTCGCCGCCAACTACAAGTCGAGCATCGTGCTGGTGCCGCTGCAGGACAAGGTGGCCGAAACCGGTGCGCGCATCGATTACCACGAGCTCTCGCAACGCATCGAAGCCCTGCGCACCAAGTACGAGTCCGACAAGATCGCCATCCACGTCACCGGCTTCGCCAAGGTGGTTGGCGACCTGATCGAAGGCCTGCAGCAGGTGCTGCTGTTCTTCGCCGCCGCCATCGCCATCTGCACCGCGGTGCTGTTCTGGTACACCCGCTGCGCCCGCAGCACCCTGCTGGTGGTGCTGTGCTCGATGATCGCCGTGCTGTGGCTGCTTGGCCTGCTGCCGACGCTGGGCTACGAGCTTGACCCGTATTCGGTGCTGGTGCCCTTCCTGGTCTTTGCCATCGGCATGAGCCACGGCGCCCAGAAGATGAACGGCATCATGCAGGACGTGGGGCGTGGCACCCACAAGCTGGTGGCGGCGCGCTACACTTTCCGGCGTTTGTTCCTGGCCGGCATGACGGCGCTCTTGGCCGACGCGGTGGGCTTTGCGGTGCTGATGGTGATCGACATCCAGGTGATCCAGGATCTGGCCATCACCGCCAGCATCGGCGTGGCCGTGCTGATCTTCACCAACCTCGTGCTGCTGCCGATCCTGCTCAGTTACACCGGCGTCAGCCCCGAAGCCGCCCGCCGCAGCCTGCAGGCCGAAACCCTGGAAGCCGCCGACGGCAGCCACAGCAAGCATCCGTTCTGGGCCTTTCTCGATCTCTTCACCCAGCGCAAGTGGGCGACCATTGCCGTGCTCGTCGGCACTGCGATGGGCATCGCCGGGCTGGTGGTGAGCTTCCAGCTGAAGATCGGCGACACCGACCCGGGCGCCCCCGAGCTGCGTCCCGACTCCCGCTACAACCGCGACAACGCCTACATCGTCGCCAACTACGCGGCCAGCAGCGACGTGTACATCGTGATGGTGAAAACGCCGCAATACGCCTGCGCCCACTACGACACCCTGACCGCCGTCGATGAGCTGGAACGCCAGCTGCAGCAACTGCCCGGCGTCGAGGCGACCAGTTCGCTGACGGGCCTGGCCAAGGTGGCCAATGCCGGCATGAATGAAGGCAGCCTGAAGTGGTCGGAAATCCCCCGCTCGCAGGACAACCTCAACGCCATCATCACCCGCGCCCCGCGCGAGATGTTCAACCAGAACTGCGACCTGCTGACGGTGTATGCCTACCTCAAGGACCACAAGGCCGACACCCTCAACAGCGTGGTCGGCGTTGTCGAAGCCTTTGCCGCCAGCCACGCCACAGCAGACTTGCGCATCCTCAACGCCGCCGGCAACGCGGGCATCGAGGCCGCCACCAACATCGTGGTGAAGAAGGCCAACGTCGAGATGCTCGGCCTGGTGTATCTGGCGGTGATCGTGCTGGCCTTCATCACCTTCCGCTCCTGGCAGGCGGTGATCTGCGCGGTGCTGCCGCTGATGCTCACCTCGGTGCTGTGCGAGGCCCTGATGGTGTGGCTCAACATTGGCGTCAAGGTCGCCACGTTGCCGGTGATTGCGCTGGGCGTGGGCATCGGCGTGGATTACGCGCTGTACATCATGACGGTGACGCTGGCGCGCCTGAAGGGCGGCATGAGTCTCTCCGAGGCCTACTACAAGGCGCTGACCTTCACCGGCAAGGTGGTCGTGCTGACCGGCATCACGCTGGGCATCGCCGTCGCCACCTGGGCCTGGTCGCCGATCAAGTTCCAGGCCGACATGGGCATCCTGCTCGCCTTCATGTTCATCTGGAACATGCTCGGCGCCTTGATCCTGCTGCCGGCGCTGGGCCACTTCCTGCTGCGCCCGAAGAAGCTTGTGACGGTCTAGGAGAACACACATGTATAAGCACCTGCTCGTACCCCTGGACGGTTCCGAACTGTCCACCAGCCTGGTTACCCAGGCCGTCGAATTTGCCCGCACGCTGGACGCGCGCATTACCTTCTTCACCGCCCGCGAAGATGTGGGCAGCTCCGGTGACGGCGCGCTCTTGCGCAGCCTGTCGCCCGAAGCCTTCGTCGAAGCGGCTGCCGGCGAGGCCAGCGCGATTCTTGCCAAGGCGCTCGCCGCTGCCGGCGCCTTCGGGCTTCCGGCCGAGGGCGTGGCCCGCACCGGCGCGCGGCCCTTCGAGCTGATCCTCGACGTGGCCGCCGAGAAGGGCTGCGACCTGATCTTCATGGCCTCCCACGGTCGCAAGGGCCTGCGCGGCCTGATGCTCGGCTCGCAAACCCAGAAGGTGCTCGCCCACAGCACGCTGCCGGTGCTGGTGGCCAGTGTCGAGAGCAACGTGGCCGGCAGTGCCGCCGAAGCCGCCATCGGCATCATCAAGGACGAACACCGGGCCATCGCCGCCGTCATCAACGGCCTGCGCCGGCTCGCCGTGCAGTTGCGTGAAGCCGGCGCCACGCCCGATCTCGACTTCCTCGCCGCGATGGTGCATTACATCAAGGCCTTCCCCGAAGTGCAGCACCACCCCAAGGAGGAACAGTTCCTCTTCAAGCTGCTGGCCAGACGCACCGACGAGGCGGCCTCACTGATCGCCTCGCTGGAACAGGAGCACCGCGACGGCACCCAGCAGATCGACGACATCGAGACGCTGCTCGGCCAGTCGCGCAGCGATGCACAGCAGTTCGGCGCGCTGGCTGCCGCCATCGAACGTTTTACCGACGCCCAGTGGCGTCACCTCAGCGCCGAAGAGAAGCTCATCCTGCCGGCCGCCCGCCGTCATCTGCTGGACGACGACTGGCGCGAGATCGAAACGGCCTTCCGCCAGAACGCCGAATTCCGTGTGGGTAGCGAGCGCGACGAGGCGTTCAAGCTGCTTTTTGTGCGCCTGATGAACATGGCATCGGAGGACGCCCAGCCTTGAAAAACGTGCCCCTCGGTGGCGTAGGTCGGCGAGCTGGAGAGGGTTAAAGTACGGCCCAAGGACGGCTCGACGAGGCCGGGGGAGACAAGAAATGGCACCGCCAAAGAAACTGATCGAGCAGTTCAATCTACGCTCGCGATTGCGCTTCAACGTGGACCAGGGACAGATCTGGCTCGACGAGAACCGCATGCTGCTCTTCCACGCCCGCGCCATGGGTGCGCTGCGCCGCGAGCTTTTTGATTCGCTGGGCGTCGAGCGCGCCCGTGGCCTGCTGGTGCGCATGGGCTTCGCCTCCGGCCAGCAGGATGCCGAACTGGCCAAGAAGCTCTACGGCGCGGGCGACCCCTACGACGTGTTCCGCATCGGCCCCGAACTGCACGCCTTCGAAGGGCTGGTGAAAGCCACCATCGTGCATGCCGAACTCGATTGGGAGAGCGGCAGCTTTGTGGGTGACGTGGAATGGGAGAACTCCTGGGAGGCCGATTCCCACCTGCAGCAATTCGGCGTCGGCGACGACATGGCCTGCTGGAGCCTGGTCGGCTACGCGTCCGGCTACGTCACCCAGTTCTTCAACCGCTTCATCGTCTTTCGCGAAACCGCCTGCATCGCGCGGGGCGATGCCCAGTGCCAGGTTGTCGGCAAACCGGCCGAAGCCTGGGGCGACGACGCCTACCTCAACTACTTCAAACCGGAAAACCTCCAGGGCCAGCTCGACGAGATGCGCGAGGAGCTGTGCCGATTGCGCAAAACCCTGGGCGCCGTCGAATCCGCCGGCAACCTGATCGGCGCATCCACCGGCTTCCGCGGGGCGTTCGATCTCATCAGCAAGGCCGCCAGCAGCCCGATCACCGTGCTGCTGCTCGGCGAAACCGGCGTCGGCAAGGAAATGTTCGCGCGCTGGATTCACGACCACGGCAACCGCTCCAGCCAGCCCTTCGTGGCCGTCAACTGTGCGGCCATTCCCCACGACCTCATCGAATCTGAACTCTTCGGCGTGCAGAAGGGCGCCTATACCGGCGCCCAGGCCTCCCGCGCCGGCCGCTTCGAGCGTGCCCACGGCGGCACCCTGTTCCTCGATGAAGTCGGCGATCTGTCGCCCGCTGCCCAAGTCAAACTGCTGCGCGTGCTGCAAACCGGCGAGATCGAACGCCTCGGTGACGACCAGACGCGCAAGATCGACGTGCGCCTGGTGGCCGCCACCAACGTGGACCTCCAGCAAGCCATCGCCGCCGGGCGCTTTCGCGCCGACCTGTATTACCGCCTCGCCACCTACCCGGTGGTGATCCCGCCGCTGCGCGACCGCCGCAGCGACATCCCGCTGCTCGCCGCCTCGCTGCTCGAAAAGTACGAAGAGTCGTACCACAAGAAACTCCAGGGCATCAGCGACCGCGCCATGCAGGCGCTGATGAGCTACCAGTGGCCCGGCAACGTGCGCGAACTGCAGAACCTGATCGAACGCGGCGTCCTGCTCGCCCCCAACGGCGGCCTCATCGAAATCGACCACCTGTTCGCCGGCGGCGCCCCGGCCACGACAGGCGCCGAAGTGGACCGCGCCGGCGTTGTCGGCAACGAAGGCGACGCCAGCCGCAGCCGCCTGTGCGAAGCCATCCTGCAGGACGGCTTCGATCTGGAGCAGCATGAATCCCGTTTATTGGAACTGGCGGTGCAGCGGGCGGGGGGGAATCTCACGCATGCAGCGAAGCTGCTGGGGATTACAAGGCGGCAGTTGGCTTATAGGTTGAAGCAGGGGGTGGAGGGGTAGGGGGAGGCTGCCGCATTCGAGGTGAGTGCTTACGACCTGTTGCGGCTGGTCACAAGTAGGAAAAACAGACATTCAACGTAGAGCTAACCGAAGCTGCACTGCTTTATCTCGCAGCGTCCAGCGACCGAAGGGACCGAGGTTGAGTGCCATGTTATGTGGCTCGGAAAACCTCTGTTCGATGAAACTCCATATACACCTGATGCTGCTTGGCGAGGGGAACATGCAGCTGAACTGAGATGCCGAGCTTCTCCGGTTCAGTCAGCATAGGGGAAATTAATATCTTTCCTGACGCACTGAACGTGATGAAACCAGCATCAAAGACTTTATCCAAGTTTGGAATTAGCAGAAGTCCGTTGAAGGGGTCCAGGCGTTCTGCGTTGTTTGACGCACTCCAAGGCTTGATGTGCGAGGCAACGAGGAGGTTCGTGTCTTTGAATCCAGTTACAGAGCAACCACTCCAGTAAGCAACCAGTTTTTGTCTGAAAGTGCCTTGACCGATTCTCGACTTAACTAGATTGCTTTTCTCTGTTTCTCCAATGTCTTTTGTAGAAAAAATCTCATCAATGTCGGACTCAATGTCGCTTTTGAAGCCTTCCGAAAGATACTCAGCGAATTTAGTCAGGGCAGCGTTATACATGTTGTTGCCACGCTCGTTCCGCTCTTGGAATATCGGCAGTTCGCGAATCTTTAATGCGACATTTTCAAATGACGTACGGCTTACCAAAGATGTAAGCGGCCCCGCGATAAGTCCGTTGTCTAAAGCCCATTCAGACATGGCGCCACGGACTGCTCCCTCATATTTCTTTACCGAAGATGAAGAAAGGCCTCTGTGGCGCATCCAATCTTCAAATCTCATTGAGGCGTAACTCCAGGTGAAATATAATTTTTTAATTCAACGGTCTGCGCTGCTCTTCGTGCAGATCCAGTTGAATGAGAGGTTATCCGATGTGTGTCACCTCATCAATCAACACTCATACGGCCAGCGCCAATCGCTGCTATAGAGCACTTCCTTAACGGACCGCTCCTGGCTGTCTCCTGCCTCTCGTACAAGTCTCCCGCCAACCCAAGCCCATTCCTCAACCCCCCGTCGGCTGCAACGCAATCCCCCCCATCCCCACCAGCGCAATGAGTGCGCCCGTCACATCCCAGCGCGTAAGCGCAACGCCATCAACAACGCGCGGCCAGATCAAGGCTACGGCGATGTACATGCCGCCATACGCGGCATAGGTTTGGCCCGTGGCTGCGGGGCGAAGATCGCCTACGCCCCCAGCAGCCTTCTCGCCAACACCGACTGCATATCACGACGCCCGTCAGCGATCAGGTAGAGGATGACCTGGCGGCCAGTAATACGGTAGATCACGCGGTATGGCTTGAAGAAGGTTTGGCGATACTCCTTGATGCCGAGGCTCACCAGTTCTTTCGGGTAGCTGCCGCGCTCCGGAAACGTCGACAAGCTCTCGACACTCTCCAGCAACGCATCCAGCACGTAGTTGGCGTTGGCCACACAGTCGAACTCGGAGATGTAGTCGTGTATGGCTTCCAGGTCCTGCTCGGCACCTTCGGTGAGCAGAACTTCAAAACTGGCGGGTGTGCCGGCCATCAGACGGCGGCTCGCTTGGCGCGCAGACGGGTAACTACATCGGCCACAGGCTTGACTTTGCCAGCGGCCACATCCTGGTTGCCCAGTGCCAGGATTTTCAGCAAGGCCAGTGTTTCTTGCGTCTCTTCGAAGGAGGCCACGTCCTGCAGCACGGCCTTGGCTTCACCGTTTTGGGTGATGATCAGGGGCTCACGGTGCTCAGTGAGGTGCGCCAGAACCTCGGCAGCGTTGGCCTTGAGGTAGCTGATCGGCTTGACTTGAGATGAGTAACGCATGGCCGTGCTCCTGATTTGGAAGAGATTTAATTTAGTCTTTTTATGGTCTTGCTGCAACGCAATCACCGTTCAGCGGCCTGTTTGTCTACGCGATACTGGAGTTGCCCTCTCCGCAGTTTCAGAAGGCGGGCGGCGGCAGACAGATTTCCGTCTGTGCGCCTCAAGGCCGATGCGATGAGCAGTGTTTCGACTTCTTCAAGAGAAACCTGTGCGTCCAGAATTTTCTCGATTGCTTGATTGAGGGGCAGCTGGTCAGCGATCCCTTTTTGTCGCGTCTCGGCGAGCGAGAAGGGCTGCACCGTCAGGGGGACTTGCTCGCCTCCCGAGAAAAGATGCTCCACATCAATGCTGCCGTCGTTCTCGGCAAGAATCACCGCGCGCTCGATGATGTTTTCAAGTTCCCGGATATTGCCCGGCCAGTTGTAGGCCCACAGCTTTTCGCTGGCGTTCTGCGTCAAGCCCGCGATGGTCTTGGCAAATCGGGTGGAATAGCGCTTGACGAAGGTATCCACCAGCAAGGGAATGTCTTCGCGGCGCTCCCGGAGGGGCGGGATCTTGACGGGAAAGACATTCAAGCGAAAGAAGAGGTCCTCGCGGAATCGACCTGCTTCCACCTCGGCACGCAGATCACGGTTTGTCGCTGCGATGATGCGCACATCGATCTTGCGCACCTGGGTATCACCAACGCGCTCGACCTCGCCTTCTTGCAGCACGCGGAGCAGTTTGCCTTGTGCGTGCAGTGGCAGGCTGCTGATTTCGTCAAGAAACAAGGTGCCGCCACTCGCGCGCTCGAAGCGTCCGGGGCGTGAGACGGTTGCGCCCGTAAATGCCCCTTTTTCCACGCCAAAGAGTTCGGCCTCGACGAGTTCGTGGGGGATCGCCGCGCAGTTGATGGAGATGAAGGGGCGTTCCGCCCGGGGCCCGAGAGTGTGAAGCGCCTTGGAGAAGCGCTCCTTGCCGACGCCGCTTTCGCCCGTCAGCAGTACGGTTGCGTCGGTGGGGGCCACGCGTTTGATGAGATAGGCGACTTCGTTGAAGCTGGTCGACGCGCCAATCAGGTCGGGCAACTGCCGGGGCGCCTCTTCCTTCTGGTCGGCATCGGCAGGTCTTGCTTTTCGGCGCTTGGGGGTGGCGATGAAGTCCTCGACCTGGAGGAAGCTCAGGTGGGCTTCTGCATCGTCACATTCTTCGAGAGGCTGGCCGATGACTCTGCATCTGGCGTGCCCCATGGCAACGCACTCGACTTCGCGCCACAGGATCGGCCGCCCCATGAGTGCCGTGGTGAAGCCGCTGGCGTAGCCGACCATCATCCAGCACGCCGGAGAGCCACTGACGCCGAACTGGGCTCGATGGATGTCGGCCTCCCAGGAAGACTCCCAGTAATAGTCACTCCAGAAATCCCCGGTCTCCTGGTTGAACCGAATCCGGTCGACGGCCTGGTTCCGGACAAAGCCTTCCATCTCGCGCAGGCGCGGGCCGTAGGCAAACGTCCGCTTCAGATCGCCGCCCTCGGCAGCATGGAGCCGCCGCGCATCTTCCATGCCTTGCTGGTAGCCCAGGCGGGTGAATAGCTCGCGGGTGGATTCGACTCCCAGACGCTCGATCAACTCCCGCCTCAGGGCGGCAAGGGTGAAGCCGTGGATCAGCAGCATGCGCTGATCCAGCAGCGTGATCTGCCCGCTGTCAGGATCAAAGCGGACGTATTTGGACAGTTCCCGGTCATCGATCTCTCTTGGGACTGACTGGAGGTGCCCGGCTGCGGAATGAGGCATGTGAGTGGATTTCACGTTTCTGAAAACAGAAAGTTTTCTTATTCAAGGAAAGTGGTTGTGCTGTTTTCAGCGATATTGATTCTATCTCTGATCCTGGTGTGAGAAAAAGTATTTATAAAACAATAGATTGATTTGATTTGCGGCGTTGGCATGGGGATTGCGATGTGTTGGGGAAGAGCCCGAAGTGGCTCAGACACTTTCACCCAAAAGGAGACCCCGGCTGTGTTGAGTCCTCAACCCATGCTTGCTGTTCGCGTGCTCGAAAAGCGCGACGCCGCAATTGATGTTCTGAGTCTTGTTCTGGTGGCCGCCGATGGCGGATCACTCCCTTCCTGCTCTGCCGGGGCGCACATCGACATCACGCTGCCCAACGGCATGGTTCGTCAGTATTCCCTGTGCAAGGCGGGCGCGGCCTATGAGGTCGCGATCCTGCGCGATCCGGACGGGCGTGGCGGGTCCGAGTGTGCCCACCGGGATATCCAGGTTGGCGACACGCTGACCATCAGCCACCCCCGCAATCTCTTTCCGCTGGTGCCGGCGACGAACTCCATCCTGTTTGCCGGCGGTATCGGCATCACGCCGATTCTGGCGATGGCCGAGGCGCTGCATGCCCAAGGCCAGACCTTTGAAATGCACTACTGCAGCCGCGCCCCCGAGCGGGCCGCCTACCGGGACGCCCTCGGGCAGGCGGCTTATGCCGGGCAGGTCCGTTTTTACTACGACAGCGAACCGGAGCAGGGGCGCCTGGATGTGGCGGCGGTTCTTGGCGCGCTCGGGGACGATGCCCATTTGTACGTGTGCGGCCCGGCGGGCTTTATCGCGCATGTCTGCGATGCGGCGCGTGCGGCGGGCTGGAGCGACAGCCGTGTGCATTTCGAGCATTTCGCGGCACCTGTTGCAGTGGCCCCGGTGGGGGGGAATGGCGACTTCGAGCTGGTCCTGGCGCGGCGCGGCATCCGCATCCCTGTCGGTGCAGATCAAACGGCCGCCCAGGCCCTGCTCGATCACGGCATAGATATCCCTCTGTCCTGCGAGCAGGGCGTCTGCGGTTCCTGCCTCCTGCCGGTTCTGGAAGGCATTCCCGAGCATCGCGACGTCTTTCTCAGTGCCGCAGAGCGGGACTGCAACCGCTGCTTTACGCCCTGCTGCTCGCGCGCCCGCACGCCAAGCCTGCTCATCGATTTGTAAGCGTGGCGGTTGTCATCGCCACATTTCACCGCCCAGGCATGCCGCTTGGGAATCACACCTGGAGAAGAAAAAAATGGAGACATCCAGAAGTGTCACTTACCTCAAAAACGCGTGGTACGTCGCCGCGCTGTCGTCGGAGGTGGGCGCAGAGGGCTTGTTCGCGCGCAAGCTGCTCAATACGCCCGTACTGATTTACCGGCTCAAGAACGGCAGCCCGGTGGCGCTGCTCGACCGCTGCCCGCATCGCTTCGTGCCGCTCAGCATGGGCCTTCGCGAAGGCGATGATGTGGTCTGCAAATACCACGGCCTGAAATTCGATTGCAGCGGTGCGTGCAATCACAACCCGCACGGCAATGGCCATATTCCCCGGGCGGCGCGGGTGCGCACCTTTCCGCTGGTCGAACGCTACGGCTTTCTGTGGATCTGGCCGGGCGACGCGCCCGCCGACGAAGCGAAGCTGCCGGACGTCAGCCCGCTGACCGAAGGCCACCCCAACGGGGTCGGCTTCACCTACATGCACCGCAAGACCTATTACGAACTCATCACCGACAACGTGATGGATCTCAGCCACGTCGATCACCTGCATGGCGAGATCATTTCAACGCGCGGCCAGCTCACCCCCCAGGTTCCCCAGGTGAAGGAGACGGACAGTACCGTGGCCACCCGCTGGGAGTGGAAGCAGACGCCGCCGATCTTCATCCTCAATCAGTTCCTGCCCGAGCCGATGGCCGAGGCGCGGCATTTTGTCGAGGTGAAGTTCATGGCGCCGACCACCGTGCAACTGCAGATCGGCGCCACCCAGGACGACAGTGCGCTGGATCTGGCGCACTGCGTCGGCCAGTACGACCTGCACACCACCACCCCGGAAAGCGACGGCACCACCCATTACTTCTTCGCCACCCGACGCAATCACCTGGTGGACGACGCCGACTACAACGCCGCCAAGATCAAGGGCATGCACGATGCCTTCGTGGATGAGGACGGGCCCTATGTGGACGCCCAGTACGTCAACATCGGCAACGCCGACCTGTTGAGCCTGAACCCCGTGCTGCTCAGCAGCGACGTGGGGGCGGTGCGGGCCCGGCGCATCCTGCGCAGTGTGATTGCCGACGAGGTGCAGCGCGCGCAGGCCGATGCCGCGGACACCCGCTCTGCCGCGCGCGTCTGAACGAGGAGGATGAGCATGCAAATCAAGCTTCTTGCCAGAGCGGTCGCGTGGGCCTGTGCGGGCATGGCCCTGTCGGGGCCGGCGCTGTCCTTCAATGTCGATACGGGCTCCCCGGATCTGGCCATTTCGTGGGATACCACGCTGAAATACAGCACTGCCTGGCGCGTGCGGGGCGTCAATGCCAGTGTGGCGCCGGAGGGCCTCGCCGGGGGCACACCGCAGGTCAACACCAATGACGGCGACCGCAATTTCGGTCGTGGCCTCATCTCCAACCGGCTCGACATCCTCACCGAGCTGGGGGTGCGCTACAAGCGCGACAGCGGCTTTCGGGTCAGCGCCGCCGGGTGGTACGACGACGTTTACCAGCACAGCAACGAGCGCAGCGCCGACGATGCCCCCGGCCTGAACCAGAGCGGCCCCTACGACCGCTTCAACAAGCACACGCGGATTGCCCAGGGGCGCAACGCGGAGGTGCTGGATGCCTTCGTGTATACCCGGCAGTCCGTGGCGGACATGAACCTCAACCTCAAGGCGGGCCGCTTCACCCAGCTCTACGGCGAAAGCCTGTTCTTCGGCAACAACGGCATTGCCGGGGCCCAGACGCCGCTGGATCTGGCGCGGGCGCTGTCGGTGCCCAACTCCCAGTTCAAGGAGGTCGCCCGGCCGGTGGGGCAGGTGTCAGCCCAGTTGCAGATCACGCCCGACCTCATCGTGGGCGCCTACATCCAGCCGGAATGGCGCAAGTCGCGCCTGCCGGCGGCCGGCAGCTATTTCAGCTTTGCCGATTTCGTCGATGACGGCGGGGAGATTCTGTACACGCCCTACGGTCCGGCAAGGCGCGGCAAGGACATCGAGCCGGGCAACTCGGGGCAGGGCGGGGTGCAGGTGCGCTTCAAGGCTGGCGACAGTGAATACGGGCTCTACGCGGCCAACTTCCACGAGAAGCTGCCCCAGTTCTATGCCCGCTTCAACGCCGGCCCCGGTGGCGTGGTGCCCCAGGATTACGTGATGGTCTACGGGAAGAACATTCGCACGGTGGGCGGCAGCTTCAGCACCCTGGTTGGCGACACCAACGTGGCGGGGGAGATGTCCTTCCGCAGCAACATGCCGCTGGTGGCCGCCGGGAGCTTCATTTTTCCGACCAACGATCCGGCCGCCGACGGGGGCAGCAATGCGCGCTTTCCCAAGGGCGACACGCTGCACCTCAACCTCTCGGCCATCAGTGTGCTGAGCGCCAACGCCTTGTGGGATGGCGCCTCTTTCGTCGGCGAGTTCGCCTTCAACCGCCGCCTGCGGGTGAGCGACAACCCGGAAGCGCTGGACCCGAATGCCACCAAGGATGCCGGGGCCGCGCAGTTCGTGTTCACGCCGGAGTATTTCCAGGTGTTGCCGGAAACCGATCTGCAGCTGCCCATCGGGGTGAGCTATGGCCTTTTCGGGCGCTCGTCGGTCAATGGCGTGCTGTTTCCCGCGGAGCACGGTGGCAGCGTGAGTGTCGGGGCCAAGGTCGTGTATCAGAAGGCCTGGCATGCCGGGCTCAACTACACCCATTACGTCGGCTCCGCCGGCTCGGTTTCCACACCCGCCGGCCTCAATTCCTACCAGAACTTTCACGGGGATCGCGACTTCGTGTCGCTGTCGATTCAGCGCAGCTTCTGATCACCCGCCCATAAAAGGAATCCCAACATGAAGAGCAAGGCAATCATCCATCTGGTCGTGGTCGGCGCGCTGGCCCAGTTTCAGCCGGCCGTCGCAGCTGTTTCCGCCGACGAGGCATCCCAGCTCAAGAGCGCCCTGACGCCCCTTGGCGGCGAGCGGGCCGGCAACAAGGACGGCAGCATTCCGGCGTGGAGCGGCGCCGTCACCAAGGCCGCCGGCGCCAAGGTGGGGGACGTTCCCGTCAGCCTGTTCCCCGCAGAAAAGCCCGTCGTGCAGATCTCCGCATCGAACCTGGCCCAGTACGCCGACAAGCTGTCCGAAGGCACGCAGGCCCTCCTGAAGAAATACCCCGAGTCCTTCCGCGTCAATGCCTTCCCGACCCACCGCACCGCCGTCGCGCCGCAGCATGTGTATGACGCGACGGCCCGCAATGCGGCCAACTGCAAGACGGTGGATGCCGGGCTGTCGGTGGAGGGCTGTTTCGGCGGGGTGCCCTTCCCGATTCCCAAGGCCGGTGTGGAGGTGATCTGGAACTACATCCTGCGCATCGAGCCGGAGTCGGTCGAGTTCGGTTCGAAGAACATCGTCGGCACCTCGAATGGCGCCCGCACCATGGCCACGCGCACCGACAACTTCTTCCAGCACCCGTATTACTACAAGGATGGCTCGGCCAAGGGCTGGACCGGGGAGTATTTCCTGCAGCGTTTCAACACCACGGCGCCGCCGTTCAAGGCGGGGGAATCGCTGGTCCTGCGTGACAGCATCAATGCCAAGGTGCCGCGCCAGGCCTGGCAGTACCTGGTGGGGCAGCGCCGCGTGCGGCGGGCGCCGACGGTGGCTTACGACACGCCGGATTTTGTCTCCTCCGGTGCCAACTACTTCGATGAAGTGATGGGCTACATGGGCCACCCCGACCGCTTCGAGTGGAAGCTCGTCGGCAAGCGGGAGATGTACATCCCCTACAACAACAACGAACTGGTGACGGCCAAGGAGTCCGAAGCCTTCGACAAGCACCACCTCAATTCCGGCAAGTTGCGCTGGGAGCTGCACCGGGTCTGGGAAATCGAGGCCACCGTGGTGTCGGGCAAGCGGCATGCCGTACCGAAGCGCAAGTACTACTTCGACGAGGACACCTGGCTGCTGGCCCTCGTGGATGGCTACGACTCGGAAGGCAAGTTGTGGCGGACGTCCGTGGTGCCGAGCTTCTTCGTTCCCGCGGTGCCGGCAGTGGTGGCCAAGCCGGTGACGATCTACAACCTGCAGGCCGGGACGATGAGCACCGTCCAGGGTTTGTTCCAGGACGAGACCTACCGGGTTGTGCCCCGCAAGAGTGAATCCTTCTTTACCGGCGACGCCGCTGCCGCCGACGCGGACCGCTAAGAGGCTGCACACGCCATCCGATTGAATCTGGCCTCCCGCAAGCCGGATTCAATCGGGCCGTGCAAATCCGCCATACAGCCTCCCGCCGCCCCAACACCCAAGCCTCAACCTGCCGTCGGCTGCAGCGCAATCACCACCATCCCGACCAGCGCAATGACCGCGCCCGTCACATCCCAGCGCGTCAGCGCAACGCCATCGACCACACGCAGCCAGATCAACGCCACGGCGATGTACATGCCGCCATACGCCGCATAGGTTCGACCCGCGGCGGCGGGGTGCAGGGTCAGCAGCCAGGCGAACAGGGCCAGCGAGGCGGCGGCGGGCAGAAGCAGCAGGGCGCTTTTGCCCTGCTTGAGCACCAGCCAGGGCAAATAGCAGCCGGTGATTTCGGCGAGGGCGGTGAGTGCAAACAGGGCACTCAGGCGTAGCAATTCCACGGTGGCGCTTCCTTCGTTGGGAGCTGCCGATTGTGACAGCACCGGGCTGGATCGGCTGCGCCGGGCCTCCCCGTGCCCTTCCATTGCTGCGCTGCAGCTTGACGCTTTTGTCAGGCGAATTTGGGCGCTGGACAAAAGCGTCATGCGCTGATCTGCGCGAGTCGCCACCTTTCGTCTCCACATCCATACAAATCAATGCCTTGCGCGTGTGGCACGGCATCTGCATTAGAAATACTAAGCGCGGCATAAGTGAGGCTAATCCAAGCCGCCAAGTGACGAAAACGTCGAGACACCAAAAGGAGGGGTCATGCCACACATGGTCAGGATCGAAGAAGCGGGCGTTTCTTACGCCTGTGCGCCGCGGGAATCGCTGCTCGAAGGCATGCATCGCCTGGGTTTGCGGGGGATTCCGGTGGGTTGCCGGGGTGGCGGCTGCGGGGTTTGCAAGATCGAAGTCCTCGCCGGCGAATTCCACACCCGGGCGATGAGCCGCGAGCACGTCAGCGACGACGACGTGGCCCATCAGCGCTTGCTGGCCTGCCGGGTGTACCCCTCCAGTGACCTGTCTTTAAAGGTGATCGGCAAGCTGCAGAAGAAAGTCTGCACGCCGGTTTCCGTTCGCTGAATTTCCGTTTGCAGCATCCATAAGAAAAGAGGAGACGAGATATGGCAATGACTGGTGTTCTGCGCCCGGGCCACGCCCAGGTTCGCGTGCTGGATCTGGAAGAGAGCGTGCACTTTTACCGGGATGTGCTTGGCCTGGTGGAAACCGGCCGCGACGCGACAGGGCGGGTGTATTTCAAGTGTTGGGACGAGCGCGATCACAGCAGTTACGTGATTCGTCAGGCTGACAGTGCCGGCCTGGATTTCTTTGGCTGGCGGGTGCTCGACAAGGCCACTCTCGACAGGCTCGACGCCGATCTGCAGGCCTACGGCATCAAGACCGAACGCATCCCGGCCGGCGAGATGCTGGAAACCGGTGAGCGCGTGCGCTTTACGCTGCCCTCCGGCCACGTGATGGAGCTGTATGCCGAAAAGACCAAGGTCGGCAACGGCATTCCGCTGGTCAATCCGGCGCCGTGGAGCAAGGCGCGTGACCACGGCATCGCCCCGATCCGCCTCGATCACGCGCTGCTGTATGGCCCCAACGTGGCCGAAGTGCAGAAGATCTTCACCGAGGTGCTCGGCTTCTACCTCGTGGAGCGCGTGCTTACGCCGGATGGCAATGGCAACGCGGCGATCTGGCTGTCGTGCGGGCAGAAGGTGCATGACGTGGCCTTCGCCGAGTATCCCGAGCCGGGCAAGCTGCACCACTGTTCCTTCCTGATGGAAAGCTGGGACCAGGTGCTGCGCGCCGGCGACATCATGTCGATGAACACGGTGCCAGTGGACATCGGCCCGACCCGCCACGGCGTGACCCGCGGTTGCACGATCTACGCGTGGGACCCGTCCGGCAACCGCTTCGAGACCTTCTTCGGTGGCCATCTGCCGTACCCCGACTACGAAACCATGACCTGGACCTTCGACAACTTTGGTCAGGGCCTCGACTACCCGCAGCGCAAGCTGCACGAGACCTTCCTGACCGTTGTCAGCTGAGCCGGCCATGCGCGTCGAACACGCCACGATGGACATCACCCGGCGCTTCGTCCGCCTCTCGGGCGAGCGGCCCAACGGTTTTGTGGAATTCGAATTCGCCATTGGCGAGCCGGAAATCTTCGTCGAGATGATTCTCCCGCGCGCGGCCTTTGCCGAGTTCTGCGCCATCAACCATGTCGAGATGCTGCCGCCCCGCGACCCCGACGCCCCGCAGGGCGACTGGGACTGGCGCCTCGCCGATGCCACCCACACCCGTTTCAAATAATTCGAACAGCAGGAGACCCATAACATGCAGATTGACCTCCGCACCGTCGCCATCCAGCCGCAACGCCAGGCCTTCGACCACCTGATCCGCCGCTTCGGCAACAAGCCGGCCTCGCGTTACCAGGAAGGCAGCTACGACATCCAGGCCGCCGAAAACCTTCACTACAAGCCCACCTGGGATCCGGATCAGGCGCTCTACGATGCCGGCATCACCCGCATCGTCATGCAGGACTGGTACGCGCTGAAGGACCCGCGCCAGTTCTACTACAGCACCTACACGCTGACCCGCGCCCGCCAGCAGGAAACCACCGAGGCCAACTTCGGCTTTGTGGAAACCCGCGGCCTGGCCGACATGCTGTCCGACGAGCTGCGCGACGTTTCGCTCAAGGTGCTGGTACCGCTGCGCCACGCTGCATGGGGCGCCAACCAGCACAACACCTTCATCTGCGGCTACGGCTACGGCACCACCTTCACCCAGCCGTGCATGTACCACGCCATGGACAACCTGGGCATCGCCCAGTACCTGTCGCGCCTGGGCCTGCTGCTCGGCGACACCGAGGCGCTCGACGCCGGCAAGCAGGCCTGGCTCGACGACGCCGCCTGGCAGCCGCTACGCCGCTATGTCGAAGACTGCCTGGTGATCCGCGATCCCTTCGAGCTCTTCGTGGCCCAGAACGTGGCCCTCGACGGCCTGCTGTACCCGCTGGTCTATGAACGCATCGTCGATGACCACATCTCGGTGCGCGGCGGCACGGCGGTGGCCATGCTCACCCAGTTCATGAGCGACTGGTTCGACGAAACCCGCAAGTGGGTGGATGCGGTACTCAAGGTGGCGGCCGCCGAATCGGATGCCAACCGCGAGGTGCTGCAGGAATGGACCCGGACGTGGAGCGACAGCGCCGCGTCGGCGATGGTGCCGATTGTCGAGCTGGCGCTGGGCGCCAATGCCGACGACGCCGTCGGCGAACAACTCGCGGCCTTCAAGGCGCGCATCGCAAAAACCGGCATCACGCTCTGAAAGGCTCCCATGTCCACCGTATTCATTGCCCTGCAAACCAACGAAGACACCCGCCCGATCATCGAGGCCATCGAGATCGACAACCCCCACGCCATCGTCCATCGCCAGCCGGCGATGGTGAAGATCGACGCTGAAGGCACGCTGGTGATCCGCAAATCCACCATCGAAGAACAGATCGGCCGCGACTTCGACCTGCAGGAACTGCACATCAATCTGATTTCGCTCACCGGCAACGTGATCGAAGACGACGACACCCTGACCCTGAGCTGGAACAGCTGAAAGAGGAGCGCATCATGGACATGAAAGTGGCAAAGAAGAAGCTCGGTACCAAGGAAAAGTACCGCCTGATGACCCGCGATCTGGGCTGGGAAACCACCTACCAGACCAAGGAAGACGTCTTCCCCTACGTGGGCTACGAAGGAATCAAGATTCACGACTGGGACAAGTGGGAAGACCCCTTCCGCCTGACCATGGATTCGTACTGGAAGTACCAGGCCGAGAAGGAGCGCAAGTTCTACGCGATCATCGACGCCCATGCCCAGAACAACGGCCACCTCAACCTCACCGACGCCCGCTACCTGTCGGCGCTGAAGATCTTCCTGCAGGCCATCAGCCCGGGCGAGTACGCCGCCCACAAGGGGTTTGCCCGCGTCGGCCGTGAGTTTCCCGGTGTCGGCACGCAGGTGGCTTGCCAGATGCAGGCCATCGACGAGATCCGCCACGCCCAGACGCAGATCCACGCGATGTCGAACTACAACCGTTACTACAACGGTTTCCACGCCTTCGCCGACACCCGCGACCGCATCTGGTACACCTCGGTGGCGCGTTCGTTCTTTGACGACTCGATGTCGGCCGGCCCCTTCGAGTTCATGATCGCCATCGGTTTCAGCTTCGAGTACGTGCTGACCAACCTGCTCTTCGTGCCCTTCATGTCGGGCGCGGCCTACAACGGCGACATGGCCACCGTGACCTTCGGCTTCTCGGCGCAGAGCGACGAAGCACGCCACATGACGCTGGGCCTCGAGTGCATCAAGTTCATGCTCGAACAGGACCCGGCCAACCTGCCCATCGTCCAGGAATGGATCGACAAGTGGTTCTGGCGCGGCTTCCGCGTGCTCGGGCTGGTCAGCACGATGATGGATTACATGCTGCCCAAGCGCGTCATGTCGTGGCGCGAGGCGTGGGAAATCTACGGTGTCGAGAACGGCGGCGCGCTGTTCAAGGATCTGGCCCGCTACGGCATCAAGCCGCCGAAGGGCTGGGACGACGCCGAAAAGGCCATCGACCACATGTCGCACCAGTTCATGCTGGGCCTCTATCAGTGGAGCTTCGGCACGGCCTTCCACAGCTGGATTCCGTCGGAAGACGACATGGACTGGCTGTCGGCCAAGTACCCGGAAACCTTCGACAAGTACTACCGCCCGCGCTGGAAGCACATCAAGAAGCTGGCCGATGCCGGCACCCCGTTCAAGAACTATGGCCTCGCCAAGCTGTGCCAGACCTGCCAGCTGCCCTGCGTGTTCACCGAGCCGGATGATCCGACGCTGACCTGCCATCGCGAGACTGTTTACAAGGACGAGACCTATCACTTCTGCTCCGACGGCTGCCAGCACATCTTCGAGCACGAGCCCGAGAAATACGTGCAGGCCTGGCTGCCCATGCCCCAGATCTTCCAGGACCCGATCAACGGCGACCTGGGTGAATGGATGAAGTGGGTCAGCCTCATCGACGGCAAGGACAACGGCGACTACGCCGGCTCCGAAGACCAGAAGAACTTCGAAACCTGGCGCGGCATGGCCACCAGCAATCAATAAGAACGGGGAGACTCAAAATGGCTGTAGCTGCAATCAAGGAATACGTCGGCGTGCCCCGCGATCTGGTGGCCAACTTCAATGGCAAGCAACTGGTTTACGCCAGCTGGGACCGCCACCTGCTCTTCGCGGCGCCCTTTCTGCTGTGCGTGCCGCCGGAGATGCCCTTTGGCGAACTGGTCAATGGCCCGCTGAGCATGCTCGTGCAGGCGGACCCGGACGCCGCCGCCATCGACTGGAGCACGGTCGAATGGCTCAAGGCCAACCAGCCGTGGACGCCGGATTTCTCCCTGAGCCTGGCCGCCAACGGCATTGGCCACAAGGACCAGCTGCGCTTCCGTACGGCAGGGGTTAACACCCTGTCGGCCAAGGCCTGAGGAGCGCGGCGATGAGTTATGCGCTGACCATCGAACCCCTCGGTCAGACCATCGAGATCGAGGAAGGCCAGACCATCCTCGACGCGGCGCTGCGGGCCGGCATCTATCTGCCCCACGCGTGCTGCCACGGTCTGTGCGCCACCTGCAAGGTGCAGGTGACCGACGGCGAAGTCGAGCACGGCGAGGCCTCGACCTTTGCGCTGATGGACTTCGAGCGCGACGAGCAGAAGTGTCTGGCCTGCTGCGCCACCGCCCAGAGCGACCTGGTGATCGAGGCCGAGATCGAGGAAGACCCGGACGCCGAGAACCTGCCGGTGCGGGATTTCGACGGCGTGGTGACGCGCATCGAAACCCTCACCCCGACCATCAAGGGCGTGTGGATCAAGCTCGATACGCCGATCCGCTTTCAGGCCGGGCAGTACGTCAACCTGGTGCTGCCGGGCGACATCGGCAGCCGCGCTTTCTCGGTGGCCAGCCCGCCATCCGAGGATGGCGAGGTGGAGCTCAACATCCGCATCGTGCCGGGCGGGCAGGGCACCGCCTATGTGCACGAGAAGATGCAGGCCGGCGAGCGAGTGCGCATCAGCGGGCCTTACGGGCGCTTCTTCGTGAAGAAGTCGGCCGCTGTGCCGGTGGTGTTCATGGCGGGGGGCTCGGGCCTGTCGAGCCCGCGTTCGATGATTCTCGATCTGCTGGAAGAGGGTTTCGACAAGCCGATCGTGCTCGTCTATGGCCAGCGCTCGCGGGAAGAGTTGTACTACCACGACGCGTTTGTGGCCCTGGCCGAGAAGCATCCCAACTTCCGCTACGTGCCGGCCTTGTCGCACGAACCGGCGGGCTCCGGCTGGACGGGCTTTCGCGGCTTCGTGCACGAAGCGGCCAAGGACGCCTTCGACAACGACTTCCGCGGTCACAAGGCCTACCTGTGCGGCCCGCCGCTGATGATTGACGCCTGCATCACCACCCTGATGCAGGGCCGCCTGTTCGAGCGCGACATCTACACCGAGAAGTTCATCTCGGCCGCGGACGCGCAGCAAGTGCGCAGCCCGCTGTTCAAAGCCATCTGAGGGTTGAAGCTCAAATTTGCCGTGATCGGTGTTGGCGCTGATCACGGCCACAGGGTTGCCGCTTATTGCTTTAAGATGATAATTGTCTATTATTGCTGTAAGGCAATAATCAGGAGGCCGTTGTGGCCGATCATCTTCTGCGGACGTCTGCTCAACTCGCTGTCCATCTGAAGTCCTTGCGGGAGCAACAAGGCCTTACCCAGGCCGCACTCGGGCAACGCATCGGTGTGGGGCAGGCCCGCATTGCAGCCATCGAGCGCAATCCGGGGGCAGTTCAGCTCGATCAGCTAATGTGCATTCTGCACGTCCTGCAAGTCCATCTTGTTCTACAGCCTATGGCAGGACCAGCTGGTGCTGATACGCCGCATGGCGTGTCGGAACGTCCGGTGGAGTGGTGAGATGCAGGGGCTGCACGTCTGGATGAACGGGGAGCATGTGGGGTGCTGGCACTGGGGGCGCCGGGTTCAACACAGCTTCACCTACTCCCGTGCCTGGCTGGCCTCGCCGGCCGTACGCCCGCTGTCGCTGTCGCTGCCTATTCCCATCGGAGAGCCGGTCATAAGTGGTCCGGAAGTGCGTCACTATTTCGACAACTTGCTCCCGGACAACCTGCAGATCCGTGAGCGGGTGCGTCAGCGTTTTGGCTTGCGGGGCACCGATGCGGAAACCTTGCTGCAGGCCATCGGACGGGACTGCGTCGGTGCCGTTCAGCTTCTACCCGAAGGCATGGAGCCCATCGGTTTCGACCGTACGGAAGGGGCCCCGTTGAGCGGTGAGGATATTGAGAGCCTGCTGCGCAACCTGACCCGGCCAGTACTTGGGCAGAGAGATGAGGCCCTTGATGATTTCCGCATCTCCATCGCAGGGGCCCAGGAGAAGACCGCCCTGCTGCGCGTCGATGGTCAGTGGATGCGGCCTCTCGGGGCTACGCCTACCACCCATATTTTCAAGTTGCCCCTGGGGCTGGTGGCCAACCTGCGCTTCGACCTGTCGGACTCGGTAGAGAACGAGTGGTTGTGCAGCCGCCTGCTGGCTGCCCTCGGCTTGCCGGTGGCACAAACCGACATGGCACGCTTCGGAGATCAGCGGGTCCTGGTGGTCGAACGTTTCGACCGACGCCGGGTGTCCGAAGGCCGCTGGATCGCACGCCTCCCCCAGGAAGACTTCTGCCAGGCGACGGGGATGCCTGCCGAGCGAAAGTATGAGCGTGACGGTGGACCGGGCATGAACGACATTCTGCGCATCCTTGCGGCTGGCAGCCACCCGATGGAGGACGGGCTTGTATTCGCGTTGTCCCAGTTTGCCTTCTGGTTGCTCGCCGCTATCGATGGGCATGCCAAGAATTTCTCGATCTTCCTTGAACCCGGCGGGCGATACCGGATGACTCCCTTATATGACGTGCTGTCAGCCTGGCCGGTTATTGGCGCTGGCGCCGGTGAACTGCCTTATCAGAAAGCCCGGCTGGCCATGGCCGTGCGAGCGGGCAATACCCATTTCCGGCTGGCCGATATTCAGCCGCGCCATTGGGAGCGCCTGTTGCGGAGCGTTGCTGGCGAGGAAGGGCTCCGGGCCTTGCATGAATTTGTGGCCCGCGTGGAGCCGTCCCTTGAGACCGTCGAGGCCGAACTGCCAGCTGATTTTCCGGCGCAGGTCTGGGGCAGCGTGCGACACGGTGTTCGACGGCAACTAGATAAGGTACGGGCTGCGGTTTGAGGTCGCCTCGCTAGGCGCTGAGTGATGAGGGGGCTAGTTCAAATTCCTGATCAATCCCGAGTTTTTTCATGATTGCTGGCAGGACTTGGTGAATTACCCGCATGCCAACAAGAAGCTCATTCATATAGATGTCCGGGTGAATCCTTGATGCATTGGATCCGAGGCTTTCTGCTTCTGCGCTATGACTCAGCTCATTGTGTGTTTGGTTTACCAGGTCAATGAGCTCTGCTTTCAATGGGACGCCGCATCGGAAGGCTTGCTCTTTAACGACATTAAGCCACTCTTCAAACTCTCTGTTGGTCCGATGCGTGAAACTCCTTGTTTTTCTTGCAAAATTCTCCTCAACATCAACCTTGGTGGCCGCTAAGGAAATAAGGCAGGGCTCTATATCGCAGGCAGCGGTATCAAAAAGATCGAGCTTTTCGTCGTAGATCAAATCGGCGATATAAGCCGCGTAAAACCCATACACGTCATTCAGCGCGTCGTAGATCTTACCTATCAGCGAAGAGTATGGATTGCTCTCGAGCAGGTGCGAGAGTTCATCCATGTCGGCTGTCTCGTAGTCCAGATCCAGCTCTTCCGGAAAACCGTCGGGACGCTCAACGCCCATCTCGTCCAGAACACGGCAAGTGCTTGCGCACAGTGATCCATCTGGATCGCTAAGAGGTTCGGTGTCGTAGCCGGTTTCAGCGCATTCGTATGCGATACCTGCCATGTACTTGATTACCTTTTCCCATTTCTCTGCATGCGCAAGTGATCCTGCCCACCGAATAAAATCGGGATCCATTTCTCCTATGCCGGCAGCTGTGCGCAGCTTGACTTCCATGTCCGCTGACATGTGCTCACCCTTCTTCCATTTGGAGATCTGGGCGGGTGACACACCGATATGTGCAGCCAGCTCCTTTTGGGAGCAAGCCATCGTCTCCAATGCAAGTTGTACAAGCGCTTCGCGACTCATTGTCAGTGCTCCATGCTGTGTTTGTTAGGTGTGGATAGGGGGGACCGTAGCAACATAACTATACGTTGTATTTACTTTATTTTTATTAAAATTAACTTAATTTTTGCCTGGCCGGATAGGTCTGGCTGTACGGAAGTGTTGATACCTGATCGGTATTGAGGTTTTGTTTATTAGGTATTGGACGGTATCGGCAGCCGTTCTTAGACTGGATTCCATACCGGGATTGCCATGCGCTCCCGGCCGGACCAACCAAACAACCCACCGAGGTAAGCATGCGTCTCATCGAGAATTTCATCGGCGGCGAATACACCGCCGGCCTCAGCGGCAAGACCTTCGAAAAGCGTTCGCCCCTCGACAACTCGGTGATTGCCCGGGTTGCCGAAGCCGGCAAGACTGAAGTGGATGCGGCCGTGCGTGCCGCCCGCAGCGCCCTTAACGGCGAGTGGGGCGGCCTCACCACCGACCAGCGCGTCGAGCTGCTGTACGGCGTGGCCAACGAGATCACCCGTCGCTTCGAGGATTTTGTCGCTGCCGAAATGGCTGACACCGGCCAACCGTCCCACGTCATGCGGCATGTCTTCATCCCGCGCGGCGCCGCCAACTTCAAGGTCTTTGCCGACGTGGTCAAGAACGTCCCCAGCGAGTCCTTCCAGATGGCCACGCCGGACGGCCGTGGCGCGATGAACTACTCGGTGCGCAACCCCAAGGGCGTGATCGGCGTGGTCTGTCCGTGGAACGCCCCCTTCATGCTGATGACCTGGAAGGTCGGCCCGGCGCTGGCCTGCGGCAACACCGTGGTGGTCAAGCCGTCCGAAGAGTCGCCCCACACCGCCACGCTGCTTGGCGAAGTGATGAACGCGGTCGGCATTCCCAAGGGTGTTTACAACGTGGTGCATGGTTTTGGCCCCGATTCCGCCGGCGAATTCCTGACGCAGCACCCGCTGGTCGATGCGATCACCTTCACCGGCGAGACGCGTACCGGCGCCGCCATCATGAAGGCCGCCTCCGAAGGCATGCGTGACGTGTCCTTCGAGCTGGGCGGCAAGAACGCCGGCATCGTCTTTGCCGACGCCGATTTCGACGCAGCGGTGGAGGGCATCTCCCGTTCCGCCTTCCTGAACAGCGGACAGGTTTGCCTGGGCACCGAGCGGGTGTATGTCGAACGGCTGATCTTCGACAAGTTCGTCGCCGCCCTCAAGGTGAAGGCCGAGGCCGTCAAGTTCGGCCGCCCCACCGACCCGAATGCCAACTATGGCCCGCTGATCAGCCAGGAACACCGCCAGAAGGTGCTCTCCTACTACCGCAAGGCGGTGGAAGAGGGCGCCACCGTGGTGACCGGCGGCGGCGTGCCCGACATGCCCGCCGACCTGGCCGAAGGTGCCTGGGTGCAGCCGACCATCTGGACCGGCCTGCCCGAAACGGCCGCGGTGGTGCAGGAGGAAATCTTCGGGCCGTGCTGCCACATCTGTCCCTTCGACAGCGAGGACGAAGTGGTCAACCTGGCCAATGACACCGACTACGGCCTGTCCACGACGATCTGGACCAACGATCTGTCCCGTGCGCACCGCGTTGCGGCGCGGGTCGATGTGGGCATCACCTGGGTGAACAGCTGGTTCCTGCGTGATTTGCGCACGCCCTTCGGCGGCTCCAAGCAATCCGGCATCGGCCGCGAGGGCGGCGTGCATTCGCTGGAGTTCTACACCGAGACCCGCAACATCTGCATCAAGTTCTGACGCGCCCCAACAGGACAAGAGAAATGAACGACGAAAAAATCCAGCAATACGGCGACGAGCTTTACGAAGCCTTCGTCAGCCGCCGCGCGATTCGCCCGCTGCTCGAACGCGAACCGGACATCACCATCGAGGACGCCTACAAGATCCAGGAGCGCTTCGTCGCCCGCCGCGTTGCCGCCGGTGAAAGGATCATCGGCAAGAAGATCGGCGCGACCAGCAAGCCGGTGCAGGACTTCCTCGGCGTCTATCAGCCGGACTTCGGTATGTTGCTGTCGGGCATGGTCTACACCGAAGGCGACACCATCGACCTGGGCCAGCTGATCCAGCCCAAGGCCGAGGCCGAACTGGCCTTTGTGCTGAAGGCCGACCTGCAGGGCCCCGGCATCACCGCGATGGACGTGATCCGTGCCACCGACTACGTGCTGCCGTGCTTCGAGATCGTCGATTCGCGCATCACCGACTGGAAGATCAAGATCCAGGACACCGTCGCCGACAACGCCTCCTGCGGTGTGTACGTGCTGGGCAAGACCAAGGGCGACCCGCGCAAGCTGGACATCACCCTGGCTGGCATGGTGCTCGAGAAGAACGGCGAGCTGTTTTCCACCGGCGTCGGTGCCGCGGTGCAGGGCTCGCCCGCCAACGCGGTGGCCTGGCTGGCCAACACCCTCGGCGAGCTGGGGATTCCCTTCAAGGCCGGCGAGGTGATCCTGTCCGGTTCGCAATCGGCGCTGGTGCCGGTCGTCGATGGCGACGAACTGGTGTGCACCGTCGGCGGCCTTGGCAGCTGCCGGGTCAAGTTTTCCGGAAGGAGCGCGGCATGAGCATGAACATCACCCTGTCCCGTGAGGACGTGGTTCGCCTGTGCGAACGCGTCGAAGGCGCCCAGACCCGGGCCTACGCCATTCCCAAGCTCACCGACGAATACCCGAACATGACCATCGGCGACGGCTACGCGGTGCAACTGGAACTGCGCAAGCGCTTCCTCGCCGCCGGCCACAAGCAGGTGGGCTGGAAAGCCGGGCTGACCTCGAAAGCCAAGATGATCCAGATGGGCGTCAACGTGCCCTCCATCGGTTTTCTCACCGACCGCATGTCCCGCCCGGAAAGCTCGGCGATCTCCACGTTTGACCTGGTTCATCCGCGCGTCGAGTGCGAAGTGGCCTTCGTCATGAAGACGACCCTGCAAGGCCCCGGCTGCACCGCGGCCGATGTGCTGGCGGCCACCGACTACGTGCTGCCGGCGGTCGAGATCATCGATTCGCGCTTCTCCGGCTTCAAGTTCGACCTGCCCAGCGTGGTGGCCGACAACGGTTCGTCGGCGCGCTTCGTCGGCGGCGGCCGGGCCCGCTATGCCGAGGACCTGGATCTGCGCACGCTGGGCGTGGTGATGGAGAAGAACGGCGAGATCGTCACCATGGGCGCCTCCGCCGCCGTGCTCGGCCACCCGGCCGAAGCCATCGCGATGCTGGTGAACATCCTCGCCGAACTGGGCGAGAACCTGCCCGCCGGCAGCTTCGTGATGAGCGGCGGGATCACCGAAGCCGTGGCCGTCAAGCCGGGCGACAGCATCGTCGCGCGCTTCCAGGAACTCGGCAGCGTTTCCATGCGCTTCGTCGAATAAAAAACCGATCCCCGAGGAGAGAACCCATGCCGATTATTGAAATGCACATGATGGTGGGCCGCACCACCGAACAGAAGAACCGGGTTGCGGCCGCGGTTACCGAGGCGGTTGCGACGAGCCTCGACTGCAGCGCCGAAACGGTGCGCATCCTGATTACCGAACACGCCACCGACGGCTTTTACGTCGCCGGCAAGACCATGGCCCAGCGCGCTGCCGCCAAGGCCCAGGAGAAAACCCTGTGAAGAAGATCCGTTGCGCCCTGATTGGCTCGGGCAACATCGGCACCGACCTGATCTACAAGATCCAGCGCAGTCCGGTGCTGGAGCCGGTGTGGATGGTGGGCATCGACCCCGAATCCGAAGGCCTCGCCCGTGCCCGCGACATGGGCCTGAAGACCACCGCCGGCGGCGTGGATGGGCTCTTGCCCCACGTGCTGGAAGACAACATCCAGATCGCCTTCGACGCCACCAGCGCCTACGTGCATGCGGAAAACAGCCGCAAGCTCAATGCGCTGGGCGTGATGATGATCGACCTGACGCCGGCCGCCATCGGCCCCCTGTGCGTGCCGCCGGTCAACCTGCGCCAGCACGCCGACAAGGTGGAGATGAACGTCAACATGATCTCCTGTGCCGGCCAGGCGACGATTCCCATCGTCAATGCCGTGTCGCGCATCCAGAGCGTGGAGTACGCCGAGATCGTCGCCAGCCTGGCATCGAAGTCGGTCGGCCCCGGCACCCGCGCCAATCTGGACGAGTTCACCTACACCACCTCCAGCGCCATCGAGAAGGTGGGCGGCGCCCGGCGTGGCAAGGCGCTGGCGATCATCAACCCGGCCGAGCCGCCGATGATCATGCGCAACACCATCTCCTGCCTGACCGACGATGAACCCGATCACGTCCGGATCACCGAATCGATCCTGCAGATGATCGGCGAAGTGCAGAAATACGTGCCCGGCTACCGTCTGGTGAACGGCCCGATCTACGACGGCAACAAGGTACAGGTGTTCATGGAAGTGGCCGGCCTCGGCGACTACCTGCCCAAGTACGCCGGCAACCTCGACATCATGACCGCCGCTGCCACGCGCACCGCCGAGATGTTCGCCGAGGAAATCCTGGCCGGCCGAATTCAGCTCAAAGCCGTGGAGATTGCATGATGAGTCAGTCGAATACTTCCAGCCTCAAGGGCCGCAAGGTCATCCTGCACGACATGTGCCTGCGCGACGGCATGCACGCCAAGCGCGAACAGATCAGCGTCGACCAGATGGTCAAGGTCGCCACGGCGCTGGACGACGCCGGCGTGCCCTACATCCAGGTCACCCACGGCGGCGGCCTGGGCGGCAACTCGCTGCAGCACGGCTTCGCGCTGGCCAGCAACGAGGAATACATCTCTGCCGTCGCCCCGAAGATGAAGCAGGCCAAGGTCTCGGTGCTGCTGATTCCCGGCCTTGGCACCATGAAGGAACTCCAGTCGGCCTACGACTGTGGCGCCCGCAGCGTGCATGTGGCGACCCACTGCACCGAAGCCGACACCTCGCCTCAGCACATCGCCTTTGCGCGCAAGCTGGGCATGGACACCACCGGCTTCCTGATGATGGCCCACCTCAACGACGCTGCCGGCATCGCCCGGCAGGGCAAGCTGATGGAAAGCTACGGTGCCCAGACGGTGTACGTCACCGACTCTGCCGGCTACATGCTGCCGGATGACGTGAAGGCCCGCATCGGTGCGCTGCGTGCGGTGCTCAATCCGGAAACCGAAATCGGCTTCCACGGCCACCACAACCTGGGCATGGGCATCGCCAACTCCATCGCCGCGATCGAAGCCGGCGCCAGCCGCATCGACGGCTCGGTGGCAGGTCTCGGCGCCGGTGCCGGCAACACGCCGCTGGAGGTCTTTGCCGCCGTGTGCGAGCGCATGGGCATCGAGACCGGGGTCGATCTGTTCAGGATCATGGATGTGGCCGAAGACATCATCGTGCCGATGATGGACCACATGGTGCGTGTCGACCGCGAGTCGCTGACCCTCGGCTTCGCCGGCGTCTATTCCACCTTCCTGCTGCATGCCAAGCGGGCTGGCGATCGCTTTGGCGTGTCGGCGCGGGACATCCTCGTCGAACTGGGCCGCAAGAAAATGATCGGCGGCCAGGAGGACATGATCATGGACACGGCGATGACCATGGCCAAGGAACGCGGCCTTTTGTAACCGTGGGTCGGACTTCAGTCCGACAGCACGGGTTGAGCCAGGGGCGTCGGACTGAAGTCCGACCCACGGGCAGAGCAGCGCTCACACAAATAAAACCAACGGAGACAAGACATGGCACTCAGGGGATTGCTTCGCCTCGGCGAAGTCGCGGTACGCGTGCTCGACATGGCGGAAGCCCGCGAGCATTACGGCAAGCGCATGGGCCTGCACGAAGTCATGACCGACGCCGCCGGGCAGGTCTATTACAAGACCTGGGACGAGCATGACCACCATTGCCTGGTGCTGCGCCAGGCCGATTCGTCAGGCATGGATTACTTTGCCTTCAAGGTCTTCGACGACGCCACGCTGGACGAGCTGGAGCCGAAGATCCGTGCCTTCGGCCTGCATATCGAGCACATCGAGGCCGGCGTCTATCCGAAGAGCGGGCGGCGCCTGCAATTCACGCTGCCCAGCGGGCACATCATGCAGCTTTACGCCCACAAGGAGCAGACCGGCAACAGCCTCGGTGTGCTCAACCCGGGCGTGCTGCCGGACGAAGGGGTGATCCGCGGCTTCCGCATCAACCGGCTCGACCACGCACTGCTGGGCGGCGTCGATATCGACGAGTCGGCGCGGCTGTTTACCGAGGTGTTCGGCTTTGATCTTTCCGAGCGCCTGATCGACGCCGAAGGCGGCCAGTCGCTGGCGCTTTTCCTGAGCTGTTCGACCAAACCCCACGACATCGCCTTCGTGCTGCAGCCGACGCCAGGGCGCTTCCATCACGTGTCCTTCCTGCTCGACTCGGAAACCGACGTGATCCACGCCGCGGACCTGATCGGCAAGTACCGCATTCCGGTGGATGTGGGCCCCAACCGCCACGGCGTGACCCGCGGCATGACGATCTATTTCTTCGATCCGTCGGGCAACCGCAACGAGGTGTTTTCCGGCGGCTACGTGCATTACCCGGACACCCCGACGCTCACCTGGGACACCACCGAGCTGGGCCACGCCACTTTCGCGCAGGACAACATCGTCCGCGAAAGCTTCCTCACTGTTCTGACGGGCTGAGCGCATGAACGCCAACGTGCAGCAACGCGACGAGATCGCGGTTGTGGTCGGCGCCACCGGCGCCTTCGGCAATGCCATCGTCGATCGCCTCGCCGCCGCCGGGCTGGGGGTGGTGGCGGTGGCGCGCAGCGCCGATTCGCTGGCCGCCCTGCAGGACCGGGTGCCCGGCCTGACGGCCTGCGTGGCCGACATTTCCTCCGATTCGTCCATCGCGGCCATTGCGGCGGTGGTGAACCGGCCGGTGCGCATGGTGGTGCACGGGCCGGGCGTCACGGTGGCGGGTGGCATTCTCAGCGCACCGACGGCAACGATGGTGGATGCGGTGAACATCAAGGTCGGCGGCCTGCTGCGCCTGACCCGGGCGGTGGATGGCCTGCTGGCGGCCGGTTCGCGGATCGTCGCCATCGGCGGCCATTACGGCTTCGAGCCGACCGCCTACGCGGCCTCGGCCGGCGTCGCCAACGCGGCACTGGTGAACGTGGTGCGCCAGCTCAGCCTGGCCTACGGGCCGCGCGGCGTAACGGCGCACCTGATCGCCCCCGGCCCCGCCGACACCGAGCGTCTGCGTCGCGTGGCGGCCGACCGGGCGGCGCTACGCGGCATCACCGTCGATGCGGTGCTGGCCGAAATGCTCGCCGATTCGTCCATCGGCCGCTTCACCACGCCCGAGCAGGTGGCCTGGGCGGTGTCCCTCCTTCTCGCTCCGGAAGCCGATTCGATGACCGGTTCGAGCCTGATGCTCGACTCCGGCCGCCGTCGCGGTTTGCCCTGAGGATTCCAGACCATGCCTGTCGTCAATTTCCACCTTGTTGAAGGCCTGACCACGCCCGAGCAGGACGAACGCCTGCTACTCGGTGCCTGCCGCCTGTACGCCGATGTGCTGCGCGCACCGATGGAACGGGTGCGGGCCTTCATCACGCCGCACCGGGCGAGCCAGTTTGCGGTGGCCGGCGAGCTGGTCGCGCACAACGGCCTGCATGCGCCGTATTTTGATTTCATCGTCCTCGACGGGCGCCCGCTGGACGAGCGTCATCGCCTGCTGGCGGGCTTCACCGACTTGCTGGTGGACACGCTGGGGGTGCGGCGTGATCTGGTGCGCGGCAGTTGCCGACGCATCGAGCCGCAGGACTGGGCCATCGGCGGCGAGCCGGCCAGCGCCTTGCGCAAGGACGAGGTCGAAGCCCGTGCGCGGGCGGCGGCATCATGAGCTTCCGCGAGGACGTGCCGGGGATCTCCTGCGACGGCGCGGCCCGGCTGGTCCGGGCGGCGGTGGACCAGGCTGTTGTGCTGGGCATTCGCATCAACGCCGCCGTGGTGGATCGCGGCGGCAACACCATCGCCTTCCTGCGCATGCCGGGCGCCTTCCTGCATTCGGCCGATCTGGCGGTGGACAAGGCCTACACGGCGGCCAGCTTCGGCTTTCCCACCGGGCAGTGGATGGCCGTCATCGGCGACAACGAGCGTCTGAAGGCCGGCATTCCGTCGCGCCCGCGGGTGGTTGTGCTGGGCGGCGGTTTTCCGGTGGAAGAGGGCGGCGTGCGCCTGGGCGGCATTGGCGTCTCGGGCGGCAGCGAAGCCGAGGACGAAGCCTGCGCCCTGGCGGCCCTGCAAGCCCTGGGTTTCACCGTGCCGTCCTGACGGCCCTGTACCAACCCGTTGCCTCCCGCGACCGACTCCTTTCCTCTCCTCCCTGAATTGGTCGGTCGTTGTTTGCCCCTTCGCGAACCTTTCTTCGCGAAGGGGTTATTTTTGAGACGTTTTTCCGGAGACTGAAGCGATGAAGGTACTGATCGTCTTTGCCCACAACGAGCCGCGCTCGTTCAATGCCGCCATGAAGGACGAGGCGGTCCGCGTGCTGCAGGATGAGGGCCACGAAGTCGTCGTCTCCGACCTGTACGCGATGAACTTCAACCCGGTGGCCAGCGCCGCCGATTTCGGTTCGCGTGCCGACCCCGACTATCTGGTCTATGCGCTGGAGCAGCGCAACGCCTTCAAGGCCGGCACCCTGGCGCCGGACATCGCCGCCGAGGTCGACAAGGTCAAGTGGGCCGACCTGATCGTCTTCAACTTCCCGATCTACTGGTATGGCATGCCGGCCATCATGAAGGGCTGGATCGACCGGGTTTTCGTGTCCGGCTTCTGCTACGGCGGGCGGCGCATTTACGACAAGGGCGGGCTGAAGGGCAAGTCGGCGATGCTCGCCATCTCGCTGGGCGGGCAGGCGCACATGTTCGGGCCGGAGGCGATCCACGGCGAGCTGGAAGTGATGCTCCAGCCCATCCTGCGCGGCATGCTCGGCTATGTGGGCCTCACCGTGCTGCCGCCTTACGTGGCGTACCACGTGCCCTACATCAGCGAAGAAGCCCGCGGCGAAGTCCTTGATGGTTATCGCCAGCATCTGCGCAGCCTTGATACGCGTGCGCCGCTGGTTTTTCCGTCGGTGGACGACTTCGACGAGAACCTGCGTCCGAAAGCCACGGGGGAGTGAGCGATGGAGTTTCCCGAGAATCTCTTCAAGAAGCGTCTGCTGGCGGGTGACTTGCAGTACGGCCTGTGGCTGGGCCTGTCCGAAGTCTTCAGCGCCGAGATCTGCGCCGGTGCGGGCTTTGACTGGCTGCTGATCGACGCCGAGCATGGCCCCAACGACTTGCGCACAATCTTCGCCCAGTTGCAGGCGATTGCGCCCTACCGCTCGCAGCCCGTGGTGCGGCCGCCGCAGGGCGATCACGTGCTCATCAAGCAGTTGCTCGAAACCGGCGTGCAGACCCTGCTGATTCCGATGGTCGAATCGGCCGGGCAAGCCGCGCATCTGGTCGAAGCCATGCGCTATCCGCCGCAGGGCATTCGTGGTGTGGGCAGCTCGCTGGCCCGTGCCTCCCGCTGGGGGCGCATCGACGATTACGCCCAGCAGGCCAACTCGCAGATGTGCCTGCTGGTGCAGGTGGAAACCCGCACCGGGCTGGAAAACCTCGACGCCATTCTCGCCGTGGAGGGCGTCGACGGCATCTTCTTTGGTGCGGCCGATCTCGCCGCCTCCTTCGGCCTCCTCGGCCAGCCCAATCACCCCGACATTGTCGCGATGATCGAAGACGGCCTCCGCCGCGTGGCGCAGTACGGCAAAACCGGTGGCGTACTGTGCGGCGAGCGCGATCTGGTGCGCCGCTATCGCCAGGCCGGCGCCCGCTTCATTGCCGTCGGCGTCGACGCCATGCTCCTCGCCGCAGCCACCTCCGGCCTGTGTCACGCCTACAAGACCGATACCGAGTTCGCGGGCTTCGGCGGCAGCTATTGAGCCAGCTTCTCTTTCACACTCCAAACCACGCCGTCAGCGCCCGGCTCTCACCCAACCCGGTGAGACGCTGGTCCACCGCATCGTGGTTGCCCCACACCACCTCCGTCAGCATCCCGCTGTCCACGCGGGCTTCGATGTCGCCGCAATACAGCCCCAGTTCCCGCTGCACGTAGAAGCCGTAGGTGCGGCAGGCTACCGGGCGGTGGGCATAGACGAGGCAGGCGTTGCTGGCTTGGTCGAGCATCGGGCAGACGACCGGGCGGGATGACTGGCTGGCGAGGGCTGTCATGCGCTGATGGATGGCCTGCAGTTGTTCGGCCGGAAGCGCGGCGAGGCCTTCCTGCAGCCATTGCCATTCGGCGGCGCTCAGTTGCGGAATCTCGGCGAGATGCCGGCAACAGTTTGCGCAGCCCTTGCTGCACAGCCAGTCGGGGCGGTTGCCGCGAATGGCGTGGACGCGGGCGTCGATGTCGGCGTGAAGCTGGAGGAGGGGGCGTTGGTTTGGCACGAATGATCCTGGAGAGCCGCAGTGCGGCAGAATTGTACGCGTCGCGTTTCCCGTCATCGCCGCCCTGATCATGGAAGGCATCGATCTCAGGCCTGTGGAATAATGCCCGGGTTCTTGTCTTTGCTGGAAGTCGAGACCCGCCATGCGCCATGCCATCAGACTGCTGATTTCGTTCTCGATCCTGGTCGTGGGGGCCTGGGCGACAGGTCAAGCCGCCGCCCAGTGTGTCAGCCTGACCACGGCGGGCTCCGCCTATACGCAAAACTTCGATACGCTGTCCAACGTCGCAGGCTCGACGACCAACAGCCTCACGCTCACCGGGTGGTTCCACACGGAGAGCGGCGGCGGTGCCCGGGACAACGAACAGTACGCGGTGGATACGGGCGCATCCAACACCGGTGATACGTATAGCTACGGTACCGCAGCGAGTACCGAGCGGGCGCTGGGCGGCTATCGTAGTGGCACGCTGATCCCGACCTTCGGTGCCTGTTTTACCAACAATACCGGGGTGAGCATCACGAGCCTGGCGATTGCCTACAACGGCGAGGAATGGCGACTGGGCACCGCGGGGCGAACCGATCAGATCAACTTTGCATACAGTACCAATGCGACTGACCTGAGCACCGGCTCCTGGACGGACGTCGCCGGGCTGAATTTCGTTACGCCCGACATCGTCACCACCGGGCCCAAGGACGGTAACGCCGGGGGCGATCGAACGGCGCTCGCCGCGACGATCAGTGCGCTGAGCATCGCCAATGGCGCCACCTTCTGGATTCGCTGGACGGATAGCGATGCGGTGGGTGCGGACGACGGGCTTGCCGTCGATGACTTTTCGCTTACGCCGAACGCCGCCCCGGTACTTCCCAACTTGTCGATCAACGATGTGTCGTTGTCCGAGGGCAATGCGGGAACGACGACATTCACGTTTACCGCGAGCCTGTCGACACCGGCGGGCCCGGGTGGCGTGACTTTCGACATTGCGACCGCCGACGGCACCGCACTCGGCGGCAGCGATTATGTCGCGCGCAGTCTGACGGGCCAGACGATTCCGGCGGGCAGCTCAACCTATACGTTCAGCGTGAATGTGAACGGCGACAGCAGCGTCGAGACCAATCAGAACTTCATGGTCAACATCACCAATGTGACGGGGGCTGTCGTCATCGATGGCCAGGGCAGCGGGACCATCCTCAATGACGACGTGGCGGCCAGCGCCGATCTCTCGGTAAGCCTGGTCGATTCGTCCGATCCGGTCTTGCCCGGCGAGATCCTGAGCTATACCGTGACGGTCACCAACGCGGGGGCGGATGAGGCAACTGCGGTGTCATGGAGCGACACGCTGGCGACCGGGACCACCTTTGTTTCGTTGTCGTCGCCCGCCGGCTGGTCCTGTACGACTCCTGCCGTTGGCAGCCCGGGCACCGCCAGCTGTTCGGCATTCAGCCTTGCGGCGGGCGCTAGTGGGGTTGCCACGCTGAACGTCAATGTGGAGGCGTCGACTGCCGCCGGTACGGTTTTGTCCAATACCGTCACCGTGAGCGCTTCCGTGGCCGATCCGGTGCCGGAGAACAACTCCGCCACCGCGACGACCACGGTCGCCATGGCCAGCACGACGACAACGATCACCGCTCACACGCCCAGTCCAAGCGTTCACGGGCAGGGCGTGTCGGTGACGTATGCGGTGACTGTTGCTGCGCCGAGTACCGGAAGCCCCGGCGGCAGCGTCACCGTGAGCGATGGCACGGCAAGCTGCGTCGGCACGGTGGCATCAGGTGGATGCGTCCTCACCCCGACCACCGCCGGAGCGAAGACACTCAGCGCCACTTACTCGGGTGACGCCAGCTTCTCCGGCAGCACGAGCCCGGGTGTCGCGCACGTGGTCAATGTCGTCCAGTCATACAGGGAGCCCAGCCCCTCGGGCGGTGGCGACATCGTGGTGAGCTTTTCGGGGGGCGGGGCGACGTGCTCCTTCGCGCACGCGGATTTCAGCAGCACCCTGCCTGCTGCGCCTCCGGCTGGCGTGCGCTTTACGCACGGACTGTTCGATTTCGTGCTGCAAGGCTGTACCCCGACCGCCGTGAATTTCACCATCACTTACCCGACGGCGCTGCCGCCTGGCACACAGTACTGGAAGTACGGCCCCACGCCGGATGACGCCGCCTCCCACTGGTACGTGCTGCCGGCCACCATCACCGGCAATCAGGTCACCTTCAGCATTACCGATGGCGGCCTTGGCGACGATGACTGGGCCCTCGGGCCGAATGGAACGGTCGTCGACCAGGGCGGCCCGGGGGCGGTTCTGGTCACTGGTGTGCCGGCGCTCTCGGCGTGGAGCATGGCCGTCCTGTCCGCGCTGCTCCTGCTGAGCGTTGTTGTTGTGCACGGCCGGCGCTTCCGGTAACGATACCTGAGACCCTGACGGCGACGGAATCCATGCCCCGCACACACTGAATCTCGGCGGCTGTGGCGTTGGCGGGTAATATCTGCCTGTACCCACTCAAGAAAAGCCCTCTCCGAATGCAAATGGAAGTCAAAGAGAAACCCAGGTTGGCCGTTGTCGCGGCTGTGCAGTTGCCAAACGTGACCGATGTCGAGTTTGAGGCGTCGCTTACCGAACTGCGCGAGCTGGCAAAAACACTGGGGTTCGAGGTCGTGCACACGTTCATCCAGAAACGTTCGAGCTTCGACTCGACGGCCTACCTGGGCGTCGGCAAGCGGCAGGAGATTCGCGATTTCGTGAACAACGAATTCGAGGACGAAGTGCAGGGTGCCGCCAGTGCGGACAGCCGCCAGGTGGATGTGATCCTGGTCGACCACGAGATTTCACCGTCGCAGGCGCGTCACCTCGAAGTCGAGGCCGGCTGCGAGGTGATGGACCGCACCATGGTCATCCTCGAGATCTTCCACCGCAACGCACGCTCCCGGGCGGCGCGGGCGCAGGTGGAGATTGCGCGTCTGGGTTACATGGCGCCGCGCTTGCGCGAGATGGCCAAGCTGGCCGGGCCCCAGGGGCGCCAGCGTAGCGGCGTGGGCGGACGTGGTGCGGGTGAATCGCACACCGAGCTGGATCGCCGCAAGGTGCGTGACCGCATCGCCGAACTGCAGCAGGAAATCGATGCGATGGAGGTCGAGCGCAAGACGCAGCGCTCCCGCCGTCAGGAGCGTCAGGGCCTGGCGGGCGTGGCGCTGGTGGGCTACACCAACGCCGGCAAGTCCACGCTGATGCGCGCCCTTACCGGCAGTGAGGTGCTGGTCGCCAACAAGCTCTTCGCCACGCTCGACACCACCGTGCGCGTTCTTCACCCGGAGAGCGTGCCGCGCGTGCTGGTCAGCGACACGGTGGGCTTCATCAAGAACCTGCCCCACGGCCTGGTGGCGTCGTTCAAGTCCACGCTCGACGAGGCGCTTGATGCGTCGCTGTTGCTGCACGTCATCGACGCCAGCGATCCCGGTTTCGAGCGTCAGCTCGAAGTGACCGACGAGGTGCTCAAGGAGATCGGTGCCGATGAAGTGCCGCGTATCCGTGTCTTCAACAAGATCGATCACGTCGGCGATGCCGAAGCGCAAGCCGAATGCGAGGCGGCACTGCGCGCCCGGTATCCGGATTGCGTGGTGATGAGTGCCCGCCGCCCGGCGGAAGTCGAGCTGTTGCGCAAGACGATCGTCGCCTTCTTCCAGAAGGATCTGGTCGAGGCGGAGCTGTTTCTGCCGTGGTCGGCGCCGCAATTGCGTGGGGCCATCTACGAGAACTGCCAGGTGCTGGAGGAGCGTGCCGACGAGGAGGGCGCCTTCTTTACCGTGCGCGGCGCCGCCGATGTGGTGGAGAGCCTGCGCGAGCAGGTCAGCCAGCTATAAGCGGCGATTGAAGGGTGTCGAGCTGGACTTCGAACCAGAACCGGCTCCCCACGCCGGGTTGACTGCTCACCCCGATGCTGCCGCCTATCATCTCGGAGAGTTGCCTGCACAGCGCCAGCCCGAGGCCGGTTCCGCCATATCGGCGCGTGGAGGAACCGTCGCCCTGTTCAAAGAGGGTGAATAGACGGTATTGATCGTCGGCGGGGATGCCGATGCCGGTGTCCTCGATGTCAAAGCGCAGCCGTGCCTTGCCGGGGGTGTGCGCGAGCAGGCGCGCGCGCATGCTCACTGAACCCTTTTCCGTGAATTTCACGGCATTGCCGGCGAGGTTGAGCAGGATCTGCCCCAGGCGCAGCGGGTCACCCTCAAACGACAATCGTGACAACTCCGGCGGGATGTCGATGCTGAGTGTCAGCCCTTTTTCCCGTGCCTTGGGGGCAATCAGGTTGTCGACACTGTCCCGGACGGTGTCGATGCAGAAGACAACCCGCTCCAGCGTCAGGCGCTGCGCTTCGATGGCGGAAATGTCGATCAGGTCGTTGATGAGCGTCAGCAGGCGCTCGGCCGCGCTGGCGGCCTTGCCAAGCTGATTCTGCGCTTTGGGATCGGTGACACGCAGTTGGGCCAGCTGGGTCATGCCCATGATGGCGTGCATGGGCGTGCGCAGTTCATGGCTGATGTTGGCGAGGAACGTGGTTTTGGCCCGATAGGCGGTTTCGGCGGCCTCCTTGGCAATCGACAGGGCGGTGGTGCGCGTCTGGACCAGGGCTTCCAGGTGATTCCGGTGTTGTTCGAGTTCGGCTTCTGCCTGCTTGCGCTCGGTGATGTCGCGGGAAAGGATCACAAAGTGCGCCTTGTCACCGGGCGCCGTGTGCTTGCGGGCCACCGAGAGTTCGAACCAGTGCGGCCCGTTGGGAAGCGGAATCATGATGCTGCGGCCGTAATCGCTGCCGCTGTGCCGGGAGGCCGCCAGCGCCTCCAGCACCGTTGCCGCCGCTTCGGCTGGCAGCACATCGCGGACATTCCTGCCGAGCAGCTGCGTTGCGGGGGTGGCAAGCATGCCGCGGCTGGTCGTGATGGCCTGCAGGTAAGTGCCGGCTTCGTCGAGTTCAAAAAGCAGGTCGGGAATCGTTTCGAGGGTTGCTGCCAGTTGATCCCGGGTCATTTCATCGAGCTTGGCGCGCAGGAAGGCCCGTCGTCGGTCGAGCGTGGTGCTCCAGCTGATGAACAGGCTGAAGAACAGCACCGGCAGATAAACCAGCGCAAACACCAGCAGCGCCTCGGGGTTGCCGCCATTCAGGCGCTGGACGCCATGCAGGATGACCGCCGAAATCAGCAGGGAAATCCCCAGCGAGGGCAGGAAGCGCACCTGCACGCACAAATTGGCCAGCACGATGAAGATCAGCGAGGCGTACTGGAAAGTGGCGACCTTCGGACTCGTGCTGTAGGCCAGCAGCTGGAACCAGATCGCCGTCGCCAGCAGGATCAGGATGGGCAACAGCAAATCCAGCAGCAGCACATTCCGCGACCAGCGAAACAGGGCCAGCATGAGTGGCAGGGTCAGCGCCATAAAGATCGACCGCACGGTGATCGAGGTGCTGCCTATGTCGGGCAGGAGCAGCGCATCGGCAAATCCGTATGAGAAATAGGCGGCTTGGCCGAGCAGGTTAACCAGCAGCAGAAAACGCCAGTAATGCTGCAGCTGATAAGACTTGAACGCGGCCTGCAGGTTCGCCGGAATGAGGGACAGGGGGCTCAGCAATGCCCGTTCAATGTGGGCGCGGTTTTCATGTTCCGACATAAGTCTCTTCGGTTTTCGATATTTCCGACAGGAGACATGATCTCATGCGCCCTTGTTTGTGCATCTTTACCGGAGTCCCGTGTCGCGCAACAGCGCTTGGGTATTTTGGCGCCACGCATCGTAACCGCCCTTCAACGGGCGCACCGACAGGTAGCCGGCACGGAGCAGCGTGCGGGCGGCGTGGATGGCGGTGGCGTCTTCGGGGCAGGCGCACAGCGTGACGATCGGCTGGTCCCTGGGCCAATCGCCGACGGCGTCCATCAGATGGTCAAGCTCCGCCGCCCTGGCGCCGGGAATCGGACCCGTTTCAGCCTGCAGGCGTGGCCCGCGCAGATCGAGGAAGAGCAGCGGTACTGCCGCTTGCAGGGCGGCGATGAGTTCGTCCGGCGCGATGTGGGGAAGGTCGGACAGCACGCGAAAGCGATACTTCTGCCACAGCTTCCAGCCCAGCCAGAGTGCCGCCAGCCCGACGATCACGATCAGCGCTCCGGCGGCGTGGGTGTCCAGATAGGCAATCGCGCTGTGTACTTCGGTTCGCAACAGCCAGCCTGCGCCGAGGGCGAGCCCTGCCCACAGGGCTGCGCCCGCCGCCGCAGCGGGCAGGAACACCGGCAGCGCCATGCGCAAGGAACCGGCAATCGGCGGGGCCACGGTGGAGAAGCCGGGAATGAACTTGGCGAGCACCAGGGAGCCCGGCCCCCAGCGGATAAAGCGGGCTTCGGTCTGGCTGACGCACGATCCCGGGTTGATCGACAGCTTGCACAGCCCCGCCAGAACCCGATAGCCGAAGGCCTTGCCGGCCAGATACCACAACCAGTCGGCGATCACCGAGGCGATGACCGCCGCGGCCAGCAACCGGCCGATGTGCCCCGGTGTCGCGGCGAGGCTGCCGGCCAGCAACAGGGTCGGAACGGCCGGCACCGGCAGCCCGGCCTGTTGCAGCAAGACGTTCAGGAACACCACCCAGACCGCGTCGCGCTGCAGGGACTGGCTGATCTGGGAGATGTCCATCGCTACCTCCTTCGCTTCAAAAAACCCGGCCTTCAGTCGCGGGGCAACTCATTCGGACGCAGGTCGAACAGCAACACTTCGGCCTGCTCGCCCTGACTGAAGTCGATCTCCTGCACATCGCGCAAACGGGCCCCGTCGCCGGCCGTCATGCGCTGGCCATTCACCGTCAGCGCGCCACGGGCCACGTGGATGTAAGCGTAGCGCTGGGCCGGCAGCGTGATCTTGTGCTGTTCGGCGCCGTCGAAGAGGCCGGCATAGACGCGGGCATCCTGATACACCGACAGCGATCCATCGGCCCCGTCGGGCGAAATGATCAGGCGCAGGCGCCCACGCTTTTCCGCGGCTGGGAAGTTCTGCTGCTGGTAGCGGGGCTTGACGCCACGCTGGTCGGGGACGATCCAGATCTGCAGGAAATGCACGAGTTCCGTGCTGGAACCGTTGTATTCGCTGTGCTGGATGCCGCTGCCGGCGCTCATCATCTGCACATCGCCCGGGCGAATCACCGAGCCGACGCCCATCGAATCCTGGTGTTCCAGCGCGCCCTCAAGCACATAGGAAAAGATCTCCATGTCCCGGTGCGGATGGGTGCCAAAGCCCCGGCCGGCAGCCACCCGGTCATCGTTGATCACCAGCAGGTCGGAAAAGCCGATCTGTTTCGGATCGTGGTAGTTGCCGAATGAAAAGCTGTGCTGCGATTGCAGCCAGCCAAAATTCGCGATGCCACGTGCGGCAGCGGGTCTCAGTTCGAGCATGGAAATCCCTTTCTTGTGGGCCCGTTGGGATGCCGCTTCCCCGATGGGGGAGGGCGATCAGGGCAACGGCGATGAACGAACTGTAGCCGTATCGGACTGCACGAAAAAGAGGGCAATCAACAACTATTTGTTGCCATAAAGGCAACACAGAACAGCGACGCGGATGGCCCTCAGTGTTCCGACTTCCTCGCCTTTGCCCACAACAAGCTCACCAAGATGCGGCTAAAGGCTTAAACGCTCCGCAAGAAATCCATGTTGTGCCGTCAATATTCAATGTTGCCGCGTCGGCATTGAATGCTGGCCGCACGACATGCTTTGTTGGTGTGTGAATGAAGCATGTTGGTGTGGCAATGAAGCATGTTGGCGAATCAACATTCATCTATGGGCAGGCAACATCCTTCGTTGACCGCGCAACAATCCATGCTGCCCCATCAACATGGCATGCAGGCCGGGCAACATCAACATCACGCCAGCCATCGTCCATCCCGCAAGTCGACGGAGGGCATGTTGACGGCACGTAGTCGGATGCTGCACCGCCGACGTGTGTCGGCGGGGGGCTGATTGAAGGGCGCGTTGATCGACGCCGCCCGGGGGCGCTTAGGTGGGCTTGCGGGCCACCAGTCCGATGAGGGCGGAGCGGCCCTTGTGGGCGCTGCCTTCGGCAACGTCTTCTTCGTATTCCACCAGCTCTTCGATGTCCCAGCCGGCAAAGGCGTCGCGCAGGATTTCTTCGGTGTAGAGGTTTTCGACGGCTGACGGGCCGCCGGTTTTGTATTCGAGCTGCTTGGGCGTGTAGCCCTGCAGCAGGATGCGGCCACCCGGGCGGGTGAGCTGCTTCATTACGTCGAATTGCCGTTCACGCCATTCGGGGCCGACGAACTGGATGAAGATGCCGACGACCCAGTCGAAGGCGTTGTGCAGTTCGACGGGCGGCCACGCGGGGGCCAGCATGTCGGCCTGAAGGAAGTTCACCTCGACTTGCTGACCCTTGGCGAGGCGTCGGGCTTTTTCGACGGCGACGGCGGAGATTTCGATGGCGGTGACTTCCAGGCCCTGATGGGCAAGCCAGACCGAGTTGCGACCTTCTCCGTCGGCCACCGACAGGGCGGTGCTGCCGTCCTGCAGCAGTTCAACCCGGTGGGCGAGGAAGCGGTTTGGTTCGGTGCCGAACAGATAGGCTTCGCCGGCCTCCCGGTAGCGGTTGCTCCACATGACTTCCTGGCTCATTTGTGTGCGCTCCTCTGTTTTTTTGATTGCGCCCTGGTGGGTCGCAATGATTTCACCTTGCCGCGTCGCTCTGCGGCAGCAGGTGTCCCAAAGAACGGACACCGGCTTGGGGGCACCGTTCAAAAAGTCACGCACCTTTCCCATCGGAAAACTCGCCGTGTGATGTTCTCTGAGATGGGGATGGATGTTGCCGGGAAGGCTGGGGCCAGGAAGGCGGGGCAAATAAAAAGGCCCGGGTGCCCCGGCTCGCGAGAGCCGAATAAACACCGGACCTTCAGAGGCGACCTGATCGCCTGGACGGTTGCCGAAACCGGCAGGAGGCGGCTTACTTGTCCTTGTGCTGGAAGTCGACGCGGCGGTTTTCGGCCCAGCAACGCTCTTCGTGGCAGGTGGCACGCGGCTTTTCGGAACCGAAGCTGACGGCTTCGATGCGCGAGTCGGCCACACCCATCAGCACGAGTGTCTTGCGCACGGATTCGGCACGCTTCTGGCCGAGAGCCAGGTTGTATTCGCGGCTGCCGCGTTCGTCGGCGTTGCCTTCGACCATCACGGCGTCGTTGGGGTGGGCGGCGATGAAGTCGGCTTGTTCCTTGACCACGTCACGGTACTTGGCATCGACGGAGAACTGGTCGAAGGCGAAGAAGACGCTCTTCTTGGCGAGTTCGGCGCGCTGGGCGGCGACCTTGCGGGCTTCCATCTCGGCGGCAGACATCTTGTCAGCCACGATGGGGGTGGTGGGGGCCTGGGCTACCGCGGACTGTTGGTCAGTGGCGGCCGATTTTTGTGCGGTCGTTGAACAGGCGGCGAGTGCGGTGGCACACAGCAGGGTTAAAAGGGCAGACTTGTTCATGGAAGCAATGCTCCTGATGGGTGGTTGAAAACCAAGGTTGGTGACTATAGTAAGGCGCCTTGGCTTGTGCAACCCGGAGATACCCCACATAAACTGCTCGAATCGGATCAAGGCGACAGATCATGAAAACCGTCGACCGCCACCTGTGGCAGCGTTTCTGGCATCTGGCCACGCCTTACTGGCGTGGGGAAGAGAGGCTGAAGGCGTGGGGCCTGCTGGTGTTGCTGATTGTTCTGCTGCTCGGGCTGACCCGCTTTGCGGTGCTTTTCAATGCGCAGACGGGGGAGTTCACCTCGGCGCTGGCGGCCCGTGACGAGCCCCGCTTCTGGGATGCCATCGAGGTTTGCCTGGGCCTGGTTGTCGTGGCGGTGCCGATGTACGCACTTTACTATTACGTGCGCGACACCCTCGGGCTGCACTGGCGACGCTGGCTGACCAACCGGTTTCTGGCGAGTTATTTCAGCGACCGCAGTTTCTATGAGCTGAATGCCCTGGCGGCGATCGACAATCCGGACCAGCGCATTGCCGAGGACATCAACACCTTTACCCAGCGCTCGCTGTATTTTTTGCTGATCTTCATCGGCTCGATCCTGCAACTGGTCGCCTTCAGCACCGTGCTGTGGTCGATTTCGCGGGTGCTGGTGTATTTTCTGGTGGTCTACACGGTTGCCGGTACGCTCATTACGGTGCTGGTGTTTGGTCGGGTGATGATCCGCATCAACTTCCAGCAGCTCCGGCGCGAGGCGGATTTTCGTTTCGGCCTGGTGCGGGTGCGCGAGAACGCCGAGTCGATCGCCTTCTACCGGGGCGAGGCGCAGGAGCTGGTGCAGGTGAAGCGGCGTTTCACCGGGGCCTTCGACAACTTCAAGCTGCTCATCACGCGCCAGCTCTTCCTGAACCTGTTTCAGTACGGCTACGCCATGCTGACCATTGTCCTGCCCAGCGCGATCATGGCTTCGCAGGTGTTGTCGGGAGAGGTGGAGGTGGGGGCTGCGGTACAGGCCGCCGGCGCCTTTGCCGCGGTGCTCACGGCAATGTCGATGATCGTGGACAACTTCGAGAGCCTGAGCCGTTTTGCGGCGGGGGTGGATCGCCTGAATGCTTTCCTGAAGGTGCTTGCCGATCGTCCGATGGGGCATGCGTCGACGGGTGGCGTCATCGAGTCGATAGAGGATTCGCGGCTGGCGCTGGAAGACGTGACCCTGCTGACACCGAACCGCGAGCGCATTCTGGTGCAGAAGCTGTCCATCGAGATCCTGCCGGGCGAGAGCCTGATGATCGTCGGCGAGAGCGGCTGCGGGAAGAGTTCCCTGCTGCGTGCCATTGCCGGTCTGTGGTACGCCGGCGGCGGGCGGATCATCCGTCCGGGGCGTGACGAGATCCTGTTTCTGCCGCAAAAGCCCTACATGCTGCTCGGCTCCCTGCGCAGCCAGCTGCTTTATCCGAAGAAGGATGCATCGATTCCGGATGCGGAGCTTCTCGGCCTGCTGGTGAAGGTGAATCTGCCCGATCTGGCCGAGCGCTTTGGTGGTCTGGATGTGGATGTGGATTGGGAGAAGGTGCTGTCCATCGGCGAGCAGCAGCGCCTGGCCTTCGCCCGCGTGCTGCTCACCCAGCCCCGCTACGTGATTCTGGACGAGGCGACCAGTGCCCTCGACAACGCCAACGAGGAGGCGCTGTACGCCCAGTTGGTGGCGTCGGGCACGACGCGGGTCAGCGTGGCCCACCGCGCGACGGTCCTCAAGTTCCACCAGCAGGTGCTGGTGCTGAGCGGCGACGGCGGCTGGCGTGTCTGTCCGGCGGAGGACTATCGCTTCAACGGGTAGTCCAGTCTTACCTGTTTCAGGTAACGTCGAGCCGAAAAATCTTGACACCAGGATACGGCGAATCTAGCTTGGAACGTCTGGAATACCGTTTCTACGAGCGGTTTTCACGTCTACTACTCCTTAAAGGGTATTGGGGTGTTATCGACTTGCGAAGGGACAGGCGGCGATGAACAGGTTTCTCCTTGCAGGCGATTCGGCGGCATTTCTCAAGGTTCTCGGCTTTATTGCCAAACTGGCGCGGCATGACGTCCCGGTACTGATCGAGGGCGAAACCGGCACCGGCAAGGAACTGGCTGCCCGCGCGATCCATTACCAGGGCTCACGCCATGACAGGCCCTTCGTGCCGGTCAATTGTGGTGCCTTTCCCGATACGCTGATCGAAAGCGAACTGTTCGGCCATGTAAAGGGCGCCTTCACCGATGCGCGCAACGATCGCCCGGGGCTGATCGATGCGGCCGACGGTGGCACGCTCTTTCTCGACGAGGTGGATGCCCTCACGCCAAAGGCGCAGGTGGCGCTGCTGCGCTTTCTGCAGGATTCGTCCTATCGGCCGGTGGGGGCCCGCACCGAGCGCAAGGCCAACGTGCGGATCATCGCCGCCAGCAACGCGCCCCTTGATGAATTGACCCAAACGGGCGGTTTTCGCCTCGACCTGCTGTTCCGCCTGCGCATCATGAGCCTGTGTCTGCCGCCGCTGCGGGAAAGGGAAGGGGATGCGATGTTACTGGCCCGCCTCTTCCTGATCCGCTGCCGCGAAAAGCACGGCTGTCAGGTCAGCGAACTCGACGAAGACAGTTGCAGCTGGTTTGGTCGCTATGACTGGCCCGGCAATGTCCGCGAGCTGGAAAGCCTGATCTTTCGTGAGGCGCTGATTTCCGATACCCGGGTCCTGCAGCTGGCAGAGCCCTCGTCGCTGGCCCGGGAGCGCCGCAACAAGCCCGACCGGCGCATGCCGGCCTTCGATGGCCTGGATTTTGGTACCGCCAAGGCGCTGGTGGTCGAGCAGTTCGAGCGCAGCTACCTGTACCGCCTGATGGATTCGGCGGACGGCAATGTGAGCCTGGCGGCGCGGCTTGCCGGCAAGGAGCGCCGGGCGCTGGGCAAGCTGCTCAAGAAGCACTCCATCGGCGGCCACCGGACGTCTTCCCGCCGCTTCCCGCTTTAAGCGCCGCCGAAGTGCTCTCCGATCCAGTCGGCCCACTGGCGGGTGGCGGCACGCCGTTGTGGTTCCGGGCCGTCGGGTGCATAACTTCCCAGCTGGCGCCACAGGGCCTGCCAGTTGCCGGTGCCGGGCTGTGCGCTGACGATGTCGTGGACGACCACAAAGGCGTGGGCGCGGGTGTCGGGTGATGCGGCGTCGAGGAGCGGCAGGACAGCTCTCAGGGCTGCCGGTCCCTGGTCGATGAGCGCGTAGGTGCTGAGGGTGTAGGGCGCGCACAGAACGTCGGCAAAGTCATCGATGGTGCGAATCAGCGCCGCCTGGGCCCGCGGGTCGCCGATGCGGGCCAGCCCCAGGGCGCCAAAGGCCCGCACGCGCTCGTCCTGGTTGTCGACCAGGCCGGCGAGTGCGTCGGCGCTGCCCGGCTCGGCAATCTCTGCCAAGGCCTGGGCGAGTTGCGGCTTGAGGGTGGCATCGGCATCCGGCAGGGCGGCGACAAGGGCGGGCGCCACCGCCCGACCAGCCTCGACGATCTCGGCCAGGGCCAGGGCGCGGACATTGAAGTCGGCGTCCTGCAGGTCGGCCAGCAGTGTTTCGATGCTTTCCATCATGGCCCCGCTGCGGGTACGTGGGCGAAGCTCAGCACCACCCGGCGGTTGGCCCAGCGGTTGGCTTCGCGGCGCTGGTCGGCGCCGACCGCCGCGTTGCCGCCCTGGTCGCCGGTGCCGGCGTTGGTGGTTGCCGAGGTGGAGGCGCCGTGGCCGATGAGGATGCCGTTGATGCGTGCGGCCGCGATGCCGCGCCCGAGCAGGGCCGCTTCCACGGCCTCGGCGCGCCGCAGGGACAAGTCCCGGTTGTAGTCGCTGGCGCCGCCCACCTGGTCGGCAAAGCCTTCGAGGCTCATTTCCACATCGGCGTTGCGCGTCAGGTAGGCCAGGAAGGTGTCGATCTTGGCGCTTTCGGCGGCGCTCAGCACTGCGCTGTCGAAGGGGAAGTAGAAGCTCACCGGCTCATGCACATAAAAGTCCCGGTGACGTTCCATGGCCTCGCCGAAGGTGGCCGACAGACCGGGATCGACGCTCAGGTGCTCGCTGACAACATGCCCGGCGCGCAGGCCGAAGCCCCAGTTCACGACGCCGTAGGTGATCATCGTGTCCTCGCCGAGGGCCGCGGTTTCAAAGCTGAAGTCCAGGTTGGCGGTTTTGCTGTTCGTGCCAGGGAAGTCGTACATCGCCGCCGAGCGGATGTCGGCGAGGTTGTCCGAGCGCTTGAAGCCCGGGGTCTGGCCGACCACGCCGCCGGTGCCGCCACCGTACATGGCAGGCTGCTGGGTCTGGCCGGCTACGCCCACGGTGCCCGGTGCTGCCGGCTGGAAATTGTAGCGCGGCGACAGGAAGCTGCCCTGCGGAACACCCGGTGCGGCGGCATTGGGGCGGTGGTGCACATCGGTGAAGAAGCCGCCTTCGACGCCCGTTGTCGCATCCTCCTCGGTGCGCAGGCCGGGGGTGCCGAGGGCGCCGCGCGGGGCCTGGGCGGCCGGCATGCTGGAGGGATTGAGGTCGGCGCCGCCCGCATCGGTGAGCCTGACGATCTGCGTCATGGCAATCACGTTGGAGTTCGGGGCGCCCGGCGCGGGTACGAAGCGGATGTAGCCGTCGAGCCCGCTCTTGGTGGCCGGTGTGGCCAGCGCGCCTTCGCGGGTTTGCAGGTCGATCTCGAAGACGCCGTCGGTACTGCCGGGAATCAGGTAGCTGGCGGCGAAGGTGCATTGGATTGGCGCCTCTCCCGGGCGGGCCGACAGGGGGCCAACGGGCGAAGTTGCGCCGAGGCCGCCGCCCTGCTGGACCACGTGAGTCAGTTCGTGGGCGGTCAGCGCATCGGGGCCGGGCTGCAGGCCCTGACCGAAGAAGATGTCGTTGCCGTGGGTGAAGGCCCGGGCGCCCAGGTTGCGGTTGAGGCGCGCCGCGTCGGGGCCGGTGTGTGCGCGCACGTTCCCGAAGTCGGCGCCGAAACGGGCCTCCATGGTGCTGCGGGTGGCACTGTCGAGGGGGCTGCCGGAGGAGCCCAGGGCCTGTGCGACGCGTGACGGGGTGCTGCTGCGGCCCGTCTGCGCCGGGGGCTGTGGCGTGGCGGACTCCCTGGCGGCAGAGGCGCGGGTGCTGTCGGGCTGGCTGATGTGCCCGGCAACCCGGTCGGCCTCGTTTTCGAAGCTGTCGCCGCGCGCCCCGACTGCCAGTCGGGCCAGTACCTGTGAGTGCAGGCCCCCGGCGGATTGGCCGAGAAAGCGCGGCATGCCCGATCCTCCCGGCCGCGGCGCGCGCGCGTCCTGCCGGGCTTCGCTGCGCTGGCGCGGTGCTGTACTCTTGCGCGGGGCAAGCGCCCTGTAACTGCTGGTGGCCATGATCGACTCCTTCCGGCAAAGCGCCGCAATGCACTCCCTGTTCACGTTTTAGCTGATCTTCATCCGTCCGGCTCGGTCTCTGCCGGGTAAATGCATTTGTCCTGGTTGTCGTAAATTTCGGCCAGCCTGCCCTGCTCGAAGTTGACCAGGTAGCCCGTCGGCAGGATCAGGGCCGGGAGCCATTCGGGCTTGAGGGTGAGCAGGCGTCCGGCGCGAACCCGCACCGCGTGCCGGGGTTCGGCATCGTCGCGGTCGTCCTGTGTGCAGCCGACATACCAGCCGCACTCGGCAGGGGAATCCGGTTCGGTGCGATGCAGATAGACGCGGGCTGCGTCGAGTGCATCGGGTGTCAGCCACAGGGTCTGGTCGCCCCGTGTGGCGAGGGGGGCGACGCCTGATTGACGCACCAGCGCAGCCTGGGACTGGAGTACGCCGAGGGTGGCGTCCACCGACGGCCGCCAGCGCATCGGTTCGCTGTCGAAGTCCGGTTCGCAGACGAACCAGTCCTTGCCGCGTGCCTCTATTTGCAGGGGCGCCCAGCCGAAGTCGATGCGCGAGCCGGGAGCGAGCTGCGGGCCTGCCGCGTCAAGCAGGGCGAAGTGATCGAGCATGGCGCGGGCGGCCTGGTCGTGTTGTTCGCTGCAGGCAGCGATGAGCAGGTGCTCATTGATACGGAGACTTTGGGTCATGGCACTCCCACTTTCTTCAAGCGCCTGGCGATCTCGGCCTCGATGGCCGCGCGGGCTTCTGCTTCCACTTTGGCCAGCGCTTCACGCTGGGCGGCGGGCAGCTTCGGTGCCTTGCCGGTCTTGCTGGCAAGCCACTCGGGCAGGCTGCTCGCCTGTTTGGACGAATTGCGGCCCTGTTCGAGAAAGCGCAGATTCTGCGGCATGTCGAGGATGGCCTGCTGGTCGGCGCGGGACAAGCGCCCGAAGCCTTCCATGCCGAAGATCCGGTCTACCGGGACGACATGGTCGACGGCCAGATTCGACAGTGGCAGGGTTTCGCCGGTCACGTAGTCCACATAGGTGCCGTTGGGCCCCTTGGCTTCCGGCGGCAGGCTCTCCAGGAAGGCGCGCTCGCGCTCGGCGCCACCGGCACCCTTGAAGGGCGTGCCCTTGCGCAGGGTCTCGCGGGCCTCCGTCGTGAGGCCCTTGGAGGCTTCGATCTTCCCGGCCAGGGCTTTGCGCTGTGCTGCCAGATCCTGCTGCATGCGCAGGGTTTCCGGGGTGTGGATGTGCTTGTTCTGCTTGAGCGCCGCGGCCAGCCGCGCTTCGCCATCGGCGATACCCTTCTCCATGGCCTTCAGGTCCGCTGCTGTCTGGGCGGCGGCCTCGGCTTCCTTCTTCGCGGCGGCGGCGGCGGCTTCCAGTTCCTCGGCTTTCTTCAGGGCCTGGGCCTGCTCGTCGAGCATCTGGCGGGCGGTGCGGGCATCTTCCTCGGCGCGCTTGAGGTCGGCTTCCAGGCGCTCGACCCGCTTGCGGGCGGCGGCGGCTTCGTCGGCCTTGCCGCTGTTGGCTGCCCGGGTGGCCCGGCCGCGTTCGGGCCCGAGCTGCTTGCGGGCCGCCTCGGCGCGCTTGTGGGCTTCGGCCAGTTCGTCGTCGAGAATCTTCGTCTCGTCGGGGCTGAGAGGTTTGTGGGCCAGGGCTTTCTCGCGTGCTTCGGCCGCCGCCCTGGCCTGGGCATCGGCCTGCCTTTGCAGGGCCAGGGCGTGTTCGTCCACCTTTTGCAGTTCGCCCGCCCGCAGTTCCGGCGTGGCAACGCAGATTTTGGTCGGCGAATAGCGGCAGAACCGGCACTCGCCGTTCGGCAGCGTTTCCTCGCGCCATTCGTGCTTGCCGGCCTTGGAGGTGCGGTGTGGGGCGGTGCCCTCCAGGGACTCGGGGCGCTCCCGGAAACGGTCGCTCTCGTTGCGGGTCTGCTGTGGCGTGAGTTTGTCGTTTTCCAGCTTGCCGCTCTCGGCGGTGCTGGCTTCGCGCCTGGCGGGGGAATCGGGCTTGACCGTCTCCACGTCCTTCGCATCGGCGGCTTTCGGCTTGTCGGCAACCGGTTCGGCAGGCTTCGGCTCCGGTCGGGGCTCCGCCTTGGCCGTTGGTGTTTCCAGCTTCTGGGCGGCCTTCTGTTCGGCCAGCTGGGCGCCTTCCTTGCCGAGCGCGCCGGCCGCCTTGCTTTCGGCCTTGGCGGCCTTGCCGCCGAACTTGCCGAGGAGTTCCTCGCCAAAGCTCAAGAGGCGCTGGCCGATGTTGCCGAGGGCCTTCGAGACGCTCTTGAAGGCGCCGGCGGCGGCATCCTTGATCGCCCCGCCGAGTTTCTTGAGGCCGTCGAGCAGGTACTTGCCGAGCTTCTTCAGGAGCTTGAAGGCCTGACCGAGAAACTCCATCGGCCAGTTGATGAACTTGGCGATGCCCTTGAGGATCGGGCCGGCGGCGATCCAGGTGCCGGCGGTGATGGCGTCGAGCAGGATCTGGAAGGTGATTGTGCCGGTCAGCCAGCCGATCTTGTCGCCCAGTTCGCCCTCGGCGCCACCGCCGCGGAAGAAGCTCATCAGCTTGTTGGCAAGCCAGGCGCCGCCTTCGCTGATCTTGGCCTTGGCGCTGTCCCAGACTTCGGAGAGCTTGGTCACCATGTCGTCAAAGCTCATGGTGTTGCCGTTGAAATACTCTTCGACGGCGCTCCAGAAGCCGCCCTTCACCGTCGCCACGTCGGGGCCGATCTCGCTGGCCACCGCGCCGACCTGTTCCTTGAAGGCCGGCAGGTCGGCCGCGCTGACCTCGACCTGTGCCGCGGCTGGCTCCTCGGCACTTTCGGCCAGTGGCGCGTTCTTCTTCTGTTCCGCCTGGCGGGCGGCGAGTTGCTCCAGCAACTGGCGGGTCGACTCGGGCATGGGCGCACCGGACGCCAGCGCGGCGGCGGGGTCGGCGGCGTAGTCTGCTTCGGCCTCGGGAGAGGCCGCCGCCACGGCGGGCGCCAGGGCCACCGGCGCGGCGC
>NZ_SDKK01000009.1:0-42911 GCF_008107625.1 Zoogloea oleivorans
TGAAACGCCAGCACTGCGACCCTCTGCAGCACCGCTGAAACACCACCACTTCACCACCCCGTCCGCGTTTCGTTTCCGGCAACGCTGCAACGAAGAGGCCGCATTATATATAACAATCAAACTCCGTCAACATCATTGCGAAAATAAATTGCGACTAGAACCCGAACTCCCGCCACATCACACTCGCAACACTGCGCAGGAAGCGCAGCCCCGGCGCCTCCCAGTTGCCGGCAATGGTTACTTTGCCCCGCCAGCTGTGCTGCCTGGAACTTCCCTCCGAGTGGATTTTGAGCGACACCCTGTAAACCGTTCTCTCTGGATGCAAGACTCCATTCTTCTCCCGAACCTGTATGTGCCCTCCAAACAGGGTGGCCAGTTCCGGTTCAGTCAAGGTACGGGAGGCATCCCGGTCGATGCCTGTTACTTCCAGCCGCACTGTGGGGCCCTCTAGACTGTCACTGATGAAGAGGGCTCGATCCCCGACGGCAATACGCTGGATATCCTCGCCGTCCACATAGGTAACAACCTGCCGGGGGCCTTTGCTGATCAGTCGGCCCAGCACTTCGTGGTTACCCACCCAGTCGCCGACCTGGATATCCGGATTCAGGTCCCTCAGGACACCCTCATAAGGCGCAGTCGGTGCATAGCGGGCCGTATCTGCAGAGATGGTGCTTTCCTCGGCCTGTGCAGTGAGCAACTGTTCATTCAGCACCTGCCAGTCCTTGCGCGTTTCCGGGTCGAATCCGGCAGAGGCGGATTGCAGGGAGAGTCGCTCCCGACGCGCTTCGCTCTGGTCACTGCGGGCCTGCAGATTCGGCGAGCTCATTTCCAGAAGCACGGCACCGGAAGCCACGGCAACACCGTTGGCAACCGGCAGCGTGGCGATCCGGGCGTGCTCAGGGGCGTAGATCACGAATTGATCCCGGGGCTGCAACAGGCCACTGGTGGTGATCCGTGTGGGCCAGGGCACGACGAACAGGGTGAAGAGCAAAGCCCCCATCCAGGCGCTGTGGCGGGCACGACGACTCTGTCGAATGGCGGGCCAGCGATCCCGCCAGGCCCTGATTTCGGTCCAGATGGGCAAGAACACAAACCAGACGATCTCGACCAGAAACAGCCCAATTCCCACGGCCTTGATGAAGAACTGGTAAACCAGCACCGCAATGCCCAAAAACAGGGTCAGACGATAGAGCCAGGTTGCCCACGCAAACAAGATGAGCCACCGCTGCTTGCGCTTCGGGAAATGCTCCGGAGCGGGCTCGCCCAGCGCGAAGAGCCTCTCCCGCAAATCCCACCGTGCGATGGCAAAGGCCCGGGCATGCAGGTTGGGGAGTTGAAAATAATCTGCAACGAGAAAATAGCCGTCAAAACGCATGAAGGGGCTGGCGTTGATGACGATGGTGGAAACCCAGGTGGTGGTCGATAGCAAGAATGCGATGGACTTGGGCCCGCCGTCCGGAAGCCAGGCCCAGGCCAGAGTGGCCCAGATGGCGATGGTCAGTTCCGTGACAATCCCGGCGGCTGCCACATGCAGTCGCTGATCGCGGCGAGTCAGCTTCCAGACTTCGTTGGTGTCCGTGTAGGCCACCGGCCACAGTACGAGAAAGGCCAGACCCATGGTGGGAACCCGGCAGCCATAGCGTTTTGCCGTGACGCCATGCCCCAACTCATGCAGCGTTTTGACGCCGGCGATCGTCAGGCCATAGGCCACCACGCCTTCCCAGCTCAGCATATCCACCAGGGTTGCCGAAAACGGCTCCCATTCCCGATAGACACTGACCACACCGGCGACTGCAGCCATCAGGGTCAGATGCAGGAAGGTCCGGCTGAAGAAGAAATCCAGGTGTGTGTGCCAGCGGGACAGCCAGCGATCCGGCTTGATCAGCGGTATCCGGAAAAACAGATAGTTGTGCAACAGCCAGCGGGTCGTGCTGCCGCGCCGTAGTTTGAGCATCTCGGCCAGTTGTGCCGCACAACCGGGGGCCGTCTGCAGAAGCTGGTTTGCTTGCAGGAACTGCAGCATCCCGCCGACATCTTCCAGAGTAATGTGGAGGGTCGTTTCCTGGGTAACGGCATCAACGATGCGCAAGGGGTCATCCAGGCGCCAGTGGCTCAGGATTTCAAAGCTGGGCCAGTCCAACTGATAGAAGAGGTTGCGTACCGGATCATGGAGTGTCCAGGTCGGCTGTCCATCGGGCAGCCGGGGCCCGGGCAACAACGCAATCTCTTCTCGAAGCGGGGGAAGGTACTGGTTCATCAAATCGCCAGGAATTGCCGAATGCTGGCGAGGGGACGGCGCAGAACCCAGTAGCCGAGTGGCGCCCAGTCCCCGTGGAACTTGGCGGTGCCCTTCAGACCGATGCGCGGCCCGGCGGCGGTATCCCCCAATCTCGCCCGGGCCCGATAGGCGTAACTGCCATCGGGACGCGGCACAGCCTCATGGCTGATATAGCGCAGCTGACCGGAGACCGCCGAAAAGGGGCTCGCAGCCAGATACAGACTGACAACGGCACCATCGTCCAGCGGAATGGCGTCGCCGATCGAGAGCCAGGCTTCAATCTCGACCTCGTTGGGATGGGCGATCCGCATGACCCGTTCTCCGGTCTGGACGGGACGACCGATCCATTCGGAAGGATCATCGAAGATAACCACGCCATCCTGGGGGGCCAGGACTTTGGAACGTTCAAACTGGCTGCCGAGAAATTCAGCCTCAGCCCGCTTCTCACCGATCTTGCCGATCAAGCCGGCCAGCTGCCCCTTCGACTTGGCGTCCGAAACCGCCATCTGGGCAAGCTGCCGGTATTCGACCTCTGCCGTCTCCAGGGTTTGTCGGGCTACCTGCAGGCGGCTGCCCATAGGCGCCTCATCGAAGCTGAAAAGGATTTGCCCGGCCTTCACCGTCTCATTCGGCTGCACATGGAACTGCCCTATCACGCCATCCATCGGCGCGCGAATCACCGCGGGATTGGCAGGAACCAGCTCTCCCGGAGCCAGAACCGTCAGGCGCACCGGAAACATGAGCAGCAGAAGTATTCCCAGGCCGATCCGACTCGAACGGCGCTGCCACCATTTGCCTTGCGAAGAGCGGCCCGCCCCTTTCTCGCCCATCAGCGAAAAGGACCAGCCCGACGGCTTGACGCGGGCCAGCCAGGCATGGCGCCAGCTATCCAGCCATTCCCCCAGCAAGATCAGGCTGTCATCGCCGAAATGGATCTCCCCGGCAAGCAGCAACCCCCCCGGGCAGCTACCCGGGTGCTCGGCGCTGACCGCGATGGGTATCCACAGGGCCTCGGCAGGGAACCATTCCGACCATTCGGCCGCCACTTCCGGGCTCAGATCAGCCGGGCCAACCCGACGGGACGACAGGATTTCGCTCCTGGACAGCTCCCGGCAGACCCGGCTCAGCCATTGCGCATAGGGCGCATTCTCTTCGGGTTGCAGTACGCCTGACAGGGTCCTCACGCCGCCCTGCTCGAACCACAGGACAGACTGCCGGTAGGGCACCAGCAGGCGCGTGTCGTTGACCAGCAGAAAAGCCAGCTCATCAAGCCCGGCCGCCGCGCGGGCGCGGTGACCGAGATCAATGAGACTGAGGAGTGGATTGGCCGATTCAGGTGAGGTATCGATGATGCTCATGCCTGATTGCGTAGAGCCGCCTGGGCGCCACGGGACAAGGCGGCCAGCCGTTCGGATACACCCAGGGGACGGCTAGCCATGCGCAACTGCTCGCTCAGACCTGCCCGTCCGGCAGGAACCTGGAGAGTCTGGCTTTGGACGTCCCGCTTGCCCACCACGATCCGGAAGGTGGTGACCGCTTGCCGGCCTTCGCTGTCGCGCGCCGTCACCTTGATGAACAGTTCCCCCTCAAATCCCGGTGGCGCCTGCACGTCGATCTTGCCGGTGCGCGGATCAAAGGACACCCAACTGGGCAAAGGCTGACCATCCACCTGACTGATACCGACCTGCACGGTGGCATTCGGGTTGGTGTGCGTGAAGGCATCGACGGGAATGATGATTTGCACCTGGCGGGCATCTCCCAGAACCTGGTTCGTCATGCCGCGGCCAACCAGAAGGGCATCCGGTGACCCGGGAAGATGGGGGGCCACAATGACCTGAAAACCACCGGGAATGACCGCCTGGGTCAGCCCTCCGGCCACAGTGGTCGACGATTCCGAGCGGGCGCTGAAGCGTTCCACCACGGGGACGGGAGTCGTCACGGACGGGATCGGGGTCGGGGCCTGCACGTCTCGGGCTCCACCTGCGGGCAAACCGAGGATCGACGCCGGGGGCAGGAATTCCGCCACAGGGGCCAGTATCTGCGGCGGATTACTCACGGGTGCCGGGGCGGATTCGGGCGGTACTGATGGTTTGGGCTGCACCTCCGGCTGAACGGGGAGCGGCACGCCAGTCACCACTGACGTTGCTTCACTCACCCCCCTTTCCGGCGTGCCATAGCCATCGACATACACGGCTACAACCCGCAACGCCTTGCCCACCAATGTCGAATCGATTTGCAGTTGTGCACCGGTGGCACCGGGAATTGCAATCCAGCCTTCCTCGGCATCAGAGACTTGCCACTGGTAGGAAACCGGTCCCAGACCATCGGCGTCGGCCAGTGTATCGCTGGCCATGAGGGTCGCGCCCTGAGTCGCAATACCGCTGATGATCACGCTGCCAGCGGGAGCATCGTTGACGTTAGCTACAGCACCGGTGGTGGCGGACGTCACGCTCTCCGGCGTGCCTTGTGCGTCGGTATAGCTGGCCGTGACGGCAATTGTCTTGCCGATCAGAGCAGGGCTCACCACCAGGCTGACACCCGTGCCAAGCGTATTGCCGTCACCGTCCTTCCACGTGTAGGTGATAGCGCCCAGGCCATCCGCATCGGTCAGGGTGTCGCTGACCGCAAGGGTCTCGCCTTCGGCGGCAGTACCGACGATCGTTACGCTGCCGACAGGGGCCTCGTTGACGTTAGCCACGGCAGCGGTGGCAGCGGACGTCACGCTCTCCGGCGTGCCTTGTGCGTCGGTATAGCTGGCCGTGACGGTAATCGTCTTGCCGATCAGTGAAGGGCTCACCGCCAGACTGACGCCCGTGCCAAGCGTATTGCCGTCACCGTCCTTCCACGTGTAGGTGATAGCGCCCAGGCCATCCGCATCGGTCAGGGTGTCGCTGACCGCAAGGGTCTCGCCTTCGGCGGCAGTACCGACGATCGTCACGCTACCGACAGGGACATCGTTGCCGGCCGTCACGCGGACGTCGGCCCCATCAGTAGCGGTAGAGAAGGCCGTGGTGCCGCCATTGATTGTCGTGTCGGCGCTACCACCATTGCTGCCATTGCTCTGGTCCCAGGCACGGAAGCTGATGACATCGGTGAGAAGGCCGCTCACATCGGCATTCGGCTGAAAATAGATCAGCGCGGTATCGGCCAGCAACAGGGCGCTGCCCGCCGACACGACGGGAGCCGCACGCCAGGTGGCACCGCCGTCGATGGAGTAATGAAGCGTCCCCTGGGCGCTGACAGCGCTGATCGCAATGCCCACGTGGGCGTCGCCATCGGTCACACCACCGACCAGCGAAGAGACGAGGGTCGCCCCCTGCCCCACACCGAGGGTCACACCGTTCCCCGGGGCTGCCGCATCTTCCGGCATCGCCGTCAGGCTCAGCAGCGTGTCGGCCAGCACCGGTGCGTTGTTGGCGCGGGTCAGCACAAGATCGTTACCGGTACTGCCGGCATAGCTGATCGTGACGGGATGCCCGTCAATCGTGGCAGTGAAGCCCTCGGCGAGACCGTTGAAACTGCCGCTGACAGCATCAAGGCCATCATTGTCGATGAGGATGAAGCTGTCGCCGCTGATCGGCGTATAGCCGCCACCCAGCGTGGCCGCCAGGGTAGAGCCATCGCCGAGCATGTTGATGTCCACTGCCCCGGTTACGGCAATCTGGTCGTAGTCCGTCCCTGCAGTGGTGCCGTTGATCTCCATGGACAGGCCGCCCTCGGCGACGGTGAGGCCGCCACCCAGGGTGATCCTGCCGGGGCCGCTAATGCCAGGAGCCAGGGTGCCACCGGCCTGAACGGTCACTGCCCCGGCCACCGTGCCCGTGCCGGCCAGCGTGGCGCCCGAGGACACACCAAGACTTGAGGTGGCAGATAACACGCCGGTAACGGACAAGGTTCCGGCCGACACACTCGTGACACCGCTGTAAGTGCTGTTGCCCGACAGGGTCAGCGTCCCGCTGCCGGCCTTGGTCACCCCACCGGTACCACCAATCACCCCCGAAAACTCGGTGGAGCTACTGTTACCGCCGGCCGTCAGCGTATTGGCTCCGAGAGCCAGCGTACCCGCTCCGGCCAGCGAGCCGATGGCCTCGGCCTGCGACAACGTGAGCGTTGCGCCGGCAGCGACCGTGACGGCGGTCGTGTCGGCCACAGCCCCGCCACTCCGATTCAGCGTCAGCCCGCCCGCCGAGACGATGGTGGCACCGGTATAGGTATTGTTCCCGGTGAGGGTCAGCGTACCGCTACCGGCTTTGGTCAGACCACTGTTGGCGCCGGAGATGACACCCGAGAAGATGGTCGAGGTGTTGTCAACCCCGGTCGTCAGCCGATAGTTTCCCAACGCAACGCTGCCGGCACCGCTCAGTGAGCCGATGGTTTCGCCCCCTCCGCCCAGGGTCAGGGTGGTTCCGCTGGATACCGTCACCGCGCTTGTGTCGCCGATGCTGGCGCCGCCGATCACGCTCAGATTGCCGGCCGACAGGTTGATGGCGCCGGAATGGGTGTTGGTCCCGGACAGCGTCAGTGTCCCGTCCCCCGCCTTGCTCAGCGCCCCCGTCCCCGACAACACGCCCGACAAGGTGACGGCGCTGCCGTTGAAGATCGTGGCGTCGTCGGCGATCGCGATGGCGTTGGAAACCGTCACGCCGCTGCCGGTGATCGTCAACATACTGCCGCCTGCCAGCGTCGCCGTACCGGTTCCCAGGTTGCTGCCGCTGCTGATCGATACACCGTTGGCGCCACGGATGTCCGTGCCACCAGAATAGGTGTTGGCCCCCGACAGGGTCAGGTTGCCACCATTGATCTTGGTCAGCGCCCCGACGCCGGAAATCACACCGGACAGCGTCAGGGTCTGGCTGACGTTATTGACGTTGATCGTGCCGCCGCCAACGCCCAGCACGATGGCGTTGTCCATGGTGAAAGTGCTCCCGCCATTCTCCAAAGCACCGCTGTCCAGCGTGATGGCGCCGCCGACCATTCGCGAATCGGAACTTGCCTTCACCGTCCCACCCGTGACCGTCAAAGTCGCAGCTGCGCCGGAGTTGTTCGTATTGTCCAGCGTCAGGTTGCCGGCACCGGCCTTGGTCAGCGCAGACGAACCGGAAATCTGTCCCGCCAGGGTGACTGCGCTGGCGTTGGTGATGCGGGAGTCGGCCGACAGCGCAATAGCGTTGTCGATGGTGACGCCGCTGCCGGTGATCGTCAGGTCGCCGCCATTCAGCGTCACGGCCCCGCTGCCGAGATTGCCGTCGGCGGCGATACTCAATGTGCCGGCGGTCACCGAGGTGTTTCCCGTGTAGGTGTTGGCACCCGACAGGGTCAGCGTACCCAGCCCGCTCTTGCTCAGGCTGCCGGCTCCGGCAAGCTCGCTGCCGATGGTTGCCGTGTTGCCGCTGCCGTTAGTGACATTCAGATCACCACCCACGATGAGGGTGCTGCCGGCAATGCTTAATCCATTGGCCCCACCAAGGTTCAGGATATCGCCGCTGCCCACTGTGGCAGTGCTGCCCAGCGTAATGGTGGCGTTGTCACTCAGCACCACACTGACGGTGTCGGCGCCCCCCTGCGCAGCGCCGCGCACCAGGGCTTCCCGCAGCGAGAAGCCGTCAGCCGCATCGTTGCCGCTGTCGTCGTTGCTCTGATCGACGACGATCGTCGAACTGGTAACGGTGACGTCGGCATGAGTGGTGCTGCTCCCGTCGCTCAGGGCAAAGCGGATCGTCGCATCGCCATAGGGCGTGTCGTTGCGATACAGGATGCCCTGCATCACCGACTGCACCAGTGCCTGGGTGGCGTCGGCACCTCCGTTGGCAAAGCTGATGGTCAGGGTGCCACCCGTGTTCGTGAAGGTGGCAAAAGTCTGCCCGCCCGCTTGCAGGTTCGCGCCACTGACCGTGAAACCGGATGCACTGAAGCTGAACAGATCGTTGGCGGACGCATCCGCGCTGCCATCGGTAACGCGACTCACCGTCAAGGTCGCGCCGTTCCAGTTGGTCGCGTCGTTTTCCGTGTCAGTGACGGAAAGGGCCGTACCGCCATCCAGCGCCACCGTGTTGCCAACCCCCGCCCAGGCGACACTGTCGCCGGACAGAGCGGTGATGACCGGCGGCGCATTGGCGCCCGCCACGGTAATGCCGTTGCCGGTCAGGTCGGCGACGGTCACCGCCGCATCGGCCCCGGTGGCCCAGTCCTCTGCAGCCTCCAGGTTGTAGGTGACGCTGCCGGTCGAGCTGGTGCCGTTGTTGGTCAGCCGGGTAGCGACAGCCGCCCTGTCTGTCACGCCCAGCGTTACCGTGAAGCTGGTGGAGCTGGTGATCTCGACATTGGAGGTGTCGCCGGTCAGCGTGTAAGCCGTGCTGTCGCCGCTGAGTGTGAGCTTGGTGACGTCGATATCGTTGGGGCTACCGGACTTGATCACGAAGTCCGTGCCGGTCACCACCAGCACGCCGGTGACTGCGTTGTAGGTGGCGGACGTAATGGTCGGAACCGCCACGTTGCTGGCAGTGATACCGTTACCGCTTGCATCGACGTCGGTGACACCCGCAGCGGCACCTGCAGCCCAATCCTCCGCAGCGGCCAGGTTGTAGGTCGTCGCACCGGTCGAGCTGGTCCCGTTTTTGTTGATGATCTGGTTGATCGCCGCCCTGTCGGTGGCACTCAAGGTCAGGCTGAAGGCCGTGCCGGAAGTGATTTCCACATTGGCGGTATCCGTCAGCGTGTAGGTCGATCCGCCTTCGCCGGTGAAGGTGAGTTTATTGGCGACGATGTCGTTGGTGGCACCGCTCAGCTTCAGAAAGCCGGTGCCGGTCACGGCCAGTACGCCGGTGCTGGCGTTGTAGGTCGATGAGGTGATCGCCGGAACTGCCACATTGCTGGTGGTGATGCCATTGCCGGTGGCATCGGCAATACTGGTGTTGCCGATAACGGTGTTCCAGTCATCGGCGACGGCGAGGTTATACGTCGTGCCGCCCGTCGTGGAGGTGCCGTTCTTGTTCAGCATCTGGTTGATCGCCGCCTTGTCGGTAGCGCTCAACGTCAGGGTAAAACCGGTGCCGGAACTAATCTCGACATTCGCGGTGTTGGTCAGCGTATGAGTTGCACCGCCTTCGCCGGTCAGCGTGAATTTATTGGCGGTAATATCGTTGGCCGCCCCGCTGGCCGCCACCAGATTGGTGCCGGTCACCACCAGAGACCCCGTGCTGGCATCGTAGGTGGAAGATGTAATGGTCGGTGTCTGTACATTGCTGACGGTAACGCCATTGCCCGTCAGGTCGGCGCTCCCGGCGGTGGCCGGATTCCAGTCGGCAGCCGCCGCAATATTGAAAGTCGTGCCGCCAACCGACGAGGTACCGTTCTTGTTCAGCAAACCTTCCACATTGACCTGGTCAGTGGCATTCAGCGCCACGGTAAAGGACGTCGCCGAAGTGATCTCAACATTCGACGAGGTCAGGGCATAGGTTGCGCCTCCCTGTCCGGTAAGCGTCAGCTTGCTGACATTGATATCGTTGGTTGCACCTGTCGTGGCAAGCAAGCCCGTGCCGGTAAGCACGAGAGAGTTGGTGCTGGCGTCGTAAGTGGCGGAGGTAATCGCAGGGGGCTGCGGGGGCGGGGTAAAAACAATGTCATCCGCCACGAAGGTAACGGAACCGCCACCAAGGGCAGTTACCTTGATTGATGTGACCATTCCCCAGTCATTCGTGCCAGACAAGTTGACCGAATAAATGGGCAGGCCACTTCCGTTGTTAAGGTTACTGTAAGTGGGATTGACGTCATAGGTATAGGTTGTGGCACCGTTGAAGCCTTGTATGCTGAAGCTGCTGACCGGTCCCGTATTTGCCGAAAAACCCACCAGAAAACTCGAAACATCCACCGCCTGATTGAACGTGAATTGAAGGTAGGCATTTCCATTGGTGGAGGAATAGAGGACGGTGTCACTGCCTGTATTCCATGTGCCCAGCGACGTATCACTGGTTGTGGCAGAAACCGTTACGCCGCTCACTGTTTGGCTGACGGTGCCAGTGCCGGAGCCAACGCCGCTTTCAAAGTCGAACACCGCGAGGGTGTACTGGTAGCCTTCAATCGCTTCCGTTGTAACAGGCAGGACGGTCTCTATGCTTCCGGTCTGTCCTTCAAGAACCCAGTCACCACCGTAAATACGGGCACCGGTGGTGTCAGTGGAGGCCGCTATATCAGCCTCAGTCGTCTGTGCCAATGCCGCGATGAAGGCCGCACCGTCCGATCCTTCTGCCACATCGCAGCCGTACAACAAAATATCTGCATTCACATCGAGCGTGCGGCCAATAGCCGCCAGTTCGCTGCTGTGGTCATCCAGATTTTGCGCCGTTAAATTAAGCGTCCCCAAGTGCAGCGAAGCCTCGGAACCATGAGAGAAGATGTGAATGGCATCAATGCCGCTGCGCCCATTGAGTATTTGTACCATCTGGTCCAGACCGTCCCGGGTCGAGTCGAGGACATGAACTTCCGCCCCCGGCTTCAGCCCTGCCAGCAAGGTCTGGTAGTCAACGACGTTACTTTCGATGAACACGATTTCAGTGCGCACGCTACCGGCTGGCGGTGTGGCCAGAGCGAGGGGCTGCAGGTTGACGGCATCTGCGTGGGGACTGGCGTCACCCGATTCAAGTACATGAGATACATCGGCCACCGCAGTCACGGCCGCCCCGTCAAACATGAAGCGCTGCTCCAGCGCCAGGGGCCGAATGCCGTGCAGCGCGAGCTTGCGCCGGCTCGGCAGGGGGCTGGCCGCGCGTTCTCCACTCACCATGAGACTCCCCGCCAGCAGGGTCGCCTCGCTGCCTTCGGCGCTACGGCTGGAAGCAGACTTACCCTTGCTGCGCACACACTCGGCAACAGCCACAAAGGTGCGGGTAACTTCATTCCAGACAGTGCGGTACAAACGATTCATGGTGACGCTCCCAGCGGGGGATGAATTACTGGCCAGCCGACGGTGCCATCAGCACCTTGCCGCTCATGCCTGCAATGAGTTCAGTAAATTTGCCGTCGATCACGGCGTTGAGCTTGATGGACTGGCTGACCGGATCCACCCGTGCGCCGATCCGCTGCACTTTGGCCGGATAGGTCTTGCCCGTCTCGTCGATACGGACTTGCAGGGCTGAGCCGGTCTTGATCCAGGCCAGCCACTTGGAGGGCACGATGAATTCCAGCTCGAGCACCGAATCGTCGATGATTTCGAGCACGGCCTGGCCGGGTTGCACGTATTGCTGCTCGCGCACCTTTTGCTCGGCAATACGCCCGGCGTAGGGCGCCGCCACATTGCACTTGCCCAGCACCGCACTATTGGCGGCAACCTCGGCCCGCGCCTTCATGACTTCGGCTTCCGAGATTTCCAGCTCCACCTTGCCGACCGAGTTGAGCTCGGCCAGCCGCTTGTTGGCTTGCCAGGTCTTGTCGGCTGCGCCCAGGGCTGCCCGGGCCTTGTTGATCTGGGCTTGCTGCAAGGAGCAGTCGAACTGGATCAGGCTTTGCCCCTGCTTGAAGGCGCTGCCTTCCGAAACCGGCAGCCGGCTGACCTTGGCGCCGATTTCGGCGGCCAGGGTGGTGTAACGCCGGGGCGACAACTGGGCGCGGATCTCCCGCTTGTCGAGGGCGCTGGCAGTTGGCGGAGCCAAAGGCGCCGCCGCGGTGCCTGGAGCGGCGACGGCCAGGGACGACGCCAGGACAGCGAGCACAACCATCAGGCCCTGAAAGGTTTGCGGTGTCATGCCGCTTATTCCTTGGCCGAGGCCGTATCGGCTTCAGGCAAGGGCGGAAGCTTGCCCGCCTCCCAGCTCTGCAGCGATTGGGCGACGGCGGCGCTGAGATCCTTGAGGGGCATGCGGTCACTGCCTTCGATCAGGGGTTCCAGCCCGAGGGTAGCCTGCAGCCGTGAGGCCGCTGCCTGGGCGTTGGAGAGCGCCTGGTAGCGACGCAGCACGGAAAGGATGGAGGCAGTCTGCTGGGAGACCCGCTCCAGCTTGGTCTGCTTCTCGGCCTTTTCCTGATTGACGATGTGCTCGGCGATGCGGGTGTCCACATCGGCAATGGCGTCGGCCCGTTCGAATTGACGGCTCGCATTGGCGTACTGCAGGCGCGCAATGTGCAGCTGCGTGAGCACCGCCATCTGGGTAGAAATGCGCTTCTGATCGGCCAGGGCAACACCCGCATCGGCGAGGCGCATTTGCGCCGGAGCAGCGAGGAGCCCCAGCAGGTTGAAGGAAATCTGGGCGCCGGCCTCATTCCACGACTGGTTGATCAGGAAGGAGTCGTTGCTGTTCTTGAGCGCGTAGTTGAAGGAAATCCCCGGAAACAGCCGCAGCAGGGCCCGACGGGTTTCCTGCTGGGCGATGCGCGCGTTGTACATGCTCTCCCGCAAGTCGGGATTGAGCATGAGGGCGTGCGCCTCCATGTTCTCGACCGGCACATTCAGCCAGGCTGACTGGACGGCACTGACCGGCTCGACAATCTTGAAAGGTTGGGACAGGGGCAAATTGGTGAGAGAAGCCAGTTCAACGCGAGCGGTGGACAACTCCTGCTCGATGACCTCCAGGAGCCGGATGTTCTCCAGCAACTGACGCTGATAGCGCAGGGGCTCGAGGGGTGGGCGGATTTGTTCGGCTTCGGCCTGGCGGGAGTTCTTCAGAGCCCCTTCGGCATCCTGGAGCGTGCTGCGCAAGCTGCCTCCCAGCTTTTCGGCGGCAACCACGCGCCAGTAGGCGGTGCGCACATCCTGGATCAGGTTGTGCAGGGCCTTGCGCCGCCGCTCGGTGGCCACCAGCACCCGATCGGCATTTTGCTTGGCGGCATAGTAACTCTGGCCAAAATCGAGCAGGCTCCAGGAAAAGCCCAGATCTGTCGTCAGCGCCTCGCGACTGGAAGAAATGTATGGGTTGGCCAGCGAGGGCTGACCGGTGACCGAATCCTGACTACGGCTGATCAGATCATTGTTGCGGTAACGATAACCGGCCGAGGCAACCAGTTTCGGCAACATGTCGAAGTTGCCGGCTTCAAAGGTGCCATGGGCCACGGCCTCTTCCATGGCCTTGAGACGACGATCGGCGTTGTACTTGATGGCCCGGGCGATGGCCTCTTCGAGGCTGAGCGCACTGCCCAGGGGTTCGACATTGTGGTTCAGGACAGCCTTGTCAGCCTGGGTGCTGGCAAGAATATCCGCCGGCTTGAGCGCCTCGGGCTGCAGCGAGGCACACCCCGTCAGGCCCAGTGCAACGGCCAAGGCAAGGAGTTTCCTGGCCGGAAAATAGACGGGAGAGTGAGTTCTGGATTGATTTTTCATGTTGGCAGAGGGCTGGGCGTTGAGCGCGTCAGCATCAAAAGTCTTGAATCCCCAGTCTTTGCCGATCCGGGGGGCTATGCAGTCATGGCCTGGAACACATCACCGGCCTCGCCAGGACAAAAAGGTGCTTCCATCGACTTGCGGGCGTTTCCCACGCAAGCGGCAAGGCATGTTTTTGATAAAAATCGCATTTTCCCGAAAATTGCTATCGACTCGAATTGACTGTTCTTGAGTTTTTTTGAGGTAACGTCTGATCATCTGCATACAAGGAAAAATCCGATGAAAACCAGATCCGCCCTTTTGCAGCTCGCCGCCCTGGCGGCCAGCCTGCCCGGCCTCACCCATGCCGACACTGTCGGCTGCGTCACCACTGCGTGGAAACTGGTCGGCGCCAATCACAAGGTCTGCGTCGAAGCCTTCCACGACGCGAAGGTGCCCGGCGTCACCTGCCACGTCAGCCAGGCCCGCACCGGTGGCGTATCGGGGAGCCTCGGGCTGGCGCAGGATCCGTCCCAGTTCTCCCTGGCCTGCCGGCAAACCGGGCCGATCACCCTGCCGGCCAAGCTGCCGGAAAGCGACACGGTATTCAGCGAAGACACCTCGGTGCTGTTCAAGGAAACCCGCGTCGTGCGCCTGTGGGACAAGGCCAACAACACGCTGGTTTATGTGGCGATCAGCCGCAAGCTCATCGACGGCGCGCCGGCCAACAGCATATCCACCGTACCGGTGATGCCGTGGGGCAGCAGATAAGGCAGGCCATGCCAGTCAGGTTGATACCCGTCAAGGCCGCATGAGGCACGCGGCAGCGACAATCGTCCCAAACCCTTCTGAAGGTCAGGCCATGTTCCGCATCTCCAGCTACATCCGTGAAATCGCCGCCCCCACGCCTCTTGGCCCGCGCCGCCATCCGCCCGGGCCGGTGGTGATCTGGAACCTGATCCGGCGCTGCAACCTGACCTGCAAGCACTGCTATTCGATCTCCGCCGACAAGGACTTTGCCGGCGAGCTGGGTACCGACGAAGTTTTCACGGTGATGGACGACCTGAAGGGCTTCCGCGTGCCGGTGCTGATCCTTTCCGGCGGCGAGCCGCTTCTGCGCCCCGACATCTTCGAGATTGCCAGCCGCGCCAAGAAAATGGGCTTCTACGTCGGCCTGTCGTCCAATGGCACGCTGATCGACAAGTCGAACATCGACGCCATCGCCGCTGCCGACTTCGATTACGTCGGCGTCAGCATTGACGGCATTCGTGACACCCACGACAAGTTTCGCCGCCTCGACGGCGCCTTCGACCGCTCCCTGGCCGGCCTGCGCCTGTGCCGCGAACTCGGCGTAAAAGTGGGCGTGCGCTACACCATGACCCAGGACAACGCCGCCGACCTGCCCGGCGTGCTGCAACTGGTCGAAGACGAAGGCATCGACCGCTTCTATTTTTCGCACCTCAACTATGCCGGCCGCGGCAACAAGAACCGCGCCGACGACGCCCACCACATCCTCACCCGCGACGCGATGGAACTGCTTTTCGAAACCGCCTGGGATTGCGAGCAGCGCGGGCTCGACAAGGATTTCACCACCGGCAACAACGACGCCGACGGCCCCTTCTTCCTGCAATGGGTGCAGCGCCGATTCCCCAACCGGGCGGCCCACATCGAAGCCAAGCTGCGCCAGTGGGGTGGCAACTCCAGCGGCGTCAACGTCGCCAACATCGACAACCTGGGCAACGTGCACCCGGACACCATGTGGTGGCATCACACCCTCGGCAACGTGCGCGAACGGGCCTTCTCGGAGATCTGGACGGATCTGTCCGACCCGCTCATGGCCGGCCTCAAGCAATCGCCGCGCCCCGTGAAAGGCCGCTGCGCCGAATGCCGCCACCTGGCCATGTGCAACGGCAACACCCGCGTGCGCGCCCAGCAGCTCACCAACGACCCCTGGCAGGAAGACCCGGGTTGCTACCTGACCAACGCCGAAATCGGCGTGGCCGACGGCGACCGGCTGGAAGTGAAACCGTGGGTGCGCCTTGCCCCGGCGGCCTGACGCATTGCTGTGGGTCGGGCTTCAGCCCGACTCTTCCCCTTGATCGGCGCAGGCTGTCGGACAGAAGTCCGACCCACAGGACGATTCAAACCATGACCAAAATTTTTCCCGGCCTCGCCTTGGCAGCGCTGGCCCTCACGGCCTTCGCCGCCCCCGCCTTGGCCGGCGCACCCGAACTGTTCACCCAGCACTGCGCCAGCTGCCACGGGGCCAGCCGCCTGGGCGCCATGGGCCCGGCGCTGCTGCCAGCCAGCCTCGAACGCCTCAAACGCAAGGACGCCGTCGCCACCATTCGCGATGGCCGCGCCGCCACCCAGATGCCGGCCTTTGGCGCCGTGCTGTCCGCCGCCGACATCGACAGCCTGGCCGAATGGGTTTACTCGCCGGTCACGCCCGCCCCGAGCTGGAGCGAAGCCGACATTCGTGCCTCCCGCATCGAACCCTTCCCCGCTGGCAGCCTGCCGGACGCCCGCCAGGGCGACGTGGCCAAGGCCGATCCGATGAACCTGTTCATCGTTGTTGAAGCGGGCGATCACCACGTCAGCGTGCTCGACGGCGACCGCATGGAGCGCATCTTCCGCTTCCCGTCCCGCTACGCCCTGCACGGCGGGCCCAAGTTCACGCCGGACGGCCGCTACGTGTTCTTTGCCTCGCGGGATGGCTGGATCAGCAAATTCGACATCTGGAACCTGAAAATCGTCGCCGAAGTGCGCGCCGGCATCAACAGCCGCAACGCCGCCGTGTCGAGCGACGGGCGCTACGTGGCAGTGGCCAACTACCTGCCCGGCAACCTGGTGATCTTCGATGCGGATTTGAAGCTGCTCAAGGTCATCGACGGCCGCAACCTGAAGGGCGATGTCGGCTCACGCATCTCGGCGGTGTACGACGCCGCGCCGCGCAAGAGCTTCGTGGTCGGCCTCAAGGATCTGCCGGAAATCTGGGAAGTGTCCTACGACCCGCAGGCCAAGCCCTTCTTCGACGGCTACGTGCACGACTACAAAATGGGCGAAGCCATCGCCACGCCAGGCTTCCTCAACCCCCGCCGCACCGAACTCGAAGAGCCCCTCGACGACTTCTTCTTCACCCAGAGTTACGACAACGTGGTCGGCGCCTCCCGCGAGGGCCGCGGCCGGGTCGTCAATCTGGACGTGCGCCGCCCCATCGCCAGCCTCGATCTGCCCGGCATGCCCCACCTGGGCTCCGGCATTTCATGGCTGCGCGACGGCCACCGGGTGGTCGCCAGCACCAACCTGAAAGACGCCAGGGTCAGCGTGATCGACATGCAGAACTGGCAGACCGTGGCCAGCATCCCGACCCTCGGCCCCGGCTTCTTTTTGCGCAGCCACGAGAAAAGCCCCTACGCCTGGGTCGATTCAATGATGAGCCCGACGGCCCGCGACACCCTGCAGGTGATCGACAAGCAGAGCCTGCAGGTGGTTGCCCAGGTCCGCCCTGAACCGGGCAAGACCTTCGCCCATGTCGAGTTCGACCGCTACGGCCGCTACGTGATTGCCAGCCTGATGGAAAAGGACGGTGCCCTGATTTTCCTCGATGCCAACACCTTCAAGGAAATCAAGCGCCTGCCCGCCAGCAAGCCGATCGGCAAGTACAACCTGTTCAACAAGATCCAGCGCTCGGAAGGCACCAGCCACTGAACGAAATCCGGGTTCAGCAGCCCAGGCTGAAACGCTTGTCGGAGGCACTCAGGCGGCGTGCCTTTTGCATTTCGATGTAGGCCGGCCCCTGAGGCTGGCGCAGGTGGGCGTCGATCTGGTCGATCAAGTACATCAAGGCCCGGCATTCGGCATCCTTGTCCGATTCGGCGTCGGAACGGGGCGTCGCCGAGCGGGGAGCCGCCTCCGATGAAACCGGCGACCGGCTGGCAACCAGACGGCGATACTGTTCGGCGTAACTGGCCGTGGGCGTACCGGGCGGCGGCGTGCGCAGATCGATGATCTCCTGGCGCTCACCGGCAGCACAGGGCAGATCCGAAAAAGTCTGGCTACCTCCGCCCGTGCAACGGTAAGCCTGATCGGGGCCGGCAAAAACAGGCTGACGAACTGCCGACGCTGGCACCGGAAGCCGAGGCGGCGCCACTCCCGGCTCGGGAGCGGCCGGAGGCGGAAGGTCATTACCCGCGGTTGGTGTCCGATACTGCTCCGACCAATAGGCGATTGCCCCCGTCAGCAAAAGGGCCGCCAGGAGCACGGAGCCTTCCTTCATGCGCGGACGCCCCTGCTCTGCCGGGACTCAGCAGCCAAGCGCCATGCGCTTTTCAACATACATCCGCCGCCGCGCGGCCAGTTGTTCGATGGCCGCCGGAGACTGGGGGCTCAGCAGGGCGGCATCAACGCCGAGAATGACCTCCTGCAACTCCTCGCACAGGGCGACCCTGGCGGCACCGTCGACACTGCCTGCCACCTCCAGGTGTTCGGCAGGTGCCGAGGGCGGACGGGCGGCGCTGGGCGGGAAGACAGGCTCGGCGACCGGCGGCCGGGCACCCCAGCCACGCAGCCGGTAATGGTCGGACCAATAAGCGATCCCGACCGCCAGCAGCAGGGCAACGAGGAGGGCGGAACCTTCCTTCACGGTTTGATCTCGGTTGGCATGGGGCGGAATTTATCATCCGGCTCCCCGGAATGGGTGCGATCCCCGACACGATGGCGGCAAGATGGCTTGAGCGGCATCAAGGTTCAGGCCGCCGGGTCGGGCCACTCTGTCGTGCCCAACCCATTCTGCAGCGAGCCCCGAAATGTCCGAAGCCCCTACCCCCGTGATTGTCGACGCCCGCGGCTTGATGCCGCCGGAGCCGCTCAACCTGACCCTCGAAGCGCTCGACACGATGCCGCCGGACGGCGAAGTGCTCCTGCTGATCTACCGGGAACCGACACCGCTGTACGACATCCTGCGGCGCAACGGCTACACCCATCGCACGGAGACCAACAGCGATGGCGAATTCGTCATCCACATCCGCCACGCGGCAGCCGCCTAGGCCGCTGCCCGGCGGCATTTCAGTCGTGTTCGGCGAGGCGGGCCGCGTCGTGGATAAGAATGTGCTTGCCCTGCACCGAGATGAGGCCGGCGTCGGACAGTTCGTGGAAGATCCGCGACAGGGTTTCCGGCGTCAGGCTCAGGCGCGAGGCAATGACCTGCTTGCTGGTCGGCAGCTCGACGGCGTGCTCGCCCTTGGCCGCGCAGGGCACGCTTTCGGCCAGTTGCAGCAGGTAACCGATGACCCGCTGGGTAGACGAGCGCAGCGCGTAGGATTCCACGTCCCGCACCATGGTGTGCAGGCGGATCGACATGCCCGCCAGCAGCTTGCGGGCAAAGCGCGGGTCCTGCTCGATCTGGCCAAACACCGCCGCCGAACCGATGTGCAGCACCAGCGTATCGGCCAGCGCATCGCCCAGCACCGGATAGGGCTGGTCGAGGAACATCACCGCCTCGCCGAAGCTCTGCAGCGGGCCGAGGATTTCGACCACCTTCTCATTGCCCTGGGCCGAAGTGAAGGCCAGCTTGATCTGGCCCCACACAACCAGGAAAAAACCCTTCGGCTGGTCGCCCCGCTGGAACAGGCGATCCCCCTTCTGCAGGCGGCGTTCCCGGGTGGCGGCGGCCATCACGGCCAGATCCTCCGGGGACAGGGCACTGAACAGGGGCATGCGGCTCAACAGGCCGGGGATATCGATCTTCTCGGTGGACATGGCGCTAACTCTCTACTCGGGCGAAGTGCCGCAAGAGGATTCTAACCCTCCCAGCACGCCCTGCACCCTTCACGAAAGCTTCGTACCCATTTATGGTTAAGCCCGCCCCGATCCAGCTCAAGCAGGCCCCGGCCAGCCCGCCGCCCGCCAACACGCCGCCGCCCTCCCGCGTCGCAATCCTCTTTGCCGCCCCCCACCGGCCGATGTTCCTGGCCGGCGCAGTGCAGACTGTGCTGACCTTCATCCCGTGGCTGTGGGAACTCCTCGCCCGTACCGGCCTGGTGGCGGGGCCGGCGTGGCCGTGGCCACCCGGCTGGGTGCATGGTCTGTGGGCGGCCTACGGGATCTTTCCGTTCTTCGTGTTCGGCTTCCTGCTGACCGCCATGCCGCGCTGGCAGGGCTTGCCGGACACCCCGGGCGAGGCGGCACGGCGGCCCTGGCTGCTGCTGGTCAGCGGCTGGCTGGTTTTCGATATCGGACTGTTGATCACCCATCCGGCGCTGCGCATTGGCGGCCTGGCACTGGTGCTGACCGGCTGGCTGCTGGCCCTGCGCCTGCTGCATCCGGTGGCCTTCAAACCCGGCGGCGGACGCCAGCATCCGGCCACCGCCTGGCTGGCGCTCGCCGCCGGGGCGCTGGGGCTCATCGCCTGGCTGGGCTTTGCCGTGATCGACGACCCACGACTGGCCCGGATCGGCATCGCCATCGGCCTGTGGTGGCTGCTCGCGCCGCTCTTCATGGTGGTCAGCCACCGCATGATTCCGTTCTTCTCGGCCTCGGCGCTGCCCAAGTACGAGCCCGTACGACCCGACTGGGCGCTGTATGTGCTGGTCGGCGCCAGCGTCGTGCACGGCCTGCTGGCCAGCGCAGATCTCGCTGCATGGACCTGGCCGACCGATCTGGCCGCCGCCGGCACCGCCTTCTGGCTGAGCTGGAAGTGGCAGTTCCGGCGCAGCTTTGCCGTGCGCCTGCTGGCCATGCTGCACATCGGCTTCCTGTGGCTGGGCATCGCCTGGCTGCTCGCCGGGGTGCAGGGCCTGCTGCATGCGGTCGGTGTCGCCACCCTCGGCCTGGCCCCGCTGCATGCCATGTCGGTGGGCTTCTTTGCCACCATGACACTGGCGATGGTGTCGCGCGTCACCCTCGGCCACTCGGGCCGCCCGCTGGTGGCCGACAGCCTTACCTGGCGCCTGGCCCTCGGCCTGCACGCGGTGGCAGCCCTGCGCGTACTGGCCGACATCGTACCGGTCGGCCATGCGTTGCTGCTGGTCATCGCCGGTACCGGCTGGCTGGCGGTTTTCCTGCCATGGGCAACAAGGCTCGTTCCTGTCTACCTGTCACGCCGGGCCGACGGCCGGCCGGGCTGAAATCAGGAAATATGCCCGCATCGAGGTGCATTTGCTGGCCATAAGCACAATGAATTGGGACTTCCTGCCTTGGTAAGTGCAGACCTCCCGAAGCATCATCGCGGAAAACCGAATTTGCCCACGTGCCACGATGAAGCGAGATCGCACAAATATGGAATCCTCGAACAAGCCGGCTCACCGACTGTCGCCGGAATGCTCCCTGTTCGAAGCCCTCTCGTGCCTGCTCACCCAGGGGCTGCCGTTCATCCCGGTGGGCGAGGACGGCCCCGATCAACGCTTCCTCAGCACGACGGCACTGGTCAAGGCCTGGCAGGCCGGCATGCCCGGCGAGACACCGGTGTCCAGCCTCGAACTGGCCAGCGCCACCGATCTACCATCTGAAACGCCGGGCGCCGACAGCCTGATCAACGGCCTGCCCATGCTGCTGTGGCTGAAGGATCGGGGCGGACGCTTCCTGATCGTCAATCGCGGCTTCGCGGAGTCCTGCGGCCAGACTTCGCCCCAGGCCCTGATCGGCAAGACCGACCTGGATCTGTGGCCCCAGGAGCTGGCCGAGGCCTACCGGGCCGAAGACGCCGAAGTCATCGCCACCGGCCGGCCACGCACACGCATCGAACAGATCGCCGATCGTGGCACACCCACCTGGTTCGAAACCTTCAAGGCCCCGGTACGCAGTAGCGACGGGCAAATCGTCGGCACCCTCGGCTTCGCCTGCGACATCAGCGAACGGATGCGCCAGCAGGCGGCCGCCCAGCACAGTCAGAAACAGCTGGCCTACGTGCTGGCCACCATCGGCGAAGGCGTGTGGGACTGGGACCTGGCCACCGACCAGGTCACCCACAACCCGCGCTGGTGCCAGATGCTCGGCCTCGACGAGCAGAACCTGAACCACCCGGCCGAAGACTTCCTGACCCTCGTTCATGACGACGATCGCAACGCAAGGGCCACAGCGATCAACACCTGCCTTGGTGGTGCTGGCAGCTACCGTGCCGAATACCGCCTCCGCCATGCCGACGGCCACTACCTGTGGATACGCGACCAGGGCAACGTGGTCGAATATGGCGAACACGGCCAACCGCTGCGCATGGTCGGCAGCATCGCCGACATCCATGCAGCCCGCAGCACCGCCCTCGCCCTGCAGGAAAGCCAGACGCGCTACCAGCAGGTTTTCGACAACGTGCGCGAGGTGATCTTCCAGACCGATCCCCTGGGACACTGGGAGCTGCTCAACCCGGCGTGGACCGACATCACCGGATTTTCGGTTGACGCATCTCTCGGCCGCAGCTTCGGCGACTACCTTCACCCGGACGACCGCGCCTCCAAGTACCGTGCCTTCAAGCCTCTCATCGCCCGCACTCGCGACCACTGCAGCGCCACGCTGCGCCTGCTGTGCCAGGATGGCAGCTACCGCTGGGTGGACATCTTTATCCGCGCACTGCTCGACAAGAACGGCGAACTGACCGGCACCTCCGGCACCCTCAACGACGTCACCACCCGGGTCGCTGCCGAAAACTACCTGAGCCTCACCGCCAGCGTGTTCCGCCACGCCCACGAGAGCATCATCATCACCGATCCGGATGCCTGCATCCTCGAAGTGAACGACAGCTTCTGTGCGCTGACCGGCTACACCCGCGACGAAGTCATCGGCCAGAACTCCCGCCTGCTGCGTTCTGGGCGGCAGGACGCCCAGTTCTACACCCAGATGTGGGCCGAGCTTCAGACCAAAGGCGTCTGGCAGGGCGAAACCTGGAACCTCAAGAAGAACGGCGAAATCTACGCCCAGCTCGGCAACATCTCCGCGGTACGCAACGAAGCCGGCCAGACCACCCACTACGTCGGGCTGTTTTCCGACATCACGGGGCTCAAGGAAAGCCAGCGCCACCTGGAGCACATGGCCTACCACGACGCACTGACCCAGTTGCCCAACCGCAGCCTGCTCGCCGACCGCATGAGCATGGCCATCGCCCAGGCCGAGCGCAACGGTACGCTGGCCGCCGTCGCCTACCTCGACCTCGACGGCTTCAAGCCGGTGAACGACACCCACGGCCACGCGGTAGGCGATCTGTTGCTGGTCGAAATGGCACGCCGCCTGCAGGCCTCCACGCGGGCCGGCGACACCGTCGCGCGGCTCGGCGGCGACGAGTTCGCCCTGATTTACAACGGCCTTGAACACAGCGACGAGTGCGATCAGGTTTTCGAGCGCCTGCGCGCCAGCATTGCCGAACCGGTGCGTATCGACGACCGTGAAATCCGCGTCACCGCCAGCATCGGCATCACCCTGTGCCCCCTCGACGGCGCCGACCCGGAAACCCTGCTGCGCCATGCCGACCAGGCCATGTACCTGGCCAAAAAAGCCGGTCGCAACCGCTTCCACCTCTTCAACCCGGAACGCGACCGCCAGTTGCGCGCCCACCGCGACGCCCAGAGCCGGATCGAATCGGCGCTCTACGACGGCGAGCTGGAGTTGCACTACCAGCCCAAGATGGACACCCGCCTGAACAGCCTGATCGGCGTCGAAGCGCTGATCCGCTGGAAGCACCCGACCCTCGGCCTGCGCCTGCCGGGCGACTTCCTGCCGATGCTCAGCGAATCGCGCTTCGAGATCGAACTCGGCAACTGGATTCTCGCCACCGCCGTGGCCCAGCTCGACACCTGGCGCGCTGCCGGCTTCGGCACCGCCATGAGCGTCAACATCGCGGCGCGCCATCTGGCCCACCCGGACTTCGTCCCCCACCTGCGCAGTGTGCTGACCGCCCACCCGGATCTCGACCCGGGCCTGCTGCAGCTCGAAGTGCTCGAAACCGCCACCCTCGGTGACATCAAGCGCATCGCCAGCATCATGGCCGCCTGCAACGCGCTGGGCGTCAGCTTTGCCATCGACGATTTCGGCATCGGCCACGGGGCCGTCAACAGCCTGCGCAGCCTGCCGGTGCGGAGCATCAAGATCGACCGCTCCTTCATCCATAACATGCTCGACGACGACGACGACCTGGCCACCGTGCAAAGCGTCATCGGCCTGGCCACGGCCTTCCACCGGGAAGTCATCGCCGAAGGCGTCGAAACGCCGCGCCACCGCCAGGCCCTGCTCAAGCTGGGCTGCCACCTGGCCCAGGGCCACGGCATCGCCCGCCCCATGTCGGCCGCCCACATGCAGGTGTGGATGCAGAAACACCCACCCCGCCACTAGGCGTCGGGACCCTTCCCGGTCCCGCAGTGCACTATTCCAGCCCGATTTCGTGCGACCATGCGCAACGCGAGCCTGCCTGAAGGCGCCTCGCGCTCCCTGCCACAACCGCACAATCGAACATGGAATTCCTGACCGACCCGCAACTGCTGATCGCCTTCTTCACCCTCACCGCGCTGGAACTGGTGCTGGGTATCGACAACGTGATCTTCATTTCCATCCTGGTAGACAAGCTGCCACCGGAAAAACGCGCCTTCGCCCGCCGTCTTGGCCTGTTTCTGGCCATGTTCATGCGCATCGGCCTCTTGATGGTCCTGTCGTGGATGGCCGGCCTCACCGAACCGCTGGTCACCGTGCTCGAACACGGTTTCTCCGGACGTGACCTGATCCTCCTCGGCGGCGGCCTCTTCCTGGTGTGGAAGAGCACCCAGGAAGTGCACCAGCTGATGGAAGGGGAAGAAGGGGAAGCCTCCAGCGCCGTGAAAGCCACTTTCACGGCGGTGATTTTCCAGATCATCCTGATCGACATCGTCTTCTCGCTGGACTCCATCATCACCGCCATCGGCATGGTCAACAACCTGCAGGTGATGATCGCCGCGGTGGTCGCCTCGGTAGGCCTGATGATGCTGGCCTCCGCGCCCATCGGCGAGTTCGTGTCACGCCACCCGACGGTCAAGATGCTGGCCCTGTCCTTCCTGCTGGTGATCGGCGTGGTGCTGATCGCCGATGCCTTCGGCAATCACGTACCCAAGGGCTACATCTACTCGGCGATGGCCTTCTCGGTACTGGTCGAAATGCTCAACCTGCGCATGCGCACCAAGCACGCCAAGAAGGCCGCACCGGTCAAACTCCACGAGCCCTACGTGCGCGAGGAAGGCCAGCAGTGACAGCCCCCTTCGGGCCGCTTACACCGGACTTCATCCTCACCGCGGTGGAGGCCTCGGGCCTTCGCTGCGACGGCCGGCTGCTCACCCTCAACAGCTACGAAAACCGGGTCTACCAGGTCGGCATCGAAGACGCCGCTCCGCTGATCGCCAAGTTCTACCGGCCCGGCCGGTGGAGCGACGAGGCCATCCTCGAAGAGCACGCTTTCCTGGCCGAACTGGCCGAGGCCGAAATCCCCGCCGTGCCGGCCCTGGAGATCAACGGCAAAACGCTGCACGAGCATGAAGGCTTCCGCATCGCCCTCTTCGAACGTCGCGGCGGACGGGCGCCCGAACTCGACGATCCGGAAGTGCTTACCTGGTTGGGGCGTTTTCTCGGCCGCATCCACGCCATCGGCGCCCGCCAGCCCTTCGCCCACCGGCCCGACCTGACCATCCAGAACTTCGGCGAACAACCGCGGGACGAGCTGCTGCAATCGCCCTTCCTGCCGCCGGAACTGCGGGAAGCCTGGCTGTCGGTGGTCAACCAGGCCCTCGACGGCGTCCGCCGCTGCTTCGATCGAGCCGGCGAACTGCCGATGCTGCGCCTGCACGGCGACGTGCACGGCGGCAACGTGTTGTGGACCGATTCCGGCCCGCATTTCGTGGACTTTGACGACGCCCGCAACGGCCCGGCGGTGCAGGATCTGTGGATGCAGCTGTCCGGTGATGCGCCGGCCATGGCGCGCCAGTTCGACAGCGTGCTTGAAGGGTATGAACAGTTTGCCGATTTCGAGCCGCGCAGCCTCAACCTGGTGGAAGCCCTGCGCACCCTGCGCCTGATCCACTACGCCGGCTGGATCGCCAAGCGCTGGGATGACCCGGCCTTTCCGGCCGCCTTCAGCTGGTTCGACACCCCGCGCTACTGGCAGGACATGATCCTGGCGCTGCGTGAGCAGGTCGCGCTGATGGATGAATCACCCCTGGCGCGGCAGTTCTGAGCCATCCCCATGTGGGTCGGACTGAAGTCCGACCCACAAATCAGGCCGGAGCGGCGGCTTCGGCCTCGCCCTTGCCAGCCCGGAAAGCATCCAGCAGGCCACGCATGCGGCCGGCGTCTTCTTCAGTAAAACCACGCTTGAAATCGGTGAGCACCAGGCGGGCGCGGGTCGGCCAGTTGCCCGGCGCATCGTCCACCGCCAGCCATTCGGCGCTCGGCGCCTTGGCGGCCAGCCACTGACGGGCTTCCTTTTCGCGCAGGCCATACAGTTCGTTGGCCGTCTTCGGGAAGATCGTCATCGAGATATCCACCACCCGCGGACGGATATCTTCCGAAAAGCGCGCCGCCAGCTTGGTCAGCGAGAAAATCGTCCGCCAGTCGGACGAAATGACGATGCGGACCTCCGGATAATCGCGCAGCACCGTTTCCAGAACCGGCATGCAGCGGAAGTCCTCCACCTCGCCCCACGGGTGGGTAACCCCGTCGAAATCGAGGAAGACATAGACCAGGCTCAGGGCCGGCGGCAGCAGGTTTTCGGTGGTCTTTTGATGCATCGCAACAATCAAGCTATGGAAACGCGGAAACTTGCCGTTAAGCAAAAAGTCAGTATGTAACAGTGACGCTGGACTATTCTAAGGTCAGCAATTGCTGCGCTGCACTAATTTTCTCATCCCAACGGAGTCCTGCCATGAAACCGATCATCAACCTCGAAGGCAAAGTCGGCCTGATCACCGGCATCGCCAACGAAAAGTCCATCTCCACCGGTGTCGCCGAGTCCTGTATCGAGGCCGGCGCCAAGGTTATCATCACTTACCAGAACGAGAAGACCCTGGCCTTCCTCGAGCCCATCGTCAGCCGCCTTGGCGTTGAAGATGTGCTGCTGCTGGACGTGACCAAGCCGGAAACGATGGACGAAGTTTTCGCCAAGATCGACGCCAAGTACGGCAAGCTCGACTTCGCCATCCACAGTATGGCCTTCGCCAAGCGCGACGACCTGCACGGCCGCGTGGTCGACACCTCCGCCGACGGCTTCGCGCTGGCCATGGACGTGTCCACCCACTCCTTCGTGCGCCTCGCCCGCAAGGCCGAGCCCCTGCTCGAAAAGGCCGGCGGCGGTTCGCTGATCACCATGACCTACCTCGGTAGCGAAAAAGTCATCGCCAACTACGGCGTGATGGGCCTGTGCAAGGCCGCCCTCGAAGCCGCCACCCGCTACATGGCCTTCGAACTCGGCTCCAAGAACATCCGCGTCAATGCCGTTTCCCCCGGCCCGCTGATGACCCGCGCCGCCTCCGGCATCGCCGGCTTCGACGGCCTGATGGCGGCCGCCGTGGATCGCTCCCCGCTGCACCGTCTGGTAACCCCGGAAGACATCGGCGCACTGGTTTCCTTCCTGGTGTCCGACGCTGGCCGCAACATGTCGGGAGGCGTACACTTCGTGGATGCCGGTTACAACATCATCGGGTAAAACCTCTCGGTTCATGATGATCGACCCATCCGCCGCCGGGGCGGATCAGGTGACGGAAGTCGCCTGCATGCCCGACCCGGTGCCGGCTCACCCCCTGCTCGACGGCCTTCGGGAACTCGGGCGGGGGGAATCCTCCATCGTCCTCGACGCAGGCGACGGAGAACGGGTTTTCAAGGTGGTAAGCTCCCCCGCCGACTACTACTACCTCGCTGCCGACGACCGTCCCACCGGCATCCATTTTCCCCGGCTTTACCAAGACCACGGCGTCATCGGCAAGGCCAGCAACGGCTTCTCCTTCCGCCTGCTCGAAATCGAACGTCTGCTGCCCGTCAGCGGCCCGGCCGAAGCCCTCGGCCACCTGCTTTCCCAAGCCTACTGGGAAGGCTGCGAGAAATGGGCCAACCTCGGCGTCAATCGCGGCCGCCTGGCGCTCTACCACATCGCCCAGGAACCGCCCCCCGAGCTTCCCGCCAGCCTGATCCAGGCCATTTCCGCCCTCTCCGACTTCATCGAGGGCTACCCGGTCCAGCCGGACATTCTCAATCCCCACAACCTGATGATGCGCGCCGACGGCACGCTGGTGTTTTCGGACCCGGTCTTTCTGCCCTGAAAGTGTTGAACCGGTGACCGGACAGGTCACAGTAGCTTGACATTCCTCCCCCGGCTGCGGAGCATCATCCGGATCCAATCCAGGGAGGGCCTCACCATGCACAAGCTCATTCGCCGTTCGGCCGTTCAGGGCGCGCAGGCCCTCATCCTTGCCCTGGCACTTGCCGGCAGCGGCCCGGCGAGCGCCGGCAGCAAGCCCCCGTACGAATATTACGTGGTCGGCAATCCGGCCGATGCCAGCCCGGCCCAGCTTCCCCGCGAACCGTCGGTCTTGCTGATGGGCGGCGGCCCGGATGTGGATGCCGCCTTTCCGTGGATGATCACCCGCGGCGGCGGCGGGGATTTTGTCGTGATCCGCGCCCGCGGCACTGACGCCTACAACCCCTACATCTACGCCATGGGCGGTGTCGATTCCGTCGAAACGCTGATCATTCCTTCCATCGAAGCCGCCAACGATCCCTTCGTGATCGACCGCATCAACAAGGCCGAGGCCCTGTTCATCGCCGGTGGCGACCAGAGCGACTACATCAATTACTGGAAAGGCACCGGCGTCGAGCAGGCACTCCAGGGCCTGATCGCCCGCAACGTGCCGATCGGCGGCACCAGTGCCGGGCTCGCCGTCATGGGTCAGTTCGACTTCGCCGCCTTCAACGGCTCGGCCTACTCCGACGACGCACTGGCCAACCCTTACTACAAGCGCATGACCCTCGACCGGACCTTTCTCACCGCCCCCGGCCTGGGCTATGTGATCACCGAGGCCCACCTCGACACCCGCGACCGCATGGGCCGGCTGGTGGCCTTCATGGCGCGCATCGTGCAGGACGGCTGGTCGGGCATGGCCCGCGGAATCGGCGTGGACGTCGAAACAGCCCTCGCCGTGGAAGGCAGCAGCGTCACCCGGCTCGGCACCGGCTCGGCGTACTTCCTGCAAAGCACCGGCCTGCCGCAAGTGTGCCAGCCCCGCACCCCGCTCACCTACCGCAACCTGGGCGTACAGCGCCTGTCCGGCAACGGTCGTTTCGATTTGCAGAACTGGCGGGGCTACAACGACGCCACCACCAACTACACCCTGTCTGCCGAGTCCGGCATCCTGTACTCCACCCAGCCGGGCGGCAGCATCTACTGAACCCCGAACGGGGCGGCAGGCCTTGTGCCCTCCGCCCCCGGCGCTTCAGATCACCGCATCCTTCACTTCGCCGCCGAGCACTTCGAGCAGCGCCGGGATCAGGCGTGACAGCTCGCCGCTCATCAGGGCGAAGTCCGCCTCCATCTGCATGTCGGCGGCGTCACCCTGGCGCTCGGCTTCTTCCTTGATGATGTCGAGGAAGGCCACGCGCTTGATCTCCATCTTTTCGGTCAGGATGATCGAGATGCGGTCGTCGAAGGTCATCGCCAGGCGCGTCGGCAGCTTTCCGGCGGCCAGGTGATCCTGCACGTCCTTGCCGTCGAGGGCGTGGCGCACGTAGCGCACGGCGGCCTTCTCGTCGGTAACGGCGCGCAGTTCGCAGTCCAGGTCGATGGTGAAGTTGCCGGTTGCCTGATTGGCAATCAGCCAGTCGGTCATCACCGACACCGGCGACAACTGGGTCTTGACCATCTTCACCGGCAACTCGTCGAGGCTGTCGCGCAGGGCGTCGAGGATTTCCTCGGCGCGGGCCGGGCTGGAAGCATCCACCACCAGCCAGCCGGCAATCGGGTTGATCCACGCAAAGGCCGTGCGGCGGCGCGTGAAGGCGCGCGGCAGCAGCTCCTGCAGCACCGCCTCCTTGATTTCCTTCATCTGCTTGCGGCCGGGCTTGAAGCCCTGCTGCGCTTCGATGATCTCGGCCTTGTCAGCCGCCACTTCATTCACCACCGACGAGGGCAGCAGCTTCTGCTCGACGGCCAGCGCGATGAGGAACTGGCCACCGACAGCCATCACGAAGCGGTCGTCCTTGGTCGGCGAGGTCCACCCGCGGCTGGCCATGTCCTGGCTGCCACAGGGCTGGAAGGGATGGGCGGCAAGCTTTTCGGCGAGGGCTTCGGCAGTCAGGCCCCAGTTTTCAGGAAGACGGTAGATCTGGAGATTGCGGAACCACATGGCGGGAGACATCCGTGCTGATGGAAAAGAGGCGGCATTGTAGCGGCTTCGGGGGCCCAATCCCGGTGCAACGCGTGCACAATCCGGTGCTCAATGAAATCACTCTCCCCGCGCCTGCAAGCCCTGGGTCTGCCCCTCGTATTGTGGGCCGGCCTTGTCGCCTATGACCTGCTGACAAGACTGGCGGCCCAGTTGATGCCGCTGCCGACCGAGGGCGGGCTGACGCTTGCGGTGCAGCTGAGCCAGGGCTTTCTCGCCGCCACACTGATGGCGGCAGTCAGCAGTTACCCACTGGCACGCCTGTATGGCCGCCGGGCGGTGGTGGTGGCGCTCTTGATGGCCGTGCCGGTGCTGTACCTCGCGCTGCCCGGCCTCACGGCGCCAGGGCAGGCGCCGCTGGCGATTTTTCTGTCGGTGTGGAAACTGCTGGCCTTTGTGGCCCTGCTGGTGGGCGGCACCTGGATCGCCGCCCGGCGCCGCTCAGCCGCCTGAGGCGGGCGGCGCGTCGGCCCGCCAGCCGTTCTCGAAGAGCACCGTTTCCAGCGGCATGCGTTCGGCCCACTGGTGGATTTCGAGCATCGGCCGGGGGTAGAACTCGTCCACGTGACCGATGCACAGGATCGCCACCGGGCGGGCCCCGACCGGCATGTCGAGCAGCGTGGCCAGCTCCACCGGATCGAAGATCGACACCCAGCCCATGCCGATACCTTCGGCACGGGCCGCCAGCCACATGTTCTGGATCGCGCAGGCCACCGACGCCAGGTCCATCTCGGGCAGCGTACGCCGGCCGAAGATGTGCTTCTCGCGGCCGTCCGACAGCGCCACGACGATCACCTCGCCGGCCTCCAGCAGGCCTTCCACCTTGAGGCGCATGAAGTCCTCTTCGCGCTCGCCCAGCGCACGGGCGGTGGCGCAGCGTTCCTTCTCGACCAGCCCGTGCATGCGCTCGCGCAGGCCCCGGTCGGTGATGCGGATGAAGCGCCACGGCTGCATGTAGCCGACGCTGGGGGCGTGGTGGGCGGCCCACAGCAGGCGTGCCAGCACCGCCGGGTCCACCGGATCGGAGCGGAAGTGACGCATGTCGCGCCGTTCGGCGATGACACGATAAATGGCCGACACCTCGGCCTCCGGGAAACGGTGGGGATTGGCGTCGGTCATGGTGCAACCTCTAGTCGTCGAGCAAGCGGACACGAACCTTCTTGCCCTTGATCTTGCCGTCGTTGAGGCGCTTGAGCGCCCGCTTGGCGATGCTGCGCTCGACGGCCACGTAGGTGGACAGCTCGTTCACGTTGATCTTGCCGATCTGGCTGGCAGTGAAGCCGGCCTCGCCGGTAAGGGCGCCGAGCACGTCGCCGGCGCGGATCTTTTCCTTGCGCCCACCGAGGATCTGCAGCGTGATCATCGGCGGCACCAGCGGCTCCTGGGTTTCGGCCTGCAGGTCGGCGATGGACTCCCACACCGGCTCGAAACCGTGGGCGCGGGCGATGTTGTTCACACGCCCCATCTCGTTGCCGCTGACCAGGCTCAGGGCCCAGCCGTTTTCGTCGGCGCGGCCAGTGCGGCCGATGCGGTGCACGTGCACTTCCGGGTCCGGCGTCACGTCCACGTTGATCACCGCTTCGAGCTTGGCGATGTCGAGGCCGCGGGCGGCCACGTCGGTCGCCACCAGCACCGAGCAACTGCGGTTGGCAAACTGCACCATCACCTGGTCACGGTCGCGCTGGTCGAGCTCGCCGTGCAGGGCCAGCACCTGGAAGCCTTCGGCGTGCAGCACGTCGATCAGGTCGCGGCACTGCTGCTTGGTGTTGCAGAAGGCCAGCGTGCTTTCCGGGCGGTAGTGGCGCAGCAGCAGGCCCACGGCATGCAGACGCTGGTCGGGCGTCACCTCAAAGAAGCGCTGGCGGATCTTGTCGGCCTCGTGCTGCTCGGGCAGCGAGATTTCCTGCGGCTGGCGCATGAACTGGCGAGCCAGGCGCACCACGCCTTCCGGGTAGGTGGCCGAAAACAGCAGCGTCTGGCGCGACTTGGGGCAGGCCTTGGCCACGTAGGCGATGTCGTCGAAGAAGCCCATGTCGAGCATGCGGTCGGCTTCGTCGAGGACCAGTGTGGCCAGACCGTCGAGCTTCAGGCTGCCGCGCGAGATGTGGTCCATCAGGCGGCCCGGCGTACCGACGACGATGTGCGCGCCGTGCTCGAGGCTGTCGGCCTGCGGACGGATCGGCGTGCCACCACACAGACTGAGGATCTTGATGTTTTCTTCGGAACGGGCGAGGCGGCGGATCTCCTGCGTGACCTGCTCGGCCAGCTCGCGGGTCGGGCACAGCACCAGGGCCTGCACGGCAAAGCTGCGGGCGTTGAGGCGGTCGAGCAAGGCCAGCGCGAAGGCGGCGGTCTTGCCGCTGCCGGTCTTGGCCTGGGCGATCAGATCGTGCCCGGCCAGGGCTACCGGCAGGCTGGCGGCCTGGATCGGCGTCATGGCGTGATAGCCGAGGCGGGTCAGGTTGGCGATGACCGCGGCGGGCAGGTTCAGCTGCTCGAAGGGCGCCGCCACAACGGGCGCGGGGGCCGCGACGAAAATGGCGTCGGCGGCAAAGGCTTCGGGGGTCGCACCGGAATCGGCGTCCGGCGTCGGGGGTAAGGTCGAGTTCATACCGGATTATCCCGGAAAGCGCCGCCCTGCGCCTAAAAACCCTGCGATTTCAGCGCTGTAGTTCCTGCTGCCAGCGGTAACGCTCGCGCGCCACGCGTTCCTGCACACGACGCTGCTCCTCCATGTCGATGCGCCGCTCGGCCTCTTCCTTCTGACGCTTGTCCCATTCGGCCTTGCGGCGGGCGGCCTCCTCGGCACGCTCGAGATCGGCGGATACCCGGTCGGCGTACTGGCTGCGCTCCTGCAGGGCGCGCTCGCGCTTGTACTCCTCCTCCTTGCGGGCGTACTCCTTGCGCCGCTCCTCGGCGCTCTGCACCGCCTCCTCGCGCTGCTGTTTCGCGGCGGCCTCCTGCTCGGCGATCTCCTGTGGCGACAGGTCGCCATACATCTGGCGCCGCTCGGCGGCGATGACCCGCTCCTGCATCTCCACCGCCACCTCGCCGCTCGCCACCCGACTGGCGTTCTTGAAGGCGAAGAGCGAGAAGAAGATCTGGATCACCATGCCGACAATCATCAGGCCGCCGATGATCGTCAGCATGATCCGCCCCGGCGTCCACTTCACATCGCTGATCTCCACCTTCAAGGGCTGCACCAGGTCAGCCAGCGGCACGTGTCCCGGCCCCGGCACCCTCTCCGGCTGGGTCGGCACCAGGCTCGCGTCGTAAGTCGCGCGCCGCCCCGGATCGGACAGGATCCACCAGGCTTCCTTGATCACCTTGATCTGGTTGTCCGCATCCATCGGCGCCAGCCCGTGGGGGCCGGACTGGTAATGCCGCACCAGACGGATGTGGGCCGCGTGAATGTCCGCCTCGCTCGCCGATGGCGTGAGTCCGAGGAGGTCGTAAAGCGTGGTCTTGGCCTTCATGTTCGAGGAGGGCTCCGGCGGAGGCGGGAATATGGCGCAGATTATATCGTCACGGCGGCGGTGCGCCTCTCGACCGGCGGTTGCCGACCGGCGCGGATCGTTCCATGCTCTCACAAGGTATTCATGCTCAGGAGAAAACGCCTTGAATTCAACATTCGTCATGCCGGACACCATTCTCGATTTCTGGTTCAAGGAGACGTCATCCAAGCAGTGGTGGAGCAAGTCGGATGATTTCGACCGGCTCATCGCGTCACGCTTCGGTGACGTGCTCAAGGCCGCCGAACGCTGCGAACTCTATCGATGGCGTGAAACACCTGGCGGGTGCCTCGCTGAAATCATTGTTCTCGACCAGTTTTCACGCAACATCCATCGCGACCGCCCGGGAGCCTTTGCCAATGACCCGCTGGCGTTGGGCCTGGCGCAAACGGCGATTGCCTCGCAGGCAGACCTGCAGCTGGAATCCACGCAGCGGGCCTTCCTGTACATGCCTTACATGCATAGTGAGTCGCCGCTGATTCATGCGGTAGCGGTTTCGCTGTTCAGCCAGGCGGGCATGGACGGAAACCTCGAGTTTGAACTGCGGCACAAGGCCATCATCGACCGCTTCGGTCGTTATCCGCACCGGAACGCCATTCTTGGTCGTTCATCGACAGCAGAAGAAGTCGCGTTTCTGAAAACGCCGGGTTCGTCATTTTGAATGCGGACTCCGGGGAGATGTACCGACCCGATTCCCCTCGGTGTCGTGCAATTTCCGCTTGTGGGCAAGCGTCGGCGGGTCGGTGGCGAACGATTTCGCTTCGCTTTCGAACGCTGGCGGCTTGCCGTCGAAGCATGCGGGTTCGGTGGCGAGGCGCGCAGGTTCGGTGGCGAGGCGAAGAGCCTCGGCGGCGAAGGGAGAAGCCTTGCAACCGCGCGGAGCGGGCTTGCCGGCGAGGCTTTTTGGCTCGCTCGCAAGCAGTTTTCGCTTGCCAGCGAAGTTCAAGGCCGTGCCGCCGGGGTTTTGGGCTTGCGGCGGTAGCGCGCGGACATGGCTTCGCGGAGGGATACGAGGTGCTGGCCCCCGCTAGCCCCGCCCGAAACGGGTCAGGCGCACGTCCACCGTCACCGTCAGCGCCGTCAGCGCGGCGGCCCGGGCGCGGCCTTCGGCGGTGGCGCGGTAGAGATGCGGTGTCATGGCCAGCAGGTCGGCAATCTGCTCGGCGCCAACGATGTCGGCGGAATAGCTGACGCTTTCGGTGGACAGGCTGACAAAACCCGCCGGCGGGCGCGGCTCGGCGCTGCGTTCCGGCTTGAGGGCGGGATAGATGATTTCGCGCAGTTCGCGCAGGTGATCGGGCCCGGCATCCACCTGCAGCAGCAGCCCGGCGGGCTTGAGTACCCGGGCAAATTCGGCATAGACGGGGAAGCCGAACATGCACAGCACCCGGTCGAGACTGCCCGGCAGCACCGGCAGGTTGGCGTTGCTGCCGACCACCCAGCTGGGCCGCTTGTCCTGTTTGGCCGCCGACAGGACGGCCCACTTGGAGATATCCAGCCCCAGCACGGCCAGGCTTTGACGGCTCTCGGTCGCCGCGGCGGCCAGCTGGCGCAGGTAGTAGCCCTCGCCGCTGCCGGCATCGAGGCAACTGGCGGTGGCGCCGGGGCGCAAATCGGCCAGCGCCGCGCGGCTTACCGCGGCGGCAATCGGCTGGTAAAAGCCGGCATTGAGAAAGCGCCGCCGCGCCGCCACCATCTCCTTGCTGTCGCCGGGGTCGCGTGAGCGCTTTTGCTGGACCGGCAGCAGGTTGATGTAGCCCTGGCTGGCAATATCGAAGCTGTGCCCGGCGGCACAGCGCCAGGTGGCACCGTCGCGGCGCAAGGGCGCGCCGTCCAGGGGGCAGGCCAGCGCCTGGAATGGAATGATGTTCATGTCGACTCGGTCGCCACTAAGGGAGCGGCGAATTATAGTCTGCCCGCTTTGGCAGGCCGGATCCGTGGCACGCGCGGGTCAGGCGGTGGGCAGGTCGTCGGCAATCTGCCCATCCACCAGGCGCACGATGCGGTCGCAACGGGCGGCGAGGCGCGGGTCGTGGGTGACGATGAGGCAGGCGCAGTTGGTCTGCCGGTTGAACTCGCGGAGCAGCGCGAAGATGTCGTCGGCGGTGTGGGTGTCGAGGTTGCCGGTGGGCTCGTCGGCGAGGATCAGGCGCGGCTTGAGGGCCAGCGCGCGGGCGATGGCGACGCGTTGCTGCTGGCCGCCGGACAGCTCGCCGGGCTTCTTGTGGGCGTGGGCCTTGAGGCCGACGGCGTCGAGGAGTTGCAGCGCGGTGGCCTCGACTTCGTCGTCGGCGGCGCCACGGGCGATGATGGTCGGCATCATCACGTTTTCCATGGCGCTGAAGGCCGGCAGCAGGTGGTGGAACTGGAACACGAAACCGATGCTGCGCCCACGCAGCTGGGTGATTTCGGCTTCATTCAGGGTGGCGGTGTCGCGCCCGCCAATCGACAAACGGCCACTGGTGGGCCGCTCGAGCAGGCCGATGAGATTGAGCAGCGTGCTCTTGCCGGAGCCGGAGGGGCCGATCAGGGCGGCAAACTCGCCCTCCGCCAGGCGCAGGTCGATGCCGTGGAGCACCTCGGTTTCCACCGGGGTGCCGATACCGTAGGTCTTGGTGATGCCGGTGAGGTCGATGACAGGCGCGTTCATGAGCGGATCGCCTGTACCGGGTCCATGCGCGCCGCACGCCGCGCCGGAATGAGTGCCGAGGCGAGGCCGACGCCGGTGGCCACCAGCGCCGCCATCAGGATGAAGCGCGGCTCCAGCTCGGCGGCAAACAGCGGCGTGCCGTCGGCGTTGCGGTAGATCGCCGAAAACGCGTTGAGCAGCCCGAAGGCCAGCAGGCTGCCGATCACCGAGCCCACCGCCCCGACCAGCGCGCCCTGGATCAGGAAGATCTGCAGGATCAGGCTGCGGCTGGCCCCCATCGCGCGCAGGATGCCGATCTCCTTCTGCTTCTGGACGACGCTGACCACCAGCACGCTGGCAATGCCCAGCGCGACGATGATGATCACAAAGCTGCGGATCAGGTTGTTGGAAACGGTCTGGTTGCGCAGGGCGGCGAGGAGCTGGGCGTTGGTCTGCATCCAGCTGTCCACGGTGAGGCCGGTGGCGCCCTTCAGGCGGTCAGCGATGGGCTGGGCGTCAAAGATGTCGGCCACGGTGAGGTCCAGATTGGAAACGCCGCCGGGCAGATCCAGCAGGCTCTGGGCCAGCGGCAGGGTCACGAAGACCCAGCGGCGGTTGAGGTCCTTGTTGCCGATGTCGAAGATGCCACCCACCTGCAGCAGCTCGTCGCGTCCGTTGGGCAGCGCCACACGCAGCTTGTCCTCGAGGCGGATACCCAGATCCTTGGCCAGTTCTGTGCCGATCACCGCGCGGGTGCCGTCCACCGCAAAGCGCCCGGCCACCATGTATTCCTCCATGCGCACGATGCGCCGGTAGCGCTCGGCATCGACGCCCATCAGGGCCACCGACTTGTTGGCCTGCCCGCGCACCGCAAAGGCCGGCCCGGTCACCACCGGCGACACGGCCGTGACGCCCTCCATGCCGGCGGCCAGGCGGGCCACGTTCTCCCACTGGTCCACCGAGCGCAGGCGCTGGGCGCGGGGCTCGATCACGGTGGCAAAGCCTTCGTCGTCGATGGCGCGGCGGTTAGCTTCTTCGAGCGGGCGGATCACCACGTGGGCCTGACTGCCGAGCACCCGGTCGACGATCTGGGCCTGCAACTGGGTGATGAGCTGGGTCAGGAAAACGATCACCGCCACTCCGCCGGTGGTGCCGGCGAGGATCAGCAGCGTCTGCATGCGCCCCTCGCGCAGGAAGCGCAGGGCGACGAGGGGCGCAAAAGGCAGGCGGAACTTCACTTGGTCATGCCTTGCGGCACCTGCAGGCCACCGACCTTCGGCTTCTTCGGCGCGCGGATGCGGATCTTGTCGCCGTCCAGCGCGCCGGAGGCGGGCAGGATCGCCAGATCACCTTCGGCAAGGCCCTTGAGAATTTCGACCCGGCCGATCCCGGCCAGACCCACCGTCACGTCGGCCCGGCTGGCCAGGCCGTCGCGAGCCACCAGCACCCACGGCTTGTTGCCGTCGAGGTCGCGCACCGCCTCGCTGGGCAGCACAAGGGTGGCGTCCTGGTGGCCGCTGACGGTTTCCACCGAGATGGTCATGTCGGGGCGCAGGAAGGCCGGCGGTTGAGCTACGCGGAAGCGGATCTCGACGGTGCCGCGCAGCGGGTCCACCGCCGGGGCAAGGTAATACAGCTCGGCATCGAAGGGCTGGGCCGGGTAGGCATCGGCCACGCCGCGGGCCTTCTGGCCGGGGCGCAGGAGGCGCAGGTTCTTCTCGTCCACGGTGGCGTAGACGCGGGTTTCGCCGGCGTCGGCGAGTTCCAGCAGCACCTTGCCGGCGCTGGCCACATCGCCGGGCTCGGCCTTGCGGGTCAGCACGGTGCCGGCCGAGGGCGCGACGAGGGTCAGCTGCGCGGCGCGGGCTTTGGCATTGGTGAGCTGGGCGCGGGCCTGCTCGACGCGGGCCACGGCGGCCTGCCGCTCGGTGCCGCCGGGTTTCTGGGCCGCCAGCTGGGCACGGGCGGTGTCGGCGGCCGATGCGGCATTAGCGGCGTTGCGCAGCGCGTCGTCGGCCTTGGATTGGGCGTAAAAACCCTTGGCGACGAGCTGGCGGGCACGCTCGGCCTCGGCGCGGGCCACGCCGAGGTTGGCTTCGGCCTGGGCGAGCTGCTGGGCCGCCACCGGCTGGCCGAGCCTGTCGATCTGGGTAAGGCGGGCTTCGGCCTCGGCCAGCGCAGCGGCGGCCTGGCGGATCAGTGCGTCGGCATCGTCGGCACGCAGGCGGGCCAGCACCTGGCCGGGCTGCACCCGGTCGCCCTCGCGCACGGTGACGTCCAGCACCGTGGCGGCCAGCGGGCTGCCGATGGCAATGCGCGCCGGCGTGGCGATGCGCCCGGTGGCAACGACCGACTGGGTCAGCGGCGCCTTGAGCACGCTGGCCACATCCACTTCACGGCCCTTCGGCCACAGCAAGGCCCCGGACACGGCAGCGGCGACAAGCAGCGCAACAACCAGATTGCGGCGCTTCACGCCGGCTCGACCGGCTGTTGTTTGGTGCAAGCGTTAAGGAGTGCAAGGAGCAGAACGGGCGCAAGATAACGCGTGATAGCCTTGAGAAACATTTTTTGTAACCGGAAGGGGGTTTGCCGTGCGTGCGATTCTGAGAGCTTTGTTCCTGCTTGTCATCTCTTCCCAGGTGTGGGCCTTCGGCCTCGCCGATCTCACCGACAAGGACGCCTCCGGTGGCCTGAAGGAAGCGCTGGCGCAGGGCGCCGCCAAGGCCGTAGGACAACTCGGTGCCGATGGGGGTTTCATGAACAATCCGAAAGTGAAGATCGGCCTGCCCGAGAGCCTCGCCCCGATGGAAGGCATGCTGCGCACCATGGGCCGCGGCAAGGATCTCGACAACCTCGTCGCCACCATGAACAAGGCCGCCGAGCAGGCCGTGCCGAAGGCCAAGGGCCTGCTGGTGGACGCCGTCAAGAAGATGAGCGTGGACGACGCCAAGAAGATCCTGTCCGGCGGCGACGATGCCGGCACCCAGTACTTCAAGGAAAAAACCGCCACCCAGCTCGCCGAGTCCTTCCTGCCGACGGTCAAGGAAAGCACCGACAAGCTGGCCCTGTCGGCCCAGTACAACAAGCTCGCCGGCAAGGCCAGCCAGTTCGGTCTGGCCAAGGGCGATGAGCTGAAGATCGAGAACTACGTGACCAAGAAGGCTCTCGACGGCCTCTACCTGATGATCGCCGAAGAAGAAAAGGCCATCCGCAAGGATCCCGTCGGCGGCGCCACCGGACTGGCCAAGAAGGCCTTCGGGGCGATCGGGCAGTAAAGCGGCCCCTGTGGGTCGGGTTGAAACCCGACCCACAAAAAGCGGAACTCCTCGCCGGCGGACGACTCTCTGCGTTAACAGGCGCCCGCCCACCGAGGAGAAACAACATGAACAACCTCTCCCACATCCCGTCCTATCTGTCGGCCGAGCACCTCGGCCCGTGGGAAACCTTCCTGGTCCAGATCGACCGGGTCGAGCCTCACCTGAATCCCGAACTGCGCCCGCTGACCCCCATCCTCACCCGCCCGATGCGGGCGCTGATCGTGAACGTGCCGATCCGCCTCGACAACGGCGAGATGGCCCACTTCGAGGGCTACCGGGTGCACCACAACCTGGCCCGCGGGCCGGGCAAGGGCGGTATCCGCTATCACCCGGACGTGACCCTGTCCGAAGTGATGGCCCTGTCGGCATGGATGACGGTGAAGAACGCGGTGGTGAATGTGCCCTTCGGTGGCGCCAAGGGTGGCGTGCGGGTCGATCCCAGGCAGCTCTCGCTGGCCGAACTCGAACGCCTGACGCGCCGTTACACCAGCGAGATCCACATCCTGCTGGGCCAGGACAAGGACATTCCGGCGCCGGACATCAACACCAACGAGCAGACCATGGCCTGGATGATGGACACCTACTCAATGAACGAGGGGCGTACCGCCATGGGCGTGGTGACCGGCAAGCCGATCAGCCTGGGCGGCAGCCTGGGCCGCAAGGACGCCACCGGGCGCGGTGTGTTCGTCGCCACGGTCGAGGCGGCCAGGCGCATCGGCATGAACATCGCCGACGCCAAGGTGGCGGTGCAGGGCTTCGGCAATGTGGGCGAAGCGGCCGCCCGGCTGTTCTCGGATGCCGGCGCGAAGGTGGTGGCCCTGCAGGACAGCAGCGGCGCCATCGCCAACCCGGCCGGGCTCGACGTACGCGCCGTCAAGGCCTGGCGCCAGCAGCACGGCACCCTGGTCGGCGCCCTCGGCACCGAGGTGATCACCACCGACAGCTTCTGGAGCATGGATGCCGACATCCTCATCGTTGCCGCCATGGAAAACCAGATTACCGCCACCAACGCCGGCCTGATCCGCGCCCGCCTGATCTGTGAGGGCGCCAACGGTCCGACCACCCCGGAGGCCGACCTGATCCTGCAGGAGCGCGGCATCACGGTGATCCCCGACGTGCTTGCCAACGCCGGCGGGGTGACGGTGAGCTACTTCGAGTGGGTGCAGGACATCAGCGCCTTCTTCTGGACCGAAGACGAGATCAATGCCCGCCTCGACCGCATCATGCGCGAGGCCTTTGCCGCGGTATGGGAGGCCGCCAAGACAAAGGGCATCACGATGCGCACAGCCGCCTTTGTGCTCGGCTGCGAACGCGTGCTGCTGGCGCACAAGGTGCGCGGGCTCTACCCCTAGACGCAACCCGCCGTACGGGTCGCGTAATACCCCTGCCACGCAGCAGGTTTAGGCTCGCGGGTCCGTCATCCTGCATGCCCGCTTGTGAATCCCAGCGACGCTTCCTATGGCTCCGACCGTTCGGGGCTGATTTCCGGTTTCCTGTTCCGCCCTGGGCGCCCCGGCGAGCCCATGAACACGGCCGGGGCGGTGCGCTGGCTGAAGGGCGAGATGCCGGCCGCCGAAGGCGCTTTCGCGTGGCTGCATTTCAACTTGGCCAATGCCTCTACCGAGCGCTGGCTGCGCGATCATCTGGGCGAGGTGGACGCCTTTTTCGATGCGCTGCACGAAGGCTCGCGGTCGACACGCATCGAGTTTGCCCACGACGCGCTGATTGCGGTGGTGAACGATGTGCTCTTCGAGTTCGACTTCGAGCCGTCGCAGATCGCCACCCTGTGGATGTGCGTGGACCAGCGCACGGTGGTCACCACCCGCCTTCAGCCGCTGCGCTCCATCGACCGCTTGCGCGCAGCGGTGAAGGGCGGCGAGGCTTTCGAGACACCGGTGGCCCTGCTCACCCACCTGCTGCGCGACCAGGCCGACGTGCTGGTGCAGATCGTGCGCGCCGCCACCGGACGGGTGGACGACGTCGAGGACAGCCTGCTCGCCGAGCGGGTCCAGCGCAGCCGGGCCAAGCTGGGGGCACTGCGGCGCGTGCTGGTGCGCCTGCGCCGCCTGCTCGCCCCGGAACCGGGCGCCCTCTTCCGCCTGCTCAACCAGCCCCCGGCCTGGGTGGCACCGGACGACGTTCAGGAGCTGCGCCATTCGACGGAGGAGTTCTCGGCCGTGCTGGCCGACATGACGGCGCTGCAGGAACGCATCAAGCTGCTGCAGGAGGAAATCGCCGCGCGGGTGACGGAGGAAACCAACCGCAGCGTCTATGTGCTGACGATGGTCACCGTGCTGGCCCTGCCGATCAACATGATCGCCGGCCTGCTCGGCATGAACGTGGGCGGCATCCCGCTGGCCGAACACCACGCCGGCTTCTGGATCGTCGTGGCGATCATCGCCAGCTTTACGGTCGTCGCTGGCTGGCTGGCCTTCCGGCGGCGGGAGGACTAGGTGCGGCGGATCTGGGCGTGCTTGGGAAGGTTCTTGGTGAGCAGCTTCCAGGCCACGCCGAACACGTCGTCGCCACGGGACACCGCCTTGCGCGGCAGGGTCAGGAGGTCGTCGGCGGGCGTGGCGGCGGCGCGCACGCAGGTGGTGCCGGTAACATAGCCGGCCGCCGCGGCCGCTTCGACGGCGCGAAGGTCATGACTGCCGTAGGGATAGCAGAAGTGCTCGACGCGCTGGCCGAGGATGTCTTCCAGCGCACGCTTGCTGTCCCGCATTTCGGCGTGGATACGGGCATCGTCGGCGTCGGCGAGGCGCGGGTGGGTCACCGTGTGGGAGCCGATGGTGAAGCCGAGATCCTGCACCTCGCGCAGTTGGCTGACGTTCATCAGCGGCGCCGGTTCGAGGCCTTCCGGGGCGACCCACGCCGAGGTCTTGCCGACCAGGCTGCTCACCGCGTAGACCGTGGCCGGATAGCCGTGGGCCTTGAGCACCGGGGCGGCGTTTTCAAGGAAGTCCACGTAGGCATCGTCGAAGGTCAGCACCAGCGGACGCGGCGGCAGCGGCGCGTCGCCACACAGGCCGGCAGCGGCTTCGTCGAGGCTGATCACCCCGTAGCCGAGAACCTTGAACATCTTCATCTGCGCCCGAAAGCGCGGCAGATGGCAGTACAGCGCGCCGTGCGCCTTGACCCGGCCGGGAAAATTGCCGACCCGGTGGTACATCAGGATCTGGACCTGCTTCATCGGGAATGGGCCTCCAGGGCCTGTCGATAAACCGCCAGCGTCTTGCCGAGCATGGCGTCGAGGGTAAAGCCGTCTTCGAAACGGCGTCGCGCGCGGGCGCCGCAATCGCGCCGCAGGGCCGGATCGGCCAACAGGGCATCGATGGCCGTGGCCAGCGTCGGCGGATCGTCGGGTGGCACGAGGAAGCCGTTGTCGCCCTCCTTCACCACCTCGCCGGTGCCGCCAACCCAGCTGGCGACGATCGGCAGCGAGAAAGCCGATGCTTCGAGCAAAGCCAGCGACAAGGCCTCCCGGCGCGACGGTGCCACGAAAAGGTCGGCGGCGCCAA